>DAIDJU010000067.1 GCA_027451225.1 Acidocella sp. | reverse complement strand
GCTGGTGCTTACTGTGGACCAGATGCTGGAGGGGGTGCATTTCCTCTCCGGCGACGACCCGGCTCTGATCGCCCGCAAGCTGCTGCGCCGCAACCTCTCCGATCTCGCCGCGATGGGGGCGACTCCGCTCGGCTATCTGCTGACCACGGCGCTGCCCGCAGGGCTAGGCGAGGACTGGCTGGCCGGATTCGCCGCCGGGTTGGCGCAGGATCAGGCAGAGTTCGGGCTGATGTTGCTCGGAGGGGACTCGTCCTCCTCTCTGCACGAAATCTCCCTGACCGCCACGCTGCTGGGCACGGTCCCGCCGGGGGCCGCGCTGCGCCGTAACGGGGCTAGGGCAGGGGATGAGATCTGGGTGACGGGCACCATTGGCGATGCCGTGCTGGGCCTGCAGGCGAGACTTGGCCAGCGCGAGGACCCGACGGGCTTTTTCATTCGCCGTTCACTGCTGCCCGAGCCGCGTATCGGGCTGGCGCTGGCGGGGCTGGTCACGGCGGCTATCGATGTTTCGGACGGGTTGGCGCAGGACCTTGCCCATATTGCCGAAGAATCGGGGCTTGGGGCGGTCGTGGAGGCTGCTCTGGTACCTGCCTCGCCCGAGACCGCGGCGCTGGGCGATGCGGTGCTGGAAGCGCGCCTGACGGGCGGGGATGATTACGAGCTGATCCTGGCCGTGCCCCCTGGCAAAGGCGAAGCGCTGCGCGCCGCCTGTGCTCCGGTGCCGGTGACGAGGATCGGCATGTTCAAAGCCGGTGCAGGCGTGCGCGTGCTATCCGAATCCGGAACGGAAATCCCGCTCAAGTCCCTGGGCTGGAAGCATTTTTAGCCAATTAACCGAAAAGCGGTTAACCAACAAACTTACGCGCACACAAAAACCCCCGCAGCCGATGGCTCCGGGGGCGTCTTGCCGCAAAGAAGCGGAAGCGCCGAAGCGCTTACTTGATCTTCGCTTCCTTGAACTTGACGTGCTTGCGCACGACAGGATCGTACTTGTTCAGCTCCAGTTTCTGGGTCTGGGCGCGCGCGTTCTTCTTGGTCACGTAGAAGTAACCAGTGTCCGCGGTGGAAACGAGCTTGATTTGAACGACGTTAGACTTTGCCATGATTAAGAATCTCCAGAGCGCGCCGTATGGCGCAGAAAAAGAGGTTTCGTCAAGTGTGGATTGTCCTCTAGCGCAGCAAAGCTGCCTGATACGCCGCCGGTGAGGACAGGATATGCGCGGCGGCGCTGAGGTCGAGATCCGTGCCGATATCGGCCGGGCAGAAATTACGGATGCGCAGCACGTCCTCCATATTGGTGGGGGCGCGCATGGCGCGGGCGGCGGCCAGGGGCTTGGCTTGCAGGTTATGGCCCTGGTCCAGCGCCGTAAGCTCGGTTTGGAGCGTTTGCCGCCCCAGGCTGGTGCAAACCTGCGGCATTACGCCAAGGCTTTGCAACGGCCAGCCGCGCGGGGCCAGAACGCGGCTCCAGGTAACGTAGAGTTCCCCGCCATCGGGCAGGGAGGTGAGGGTCTGCACCAGCCCCTTGCCCAGCGTCTCGGAGCCGATGACCACGGCACGGCCGTTATCGGCCAAGGCGGCGGAGAGGATCTCGGCGGCGCTGGCCGTCTGTCCGTCCACCAGCACAGCCAGACGCGCGCCATTGGTGAGGTCCGAGCCTTCGGCCCGGAAACTCTGGTCGGCATCAGGGTCGCGCCCGACTGTCTGCACGATCATGCCTGTGGGCAGCAGCGAATCCGCCACCAGCACCGCCTGACGCAGCACGCCGCCACGATTCCCCCGCAGGTCCAGCACCAGCCCGGCGGGCGGGGGCGTCTGCGCCATCAGCGTGGCCAGGGTGGCGCCGAACTGGGTCGCCGTGCCCTTGTTGAAGCCGCTGATCTTGAGCGCCACCAGGCCGGGGCCGGGCGAGGGTTCGGGGAACACCGTTTGCGGCGGGATGAAGCCGCGCGTGAGCGTGACCTGCTGGGTGGTGGGCGGGCCGTCAGAGCCATCCAGCACCGAGAGGGTGACGTTACTGCCGGCAATACCGCTCATGGCCGAGTTCAGCCCGGCCACCGTGCTGGGGTAGGCCGAGCGCCCATCCACCGAGAGCACGGTCATGCCCGGCAGCAATCCGGCATTCTCAGCCGGGCTTTCCGCCGCCACGGTGTCGATGATCACATGGCCGGACTTGGCCGCGAAGACGAGGCCCGTGCCTGCGAGGCCCATGATCATGAGCTGGTTCTGCGCCGCGATCGTGGGGGCTTCGTAGCGGGAATAGGGGTCGAAATGGTTGAACAGCTCGTCGAAGAAGCTGCTGACGATTTCCTGCGTGCCGGCCTGTTGCAGGGCGGGTGAGGCGGCATAAGCGGCGGAGGCGATTTGAGCGGCAACCTTGCCCCAGCCATTGGCGTCGCCATCCGCCGGGGCGGTGACGGCCAGCAGCAGCGCGTTGGGGCCGTACAGGCGCACCTGACCCTCCTGCAGCGTGGTGTTCAGGTCCGGGTCCAGCGCGGCGAGGCCGTTGAGGCCCCAGATCGTCATCTGCGGCACGGTGAGCGCCTGCAAGGAGCGCGGCGCGATATAGGTAAGGGCGGCGGACCACACGGCGCTGGCGGTGGCCGAATCGAATCCCACAGGGGCGGCCTCGGCCACGCGCGAGAACAGGCCGCCACAAAAACAAACGACAATGAGGAGAGCCGCGCGCCTCACCTGCGCCGCTTCTGCTTCTGCTGTTTGGTCTTGCCGGGCTTAGTCTGGCCCGGCTTGGCCTTGGCCGCCTTGCCCCGCCGCGCCGGGCTCAGGCCCGGAACCGCTTCCGCCAGCCCGAAGAGCAGCCCGCCGGTCACGGGCCGGGCCTCGTTGAGGCGAACGTCAACAGGTTGCGCGATTGAGAAGACATGGCGGCTCCGGCGTCCGGACAGAGTCTGGGTGCTCTCATCGAAGATCCAGTGATCATCCGGTAAAGACGCCATACTCAGGAAACCGCTCGCTCCACTCTCGGTAAGAGTGACGAATAAACCGAACTTCGTCACCCCTGAAACCCGACCGGAGAACAACTCTCCAATGCGGTGTTGCAAATACAGCGCAAGGTAGCGGTCGGTGGAATCGCGTTCGGCCAGGGCGGCGCGGCGCTCGGTGCCGGAAATCTGCTCGGCGGTGACGGTGAAACCGGCGATGTCATCGGGGGAGAGGCCGTCCTTGCCGAGCTTCAGCCCGGTGATGAGCGCGCGGTGCACCAGCAGGTCCGCATAGCGGCGGATGGGCGAGGTGAAATGCGCGTAGCGGTTCAGCGCCAGGCCGAAATGGCCAATGTTATCAGGCGAGTACTCGGCCTGGGACTGGGCGCGCAGCATCGTCTCGTTAACCAGCGGGGCGGCGGGCGTGTCCACCACCAGCTTGAGGATATGGTCGAGATCGCGCGGGTGGAGCGAGTCGCCGACCTTGAGCGAGATATCCAGCGTGTGCAGGAAGTTGCGCAGGCGGTCGAGCTTCTCGGGCGCGGGCGGGGCGTGCACGCGGTACATGCAAGGCATGCTCAGGCGTTCGAGCTCCTCTGCGGCACAGACATTCGCCAGGATCATGAACTCCTCGATCAGCTTGTGGCTGTCGAGCCGCGGGCGGGGGGCGACGCTCTGCACCTGCCCGTCCTCGCCGAGCGTCACCTTGCGCCCGGGCAGGTCCAGCTCCAGCGTGCCGCGCGCGTGCCGTGCCTGGAGCAGGGCGAAATAGGCGGCGTAGAGATTGGCGTGGTTCTCCGGGTTCTGCTCGAACTCGGCCTGGATCTGCTCATAGGTCTTGCGCGCGGCCGAGCGCATCAGCCCGCGCCCGAATTTATGGCTCTGCTTATGGCCGTGGACGTTGATGTGCATCTCCACGAACAGGCACCCCCGGTCCTCGTCGGGCTTGAGGGAGCACAGCCCGTTGGAGAGCGCCTCGGGCAGCATCGGCACCACGCGGTCGGGGAAGTAGCAGCTATTGCCGCGTTCGCGGGCACAATTATCCAGCGCCGAGCCGGGCTTCACGTAATGCGCCACGTCGGCGATGGCCACGATCAGCCGGTAGCCATGCTCCTCCTTCTCGGCGAACACGGCGTCGTCGTAGTCGCGGGCGTCGTGGCCGTCGATGGTGATGAGTGGCAGTTCGCGCAGGTCGGTGCGCTTGGCCAGCGGCACGGGCTTGGCCTTTTCGGCCTCTTTCAGCGCGGCATCGGTGAAGTCCATGGGGATGCCGTGCTGGGCGATGGCGATGAGGCTCACCGAGCGGGCATCGTCGATGCTGCCGAGCTTTTCCGTCACGCGGGCGGGTTTGGGGCCGAAGACGCGGCCGGGCAGGGGTTCGGCGCGGACGATCTCGCCCTCCTGCGCATGCATGGACTCGCCCTCGGGCACGATCCACTCGGTTTTCTGCCGCCTGTCGGTGGGCTCGATGCGCCCGCCATGCGGCGTGAGATGGAACACGCCGACGATGCTGCCCGCCTGCTCGGCGATGCGCTTGATGGTGCGGCCCTCGTATTTATCCGGCCCGATGCGCCTGAGCTTGGCCAGCACCCGCGCGCCGGGGGCAAGGGCTGCCTGCCCCTTGGCCTCGGCGTGCATGAAGATGATCGGCGGGCGGCCTGGGCCGTCCCACACCACGGGGCGGGCCAGGGCTTCGCCGTCGCGGTCGATGCCGGTGACCTCCACCATCGCGTTTTCGGGCAGGCGTCCGGCCTCGGTGAAGCGTTTGCGCCCGGCGCGCTCGGCATGGCCGGAGGCCTCGAGCGACTTCATGATGCCGCGCAGGGCCTTGCGGTCCTCGGTACGAACCGAGAAGGCGCGGGCCACGTCGCGGAAATGCACGTTCTGCCCGGCCTCTTCCAGAAACTGCTTCACCGAGTCGCGGCTGGGCAGCGCCGGGGCGGGAGCCGCCTTGGCGGCTTTTGCGGCTTTGGCCTTGGGTTTTTTGTGCACGGTTTTCATGTTGCACAGTATGGGGCTGGAACCGTTGCAGGACCATGCCCGGCGGCGGGAGAATTTTTTTGGAAAATTATGCACCCATAAGTTGTGTTAACGACTTTTGTTGTTTGGTAAGATTGTATAAAGTCCGGTCGTGACCAGCCGGCTCGACATCTCCGCTCCCGCGACGCTGACCGTGCTGGGGGGCAATGGGGCGCTCTCGTCATTACAGGCGCTGCCGCCGGGCATTGCTGTTGCCGACCCCGCCAGCGGCACGCTGAGCGTAACGCTGCAAGCCGCCAACGCGGCGGCGGTGCTGAGCGTGGGGACGCTTTCGGGCAACAGCATTACGCTTTCGGGGAGCGCCGCACAGGTGAACACGGCTTTGGCCGGGCTGCTGGTTAGCGAACCAAGCACCGCGCATGGTGACACCATTGCAGTGAGTGCGAGTGATCCGCTGGCGCTGGGCGCGCAGACGGAGATCGTCGTGCAGGTAGCGTCCACCACCGGCCCGGCATTCGTCAATCCGGCGAAGATCGTCACGCTCAGCCCGAATTCGCTGACCACCCTGCCGGATCTGCTGTTGTCTGATCCCATCGCTCAGGGGCTGGTTGCCATGGGGTTGGGGCAGGAGGAGACGCTGAGCCTCACCCTCTCGGTGGCCGAGGGCGTGCTGTTGTTGCCCGGCCTTACGGGGATGACGGGCATCGCCGCCAGCGGCGTTGGCACCGGGACGATCGAGCTGAGCTTCACCGCCGACGAGGTCGGCGTGCTGAACACGCTACTGGCGGGGCTGGATTTCGCCGGGCCGACGGTGAGTGGCGGGCAGCATCTGGACTACACGCTGTGGAACCTGAACGGCGTGCTGCCCCGCGCGGTGACCAGCGGGAATATCTACCTGAACACAGTGGGCACAGCGGGGGGGAACGGCACCTTCATCGCCGGGGCGGATACGCTGGTGACGGGTGGGCTGGCGGCGTCCGGGGCGCTGGAGGTTGGGGGCACGCTCGCCGTGCTGGGCAACGCCACGCTGGCCTCCGGCATGAGTATCGCGCCCGGCGGAGCGCTGGAGGCGCCTTACGACACGCTGACATTGGGCGGCACCAGCCTGGATTTCGGGCGGATCGACGCCGCCACGCTGGTGGAAACCGGGGCGCTGCTGGCGGCCGGCGGCACGGTGAGCGGCCCAGCGCAACTCGGGGCGGGCGCGCTGCTGGACTTCGCCGGGGGCTTCACCGTGGCGGCGGGGTTGGGCAACGATTACGGGCTGGGCCTCTCGCTGGCTTCGGGCGCGGTGGTCGAGGGGGCGGGCACGCTCACCGTGGGGAATTTTTCGGCTGCCGGGGAGATCTCCGGGGCGGGCACCATAATGGCGCTGGGCGGGGAGACGCTGGAGATTGCTGCCGGGCTGATCACCGGCAGCACGCATCTGGACGTGGCGGCGGGCGGCGTGATGGTGCTGGGCGAGGACCAGGCGCTTTACGGCATCTTCGACACCACGGCCCTCACCATCGCCAGCTCGGTGATGCTGGGGTTTCTCGGCAATGACGGGGCGGTGCCGGTGGGCGGTGGTTATGCCGGCACGCTGGGCGGGGCGGGGGGCGCGTTCGTCATTACCGGGCCGGAGCTGTTCTCGGGCACCATTACCGGCTTCGCACCGGGCGATGAGCTGATCTTCCCCGGCCTGAGCGGCTTCACCGTTTATAACGTCAGCCAGACTTCTTTTTCAGTCCTGGGCGTGGATGCGGCTGGCACCACTCATTCCTATACCATCTTCGCGTCCATCCCGGTGGGGTATTCCGCCGCTGGCGGGGTGGATGCCGGGGGCGATGGCATCGTCTATCTGCGCCCCACGGCCCCCACCGTGAGCAGCGCCCTCGGGCTTACGGCCAGCGCCGGGGTGGCGCAGCCGCTTTTGGGGCTGGATTTGGAAGTTACCGGCACGGCGGCGCAGAGCCTGAGCATGACCGTGGCCGTGGCGCATGGCACGCTCAGCCTGGGCACGCTGACGCCCGGGGGGGCGCTGACGCTGACCGGGGCGAATGTGCAGGCGCTGAACGCCGTGCTGGCGGAGTTGAGCTATACCGGCACGGGGGTGAGCGACGCGCTGACCTTTACCGGCGGCACCGGGCTGCTGGCGGGGCTGGATGAGCAGGTGCTGATCACCGCCGCCAGCGCCACGGGGCTGGAGAGCTACGCCGCCGCCGGGCTGACGCAGGTGACGGCGGCGCAAGCAGTCTCGGGCGTGGATGTCGCCGGGACGGTGAACTTCGAGAGTCTGCTGGTTGCCAGCGGGGCTTCCGGCACGGCGCTGCGGGTGGACGCTGGCGCGGTGGCGATTTTCGGCGCCGCCGCCACAGCCGCGCTGGGCGGCGATATAACGCTGAACAGCGGTACGCTGGCGGTGTTGGGCACGGCGTTTTCCACGAGCGGCAATATCACCATGTCCGGCGCCAGCGAGGGGGTGGTGAGCGGCGCGCTTGCCGCCTCGGGCAGTCTGGTGCTGGCAAGCGGGGCGTTCGATATCGGCGGTGCGGCGACGCTGGGGGGCGTCAGCCTGGGCGGGGCGGGGACGCTGCTGGCCTATGGCACGGCCGTGGGCGCGCTGGGGGCCATGAGCAATGCGGGCGCGGTGACGCTGGAGAATGACGCCCCCCTGACCGCCGCCAGCTATGATGGTGCTGGCACGCTGGCCTTGGGCGGCACGGTGCTGTTCGGGGTGAGCGGTCTCATGACCGCCGAGGCCGGGGCGGAGATTTCCGTTGGGCTGGGGGCGACGCTGAATGGTGGCACCCTGGCGGATGCCGGGATGATGAGCGTGGCCGGGCATGTCTCCGTGGCCTCCGCTCTGAACGCCGCCGCGCTGGCGCTGGCGGGCGGTGAGGTCGCTGCATCCAGCTTCTCCGGCGGGGTGACGGGCTTCGGCGCGCTGGCGGCGGCGGGGATTGCGGATACCGGCACTATCGAGGCGCTGGGCGGCAGGCTGATCCTGGCCGGGAGCATTGCCAATGCCGGGCTGCTGGAGGTGGGAACCAGCGCCGCGCTGGAGCTGAGTGGCGCTGAGAGCGGGGCGGCGGTGAGTTTCGCCGGAACCAATGCCGAGCTGGTGCTGGACGATGTGGCGGCGGGGATCTCCGGCATCGCCAATATGAGCGGCAGCGATGTGGTGGATCTGGTCGGTGTCGCCACCTCCCTGGTGAGCTACAGCGGCGGCACGGTTTCGGTGCTGGATACGCTGGGCAATGCCGTTACCGCTTTTGCCGTGCAGAGTGTTTCCGGCCAGCCTGCCGTGAGCATTGTTTCGGATAATGCGGGCGGGTCCCTGCTGACGCTGGGGGGCGAGATGCCCTGCTTCGCGCGTGGCACGCGGCTGCTCTCGCCCAGCGGGTACCGCCCGGTGGAGGAGCTGCGTCCGGGTGATCCGCTAATCACTGCCACGGGCGAGCGCCGCCCGGTGCGCTGGGTCGGCTGGCGCACGCTCGATCTTGGCCCCGCCCCGGCGCGCAACGCTTTGCCGGTGCTCATCATGCCCGGCGCGTTCGGGCCTGGGCGGCCGCAACGGATGCTGCGCCTCTCGCCGCTGCACTGTGTCTATGCGGAGGGTGTGCTCATCCCCGTTACGCATCTGGTGAATGGCGTCACCATCATCCGCGAGCGCAAACAGGCGGCGACTTATTATCATGTGGAGCTGGACCGGCACGGCATCCTGTTGGCCGAGGGGCTGGAATGCGAGTCGTATTTCTGCGCCGGCAATCGCGGCGGGTTGTATCACGAGCTGGGGCGGCGGAGCCCGGCGGCCAAGCCTTATGCACCCAGCGTTACCAGCGGGGCGCGGCTGGCGGCGGTGCGGCGGCGGTTGCACGGCATCGCCCTGGCGGCCGGGTTCGCGCCCGGCTTTGTGCCGCGGCTGCGCGTACTCTCCGCCGCCGGGACGGCGATTCCCGAGATTATCCGCGCCGGAGAGGGGCGTGAGGCCAGGGTGGAGTTCCCCCGCCCGGTGAAGTGCCTGACCCTGCTGGCCGAACCTTGCGCCCCGGCGGAGACGGACCCGGACTCGGAGGATTGGCGCGCGTTGAGCCTGTGCCTGGGCGAGATGAAGGGGGTAATGCTGGGCGCGGGGTGGCAGCCCGCCGCACCGGATGACGGCGGGCGCTGGATGGGGGCGCGGGCGGAATTGCATCTGCCCCGCGCCCGGCGGCTGATTCTGCTGCCTCTGGCGGCGATTTCCCGCTCCTGGCTGCGGCCCAAGGTTGACGGGCGGTGGTCCGGGGTTTAAGGGCGGCGCTTCGTTGCCGGGAACGTGGACGGGCGGTGGTCGCCCGCGCCCGCTCTTTATCGCATTTTGCGGTAGGGGGACTACTGGCGGAATTTTAACAAGAAGGATCAGCGCCGTGACCAAGCGCGCCGAGAGTAAGTATAAGATTAACCGCCGCCTGGGCGTTAACCTGTGGGGCCGCGCCAAGTCGCCGGTCAACAAGCGTGAATATGGCCCGGGCCAGCATGGTCAGCGCCGCAAGAAGCCGTCTGACTTCGGCGTGCAGCTGATGGCCAAGCAGAAGCTCAAGGGCTACTACGGCAACATCTCCGAGAAGGCCTTCTACAAGTACTACGAGGAAGCCGTGCGCCGTAAGGGCGACACCTCGGAGAACCTGATCGAGCTGCTCGAGCGCCGTCTGGACGCGGTCGTGTACCGCCTGAAGTTCGCCATCACCCCGTTCGCCTCCCGCCAGCTGGTGAGCCATGGCCACGTGCTGGTCAACGGCAAGAAGGTGAACATCCCGTCCTATCAGGTGAAGAACGAGGACGTGATCGAGGTTCGCGAGAAGTCCAAGCAGCTCGCCGTGGTGCTGGATGCCGCCCAGAGCGGCGAGCGCGATGTGCCGGAGTATGTCGAGGTTGACCACCGCGCGATGAAGGGCAAGTACCTGCGCGCGCCGAAGCTGGCCGATGTGCCCTACCCGGTGCAGATGGAGCCGCATCTGGTCGTGGAATTCTACTCCCGCTAATCCGGGGGACATTCCCAAAATATGGAAAACGGCGCCTCCGGGCGCCGTTTTTTGTTTGTCACAAGCAGGAGACAGAGGGGTTACAATCGGGGCGCAAGAAGGGGGCGTGGTTGCTTTAACTCGAGGAGTTTTCACTATGCGCCGTCTTTTGCTTGCGTCCTGCATTGCCCTTTTGCCGGGACTCGCCCTGGCGCAGAGCGCCGCCAGCACCCAGCCGCCTTCGCCGCCCAGCGGGGATTTCGGCCCTGGCCCGGACATGATGGGGCCGCCCGGCATGATGGATGGCAAGTGGCATCACGGCTTTGGGCCGGAGGATGTGCTGGTGAAGTTTTATGCTGCCAACACCACGCATGATGGGCATTTAACCCTGGCGCAGGCCAAGGCCGCGGGGTTGATGCCGGTGGTGGATCATTTCAGCGATATTGATGTGAAGAAGCGCGGTTACGTTACGTTCTACGACATCGAGGCCTGGCATCTGGACGATATTGCCAAGCACCTGGAGCAGCGCGCGGACGAGTTGCGCGCCCAGGATTGAATGGAGCGCGGGAGCGTTCGGTCTGTGGGCTGAACGCTCCGGCCTCGGGCTTTAGCGCGCGCCCGGGCGGCCCTGCGAAAGGCGGGCGCTGGTCGGGGTGTTGTCGCCGGTTACGAACATGCGGTGCAGCAGGCTGCCGGTGCTGTCGGCGCTGTTGTCGGCCGGGGTGGCGGCATTAGCCGCGGGGGCGGCAGCCTGAGTGGCCGTGGTATTCGCCGCCGGAGCAACCTGATTCTGGGCCTGCTCGGGCACCGCGTTGCCGACCTTGTTGAACACGGATTGCGCCCCGAAAAGATGGATCACCGGCCCTTCGCCGGGGGCGGCGATCTGGGTGGGGTTGTCCTCGCGCGCCAGGGCGGCGCCGGAGGGCAGCATGGCGCCAGCGAGAATGGCGAATACAAAACGTTTCACGTCAAAAACTCCAAAATTCAAGACCCGGCATAATCGCGCTGCGCTGCCGCAACAGCAAGGCTAAGTGCTGATGGCAGGGTGGGGGATCCGGCATGGATCTGGCCCGCCATTGTTGTGGTGGGCTGTATATGCGGTTTTTGCAACTGGCGCTGCTGGCGCAGTCTCGCCTGGTCCTGCCCATAATCGAAGAGGCCGTGCGGTAATCTCGTTACTGGGCGAAAGGCGCGGGCGCCATGCAAAATGCTCGCGCCCCGAGCCGGGTTGGGCTAGGTTGCGTTACCATGAATATTCTGGCCCCCCGTCCGGCGCGGCTGGTTGTCGAGGTTGTGTTCGATTTCGTCTGCCCCTGGTGTTACCTGGGTGTGAAGCGTCTCTCCTTTCTGCTCGCGCGGCGGCAGGATCTCGATGTCGAACTCAACTGGCGGCCCTTCTTGCTGAACCCCGACATGCCGCGCGGCGGAATGCCGCGTGCCGACTACATGATTCGCAAATTCGGGGCTGAGGACCGGGCGCGGCGGCTTTATGCCTCGATCGCCGATCTCGGGGCTGCCGAGGGGATCAAGTTTAACTTCGCCTCCATCCGCCGTACCCCCAGCTCTGTGGATGCGCACCGCTTGGTGCGCGAGGCCGCCAAGTATGGGGTTGCCGATCAGCTCGTGCAGCGGATTTTTGCCTCACATTTTGTTGAGGGGAATGATATTGGCAGCCATGCTGTCCTTGCGGGTCTGGCGTCGCAGCTCGGGTTGGACGTGGGGGAGATCCTCGATTTCCTGGCTTCGAGCGAGGGCACCGAAGCCGTGCATACTGAAAACTTACATGCGCATCGCTTGGGAATTAACGGCGTGCCATGTTTTCTCGTCGATGGTGAGCATGCCATCGCGGGGGCGCAGGAGAGCGAAGTGCTGGAACGTCTGCTCGATTTGGCGCAATGCACCAGCCGGGAGCGGTAGTTCCATTATCTGACACATAGGTTACAACCGGTTACACCCATTCTTTCTCGCCGGTTGTGAGGGCCATGAAGACATTTTTGCGTCTTGCCGTGTTCAGCCCGTTGGCTGTGTTCGCCTCAAGCAGTGCCGCACAGGCCCAGTCCTCCTCGCCCTTTGCGGGCATCTGGACGTTGCAGGACGAAAATGCCTCGGTCAGCACCGCCTCGCCCACGGATAGGTATTACGTCAACGGCTTTCACCTGGGCTGGACCTCGCCCGAGGGCAAGCTGCCGGATTTTCTGGCTAATTTCGGCCATGCGTTGTTGGGCGAGGGCACACAGCGCGTCAGCGTTGGCATCACCCAGCAGCTCTACACGCCGGATGACACCAAGCTGATCAACCCCAACTCGAATGACGAGCCTTATGCCGGGTATCTGGCGGCCACGGTGAGCCTGATTCAGGATACGCCGAACACGCGTACCATCCTGGGCATGAGCGCCGGCGTGATCGGGCGCGATGCGGGCGGTGAGATCGTGCAGAACGGGTTCCACTCGGTCATCGGCCAGAACGGCACTCATGGCTGGGCATATCAGCTTCCCAGCGAGCCTGCGATCGACTTCTCGGCCGCGCGTATCTGGCGCGTGCCGGTGGTGCATCTCTCCAACGGCATGGAGGCGGACGCGCTGCCGCAGATCTCCGCCATGGGCGGCCTGACCGAGGATTACGTGCAGCCTGCTTTGGGCTTCCGCTTCGGCCGGGGGCTGGATGCGGATTTCGGTCCCTCGCTGCTGGCCACGACCCCAACTGGGGCCGATGCCTTTAACCAGACCCAGCCTGTGGTGTGGTATGTGTTCGGCAGCGCCGCCGCCAAGGTGGTGGGGCATGACGAAATCCTGCAAGGCGCGGACTTCCAGAGCAGCCGCAGCGTGGATCCGTACCGTGTCGTCGGCACGTTCGAGGCAGGGGCAACGGTGATTTGGCGTGGGGTGCGCTTTACCTATACCCAAGTCTTCCAGACGAACCGCTTCTACCATGAGGATGGTGCGATTCACGGTTACGGCTCATTCTCGGTGGGCTTTACCTTCTAACGCGCTGTTTCAAAATTATACATTGGCCATGGCGCGCTGCGTGCTTCGCGCGCGGTGCGTCGGCTTGCCAATTTTGTTGTGTTTTTCGTGAGATATGCGGAGCGGCCGTGCCGAGCGCCTCGCGCCGTGCGAAAAACGCGGCGCTGCCCCGATGGGGGAGAGTTGTTGTCGCGTCGCACAATTTCTATATAATTCAAACATCGGCGGCCTGCGCCACGCAGTCGCCGTAAACTTCAGGCTTTTTGTGCTAGATTAACCCAGATATCGCCGTATAACGGCGACAAGAACAAGGAATTCACCGTGGCCAACGAAAAATCGCAAAATGTACAGGATGTATTCCTCAATCACGTGCGTAAGAGCAAGACACCGGTCACGGTGTTTCTTGTTAACGGCGTGAAGCTCCAGGGGGTTATCACCTGGTTTGATAACTTCTCCGTCCTGCTGCGCCGCGATGGGCATACCCAACTCGTTTACAAGCACGCGATCAGCACCGTTATGCCTGGCGCGCCGATCATGCTGTTCGACGCAGCCCGCGCCGAGGGCGGCGCCCCGGCTCCCGCGGAAGGGGCAGGCGCCGGCACGACGCTGAAGCTGAGCCGTAATCCTGAGCCGCAATACGACCCGGAAACCGAAGGCTGATCGAGACCGCGCCGCCGCCCAGCCGGGCGGCTATTCTTCTGCCGTGGGACAAAGAGGCCGCGCGCATGGGCAACCAGGCGCGTTCGGCCGAGGCGCGTCTGGCCGAGGCCGTGGGGCTTGCCGCGTCCATCGGCCTTGTCATCGTGCATGAGCAGGTCTTCCAACTTCGCAGCCTCACCCCCGCCACGCTGCTGGGCAAGGGGCAGGTGGAGATCGCCGCCGCGGCCCTGGCCGGGGCGGGTGTGGATGTCGTCGTGGTGGATGCCGCGCTCACGCCCGTACAGCAGCGCAATCTGGAAAAAGCCTGGAAGTGCAAGGTCATCGACCGCACCGGGCTGATCCTGGACATCTTCGGCGCACGCGCCCGCACGCGCGAGGGCGCGTTGCAGGTGGAGCTGGCGCATCTGGAGTATCAGCGTTCGCGGCTCGTGCGCTCCTGGACCCACCTTGAGCGCCAGCGCGGCGGCTTCGGCTTCCTCGGTGGCCCTGGTGAAACGCAGATCGAGGCGGATCGCCGGTTGATTGGCGACCGCATCGTGCGGCTGAAGGCGGAGCTGGAGGAAGTGCGGCGCACGCGCGGGCTGCATCGGGGCGCGCGCAAGAAGGTGCCGTACCCCATCGTGGCGCTGGTGGGCTATACCAATGCGGGCAAGTCCACGCTGTTCAACGCCCTGACCGGCGCGACCGTGATGGCGGAGAACCAGCTTTTCGCCACGCTGGACCCGACCATGCGCGGGTTGGTGCTGCCCTCCGGGCGCAACATTATTCTTTCCGACACTGTGGGTTTCATCTCCGAGCTGCCGACCGAGCTGGTCGCCGCCTTCCGCGCCACGCTGGAGGAGGTGTCCGAGGCCGATCTGCTGCTGCATGTGCGCGATGTCTCGCACCCCGATACCGAGGCCCAGGCCCAGGACGTGCGCAACGTGCTGGCCCGTCTGGCCAAGGATGGCGCGTTGGACGAGGATTGGCCCAACCGCACGCTGGAGGTGCTGAACAAGGCCGACATGCTGGGCGGGGTGGAGAATGTGGTGCAGGGCGATGGCATCGCCGTCTCGGCCCTGACGGGTGAGGGGCTGCCGCGTCTGCTCGCCGAGATCGACGCGCGCCTGGCCGCCCGGCTGGAGCTGGTGGAGCTGCGCATCCCCGTGGCCGATGGCGCGAAGATCGCCTGGGCGTATCGCCATGGCGAAGTGCTGACTCGCGAGGATGGGGAGGATTTCGTGCATCTCACCGTAAGGCTTTCCAGCGCCGACAAGGCGCGGTTCGAGGCGCTGTGACCCCGGCGCAGGAAAAGGCCGTCATTGCCCTGCTGCGGGAGGTCTCGCGCACCGAGATCCTGCCGCGTTTCAAGCATCTGGGCAGTGGCGACGTGCGCGACAAATCCGGCCCGCTGGACCCGGTGACGGTGGCCGACGAAGCCGCCGAGCGGGCCCTGCATGCGGGGCTGAAGGCGCTGTTTCCCGGTGACGACGTGATCGGCGAGGAGGCGGTTTCCGCTGGCGAGGCGCGGCTGGAGCGTCTGGCCGAGCCGGGGCGCGTCTGGGTGCTGGACCCGATCGACGGCACCGCCAATTTTGCCGCCGAGCTGCCGCTGTTTGGTGTGATGGCGGCGCTGGTGGAAGCGGATGAGGTGAAGGCGGGCTTCATCTTCGACCCCATCAGCGATGATTGCGCCGTGGCGCTGGCCGGGCAGGGGGCATGGCTGGAAGCTGCCGATGGCACGCGCCGCCCGTTGCGCGTGGCCGAGCCCGCGCCGGTTGGGCAGATGTTTGGCTCCATGTCCTGGCGTTATATGGAGGAGCCGCTGCGCAGCCATGTGCTGCACCGGCTGGACCGGTTGGCCGCCGTTACCGATTACCGCTGCGCTGCCCACCAGTACCGCATGCTGTCGGGCGGGCATTGCCATGTGCAGATGTTCCGCAAGCTGATGCCCTGGGACCATGCCGCGGGTTGGCTGCTGCACCGCGAGGCGGGCGGGTATTCACGGCATTTTGATGGTTCGGACTACCGGCCCTCCCACACCACCGGGGGCTTGCTATTGGCCCCCGACGCCCCAAGTTGGGAGGCTCTGGCGGCGGCGCTGTTGCGCTGACCCTGACTTTCTGAGGGGAACGACATGAAGGCTATCAAGATTAAGCAACCCGCTGGGCTGGAGAATCTGGTCCTGACCGAGATCGACGCGCCAGCGCCGCCCGGCCAGGGGGAGATATTGGTCCGGCTGCACGCCAGCTCGCTGAATTACCATGATTACGCCGTGGCCATCGGGGCCATTGCCACTGCCGAGGGGCGTATTCCCATGGCCGATGGCGCGGGCGTGGTGGAGGCGGTGGGCGCTGGCGTGGGTGAGTTCAAGCCAGGGGATCATGTCGTCTCCTGCTTCTTTCCGCATTGGCTCGATGGCGCGCCGCGTATCGGCGACTTCTCCACCACGCCCGGCGATGGCGTGGATGGCTATGCCCGCGAATACGTCACCGTGCCCGCGCAGTTCTTCACCCAGGCCCCGCGTGGCTGGACGCATGCCGAGGCCGCGACGCTGACCACGGCGGGGCTTACAGCTTGGCGCGCGCTGGTGGTGGAAGGTGGCGTAAAGCCCGGTGACACTGTGCTGGTGCTGGGGTCTGGCGGCGTCTCGGTATTCGCGTTGCAGATCGCCCGTGCCGCTGGGGCGAATGTCATCGCCACCTCGTCTTCGGACGAGAAGCTGGAGCGGTTGCGCGAATTGGGCGCGGTGCATGGCATCAATTACCGTACCACGCCGGAATGGGGGCGCGCGGTGCTGGATTATACCGGCGGGCGCGGTGTGGACCATGTGGTGGAAGTCGGCGGGCCGAGCACGCTGGCGCAGTCGATTACGGCGGTGCGGATCGGCGGGCATATCTCGCTGATCGGGGTGCTGACGGGTTGGGGCGGCGAAGTGCCAACCGCGGCGCTGATGCTGAAGCAGGCCAGGCTGAAGGGCATTGTTGTCGGCAACCGTCGGCAGCAGATGGAAATGGTGGCGGGGATGGAGGCGAGCTTCATCCGCCCGGTGGTGGATAGCCTGTTCGCGCTGGAGGATATCGGCAAGGCCTTTGAGCACGAGAAGTCCGGCCGGCATTTTGGCAAGATCTGCCTGGAGTTTTAACTAACAAAGGTTTTTCGGGGCGTTTTGTGCAAAAAAGCGCCCCGAAAACGTCGGTTAGTTTTCCAGAATTTTCGCGAGCCTTACCGCTGTGTGGCCGTGTGCGACGCGCAGCGCCGGCAGCACCAACATCATGTTATCTTCAGGCGTGAGGATGGCTTCATCGCCATCATGCGCGATGATCGTTCCGGCGGCGGACACCATCTCTCCGCCATGGAAGTCACGCACGAAGATGAAACGGTTTGTCCGCGCCGTGACGGTACGCACCACCTGCGCCAGACGTGGGCGCTGCGGTGCGGCAATGCCCGCGACCATGCCCGCATGGCGCAGCAGGGAGAGCACGGTCGCGCGGCTCTGGGCGATGGCCTTTGCTTCCCAGTGCTGTCCGGCTTCCACCAGCACGCAGGAGGCCTTTTGTTCAGCGCCTTCGGTGAAGCGCCCGTAATCGATGAGCCGTTTGCCGCCTTTATGCCCGGCATCGGCCACCACCAGCCCCGGCGTGCCAACGGCCAATGCCAGCTCTCGCCCCCGCGCCCCCGCACCGCAGAGCATCAGCGGTTCCGAGGGCCAGAGCATGGTGTGCAAATCCAGCAGAAGATCGGCGCTGTCGATCAGCGGTTTCATCGCGCGCGCGCGGTCCAGCTCCGCTGAACGGCGCACGCCGAAAAGCTGGTAATCATCCCATACGCGGTTGAGGTCTTCCTCGAGATAGCGCGTGGCGAGAGGGTTTTTCCGGTCGAACTGCTTATAGGCGGCGAGGTTGGCGAAGCCGAGTGTGAGCCGCCCGCGTAAGGGCGCGAAGCCGGCGCGCAGCATCTCGGCGAGCACGATGGCACCCGCGAACTCATTGCCGTGAATTAACGAAGTAATCACCACATGCGGCCCCTCGCGCCCTGAATCGAGCGTGGTGAAACCGGGGATGCCGGTATTGCCCTGGATGAACGGGGTGAGGTCGGGCGGGGTAATCTCCACGGCGAAATCCGGCAGCCCGTGGACGAGCGGGCTGTGCGGCGGCGCTTCGGGCTGGGGACCGGAACTCATAGCTGACAGTCTAGCCGGGTTGTGGCCGGGCGCAATCCGTGGGTTGACGGAACCTCCGGCCCCCGCCAAAGCCGGAGCCATGCCGATTGTGAGACTCTTTTGCACCGACCTTGCCGGGCTGCGGAACCAGGCGCTGGGCCTGGCCGAAGCCGCCGGGTTCACGCCGGATATGCGGCCGCTGCGTTTCCTCAAGCCGTGGGACAGGGTGCCGACCAATTTCTGGTTCAACCCGCGTCTGGCCGTGGGGGCGGAGGCGTTCGAGGCCCCGTTGCCCCCGGTGGTGATAGGCGCTGGCGGGGCGGGCGCGCGCGTGGCCGCCGCGTTGCGCGGCAGGGAGGTGCGTGCCGTGGCCATCCAGCATCCGCGCATGGGGCTGCATAAGTTCGATGCCGTGCTCGCCGCCCGGCATGACGGCATCGAGGGCGCGAATGTCATCGTCACCCGCACGGCGCTGCACCGGGTGACGCAGGAGCGTCTGGCCGCCGAACGCGAGCGCTGGACGCCGCATTTCGCCGCGTATCGGCGCCCGCTGGTGGCGGTGCTGCTGGGCGGTTCCAACGGGCGCTACCGGTTCGAGGCCCCACAGGCCCATGCCCTGGCCGCGCAGCTCGCCAATGTGGCGCGCGAGGCGGGGGTGGTGATTACCCCTTCGCGCCGCACCGCGCCGGAGGTTGTGGCCATTCTGCGGGCGGCGCTGGAGCCGCTGGGGGCGTGGATCTGGGATTTTACCGGTGAGAACCCGTATTTCGGCATGCTCGCCTGTGCCGACGCGGTTATCGCCACGGCGGACAGCGTCTCCATGGTCTCCGAGGCGGTGGCGACGCATGTGCCGGTTTATCTGGTGCGGCTGCCGGGCAAATCCGCGCGCATCGGCGCGTTTATGGACGCGCTGGTGAAGGACGGGCGCGTGCGGGATTTCGAGGGACGGCTGGAGCTATGGAATACCGCGCCGCTGGATGATACGCCGGAAGCGGCGGCGGAACTGCGCCGCCGTCTGGGCCTGTGAGATAAAAATATGCTGGATATCGAAACGTTCGACAATCTGCGTGGCGGCAATACGGTTTACAAGGCGCTGGCGCACCCCATGGCGGCACGGGCGCTGAGCGCCCTGGCCGCGCGTGCGGGCAGTGTGGCGGTGGTGGACACCGAGGGCCTCGCCGGGCCGCTGCTGGCGCTGTGCCCGGATTTCGACGTTGAAGGCGTTTATGTGCAGGATGTGCAGGCCGTGGGCCAGGTGCGCGGTGGGCATGTGGCCAGGGCGCTGACCGCGCTGCCCGAGGCGCGGGTGCAGACGGTGCTGATCGCGGCGTTCGACGCCCCGCGCGTGGCCGAGCGGCTGCAACGCTTCCTCCCTGGGGGCGCAGAGGTGCTGACGCTGGACGAGGTGAAGCTGCCCGAGGCATGGCGCAGCGTGGCGGAGCGGTATCTGGATGGGCGCAACTTCGCCACCAATTTCGTGTTCTTCCGCGATGACGGGCATTTCGCCACCCGCCTGACCACGGCCAATTACTGGGCCGGATACGGTGCCAAGCAGATGCGCTTCTTCCACATTCTGTTCGGCGCGCAGGGCGAGGTTCTGGCCGAATGGCAGGATGACGCTCCGGCCGGGCCGGGCGGCTATGTGGTGGATAGCCAAACGGTGCGTGCCCGCTTTGGGCTGGGGCCGTTTACGGGGCAGTTGTTCATCCACGCCACCGGCATCGCCGGGCATGACGTGGTGAAATACGCGCTGGACACCTACGCCACCGATAACGGGGCCTCGCTCTCCTGCACGCATGACGCCAATGCCTGGCCCTCCGAGCGGTTCGCCGGGCTGCCCGCGCCGCGCGCGGATGAGCGGGTGATCCTGTGGGTGCAGAACAGCCACGCCGTGCCGATCCCCGCCGGTGGGTTGGCGCTGGACCGCATGGGCGAAGGCGCGCCCGTGGCGTTGGATGCCGAGGTCCCGCCCTTCGCCACGCTGGCGCTGGATGTGGCGGAACTGTTTCCGGATTTGCGCTGGCCGGCGCAGCTCGAGGTTTTGGCCGGGCGGCATGTGGTGCGCCCGCGCTACGAGGTGCAGCGCGGCGGGCGCACGCGCATGGCCCATGTGAATGTCGAGCGTGGCGATCTGAAGCCCGATGAGGGGCTGAAGACGCTGCCGCCCGAGATGGGGCGCGGCTTTCTGCTGCCGTTCCCGGTGCTGCCGCGGCAGCGTTTCCGCACCATTGTGCTGCCTACCCCGATGGCGGCCTCGGAGCAAAATACCCCTCTGCGGCTCGATGTATTTGCCCCGGATGGCGCGAAGCTGGGCGAGCATTATTTCGGCGTGCTGCCGCGCAAGCATGACTGCGCCTTCGACCTCGACGACATGCTCCCCGAGGGCGCGCTGCCCGAAGGCGGCCATGCCGAGCTGGTCTATGATTTCCGCCTGGGCGGCGAGGCCAATGGCTGGCTGCACGCGCTGTTCCGCTTCGAGGACCGCACCAGCGGCCATGCGGCGGAGAGCAGCTTCGGCGCGCATATCTTCAATACGCTGATGGTCTATAAGAACGAGCCGCAGAGCTATACCGGCAAGCCGCCGGGGCTTTCCACGCGGCTGTTCCTTAAGCTTGGCTTTGGCGGGCGGCAGAGTTTCTGCGTGCTGATCTACCCGGCCTCCGGGCCCTGGGTGCAATTCTCCAGCACCGAACTAGAACTTTACGATGGCGCGGGGCACAAGCTCGCCACGGCGCGGGTGCGGATCGCCTGTTCAGGCTCGTTTACCGTTCGGCCCTCGGCGCATTTCTCCGCCGAGGCGCTGCGCGAGGCGGGCGAGGCTGGCTATGTGCTGATCCGCGATACCACCTGCCGGCTGTTCGGCTTCCACGGTGTGGATGACGGCGTGGGCGGGTTCTCGCTGGATCACATGTTCGGGTTCTAA
>DAIDJU010000066.1 GCA_027451225.1 Acidocella sp. | reverse complement strand
GTGAGCCGCGCGTGCCGACCTTGAGGGGCAGGTTGCGGGTATGGGGCTTCACGTTGGGTGTTACGGTTTTCACGCGGCTGGTCTAGAGCGTGTGGCATGGAAAGAAAAGGTGAGGCCAAACTTGAACACGTGGCACATAGTTCGCTGCCGCGTGGGCCGGTGCTGGGCATAGAAAGCTCCTGCGACGAGACCGCCGCCGCCATCGTGGCGCCTGATGGGCGCATTCTGGCCGAGCGGGTGTACAGCCAGATCGCGGATCATGCGGTTTTTGGCGGCGTGGTGCCGGAAATCGCGGCGCGGGCGCATCTGGCGGCGCTGGACGCGATGGTGAAGGACGCATTGCGCGAGGCGGGCTTAGGCTTTGATGATCTGGCCGCGATTGCGGGCACGGCGGGGCCGGGGTTGATCGGCGGGCTTTTGGTGGGAACCGGCTATGCAAAAGGCGCTGCCATCGCTGCGGGTAAAACCTACCTCGCCATCAACCATCTGGAGGCGCATGCGCTGACCGCCCGCCTGCCGGGGCTGGCCCCGGTGCGGCCGGAATTTCCGTATTTGCTGCTGCTGCTCTCGGGCGGGCATAGCCAATGCGTGGCGGTGGAGGGCGTGGGCCGCTACCGGCTGCTCGGCTCCACGCTGGACGACGCGGTGGGCGAAGCTTTCGACAAGACGGCGAAGCTGCTCGGCCTGCCTTACCCCGGCGGCCCGTCCCTGGAGGCGATCGCGCGGGAGGGGGATGCCCGCGCCGTGCCGCTGCCGCGCCCGATGCTCCACCGCGAGGGGTGCGATTTCTCCTTCTCAGGCCTGAAGACCGCCGTGGCCCAGCTTGTGGCCGCCGAGCCGCCAGGGGCGTTGCCCCGCACCCGCGCTGCCGACATCGCCGCCAGCTTCCAGGCGGCGGTGACGGATATTCTGGGCGACCGGCTGGCCCATGCCCTGGCGCTGTGCCCGGATGCTTCGGCCATCATCATCGCGGGCGGGGTGGCGGCTAATAAGGCCATTCGCGCGCGGCTGAGCGAGGTGGCGGAGAAAGCGGGCAAGCCGCTCATCGCCCCGCCGCTGCGCCTGTGTACCGACAATGCCGTGATGGTCGCCTGGGCGGCGCAGGAGCGGCTGGCCGAGGGGCAGGCGAGCCCGCTCGACGCCCCTTGCAAACCGCGCTGGCCGCTGGAACAGCTCTCCGCATGAACTACCGCCATATCTACCACGCCGGTAATTTCGCCGATGTGATGAAGCACGCGCTGCTGATTCCGCTGATCCGCGCCATGCAGCGCAAGGACAAGCCGTTCCTGCTGCTGGACACCCATGCCGGAATCGGCCGTTACGACGTGCGTTCGGAGCAGGCGGAAAAGACCGGCGAGTGGCGCGATGGCATCGGCAAACTGCTGGACGCCCCGCCGCCTGCCTTGGCCGAGTATGTGAAGCTGGTGCGGGAGTTGGGCCTCTACCCCGGCTCACCCGCGCTTTCGGCGGCGCTGCTGCGGCCGGATGACCGCTTGATCGCCTGCGAACTGCACCCCGAGGACGCGGCCACGTTGCGCCGGACCATGCGTGGGGCGGCGAATGTGGCGGTGCATGAGCGTGATGGCTACGAGGCTATCAGCGCCTTTCTGCCGCCACCGGAGAAGCGGGCGCTGGTGCTGATCGACCCGCCCTTTGAGCGTACCGATGAATTCGCGGCGCTGGAGCAAGCCTTGCTCGCGGGCTGGCGGAAATTCAAATCCGGCGTGTTCGTGGTCTGGTACCCGATCAAGCATCGCGGCCCGGTGCGGACCTTCTTCGAGAGCCTGAAGCTGACGCCGCTGCGCGATGTTGTCGCCGTGGAGTTCCTGCGCCGGCCGGATACCAATCCGTTGGGGCTGAATGGCTGCGGGCTGCTGATCGTCAACCCGCCTTACGGGTTCGAGGAAGAAGCCGCCCCCATCCTCGCGGCCTGCGAGGCGGTGCTGGGTGAGCCGGATTGTTCGAGCGTGATCGAGAGAGTGATCCATGAGTGAGTCCATTGCCGTGATCGGCGCCGGGGCCTGGGGCACGGCGCTGGCCATTCTCCTCGCGCGCGCGGGCAAGGATGTGACGCTCTGGGCGCGCGATGCCGCCAAGGTGGCCGAGATGGCGGCGACCCGCGAGAACCCGCGCCTGAAAGGGGCGAGGCTGCCGGAGACTTTGCGCCTGACCCATGAGATGCCGGGCGCGGATATTCTGCTGCTGGCGGTGCCGATGCAGCATCTGCGCGCCATCCTCCCCGCGCTGCCACAGAATGGCGCGCCCTTGGTGCTGTGCTGCAAGGGGCTGGAGACAGGCTCGCTGTTGCTGCCGCCCGAGTTGGTGGGGGAGCGCCAGGCCGCGATTCTCACGGGGCCGAATTTCGCGCATGAGATCGCCGCCAAGCTCCCCGCCGCGGCTGTGCTGGCCATGCCTGAGGCGGAGCCGAGGACCCGGCTGATCGAGGCGCTGAGGACGGATACGCTGCGCCTGTATGGCAGTGCGGACATCATGGGGGCGGCGCTGGGCGGCGCGGCGAAGAATGTGATCGCCATCGCGGCGGGCGTGGTGATTGGCGCGGGGTTGGGGGAGAATGCGCGCGCGGCGCTTATCACCCGTGGTCTGGCCGAGATCGCCCGGCTGGCGGTGGCGCTGGGCGGCAAGGCGGAGACGGTTTCCGGCCTTTCCGGCCTGGGCGACCTGCTGCTGACCTGCACCGGCCTGAGCAGCCGCAATTTCTCGCTTGGGCTGGCGCTGGGCGAGGGGCGGAGTCTGGCCGAGATTCTCGCCAGCCGCAGCAGCGTGACCGAGGGCGTGACCACCGCGCCCGCTCTGCTGGCCCGCGCGCGCGCCGCGGGGGTGGAGATGCCGATCACCGAAGCGGTGACGCGCCTGCTGGTCGGGGAGATGAATGTACCGCAGACCATGGCGGCGCTGATGGGCCGCGCACTGAAGGATGAATGACCGGCGCGTTGCCGCTTTCCTATGTTTCGCGGCGGCGCTGTTGCTGGGCATCGCCTGGGCGCGTGGGCCGGAATATGACGAAGCCTATTCG
>DAIDJU010000065.1 GCA_027451225.1 Acidocella sp. | reverse complement strand
AGCGCCGCGACGTTCTTGGCCTTCGCGCTCCATAGCCCGATGGATTTGATGAACGGGCCAATTCCCTCCGCTCCCAGCGCCGCCATGGCCGCCGCATCCGGTGCCGCCGCGAACAAAGCGGGTGTAACCTTGTTCACCGCCACATCCGTTGTCTGTGCCGAGAGCACCACGGCCACCAGGAGCTGAAACGCCGTCTGGTAATGCAGTTCGGTTTTCGGGTCCGGGTTGCCGGCGGCGATGGCGGTGAGGAAGGCGGGAATATCCGCCCGTTTCATCAATTTTGGCATCTGGTCCTTGGGGCAAGCGGCACGATGCACGATGTATGCGGCATGGACGCCCATGCCGCCAACCCCGCCCCCCGGCTGTTCTTCGAGGTTGAGTTGAGGCCGCATCGCAGCCTCTCGCGCGGGGCGCTGCTGGCGGTGCTGGGGGGCATGGTGGCGGCCTCGCTCGGTGTCACCACACTGATGTACCTGCTCGGCGCATGGCCGGTGATCGGCTTCAACGGCGCCGATCTCGCTCTGGCCGCATTGCTGTTCTGGCTGAATGCCCGCGCTGCCCGGGCCTGTGAAGTCATCCGCCTGTATGAGGATGAGATCGAGATCACCAGCATTGCCCCGTCGGGGCGCAGGAGCGTGGTGGGCGTCCCGCCCGGCTGGGCGCGGGCGGAGCTGGAGGAAACGCCCGGCGCGGTGCCGCGGCTGGTCATCCGCACCCCGGCGGCGCGGCGGGAAATCGGCCGTCAGCTGGGCGAGGCGCAAAAGCGCGATCTGGCCGAAGCCATCAACCGCGCCCTGGCCCGCTGGCGCGCGCCGCCGCTCTAGTTACTTCGTCCCGAACAGACGATCCCCGGCATCGCCCAACCCTGGGCGGATATAGGCGTGCTCGTCGAGCTGCCTGTCCAGCGCGGCGGTATAGACCGGCACATCCGCATGCGCGGCCTCGAACGCGGCCACGCCCTCGGGCGCGGCGATCAGGCAGACCAGCTTGATCTGCTTGGCCCCGGCTTCCTTCAGCTTGGTGATGGCGGCGGCGGCGGAATGGCCGGTGGCGAGCATCGGGTCCACCACCACGCAGAGCCGCTCTTCCAGCGCCTCGGGCACCTTGAAGTAATATTCCACCGGCTCATGCGTCTGCGGGTCGCGGTACAGCCCGACATGGCCGATGCGCGCGGAGGGAACGAGGTCCAGGATGCCGTCCAGAATCCCCTCGCCCGCGCGCAGGATGGAGATGAAGCACAGCTTCTTGCCCTGCACCTGCACCGCCTCCATCGTTTCCAGCGGGGTCTCGATGGTGATCGGCTCCAGCGGCAGATCGCGCAGCACCTCATAGCCCAGCAGCAGCGAGATCTCGCGCGCGAGGCGGCGGAATTCCCCTGTGGTGGTCTCTTTCTTGCGCATCAGGGTCAGCTTGTGCTGCACCAGCGGGTGGTCGATGACGGTCAGCATTTTTCTTAATCTCCTGCTTTGGGCAGCCTGATCACGAAGCGCGCGCCGATGATGGTGCCTTTATCGTCGCGCCGGTTCTCGGCCGAGATGCGGCCCTGATGCGCTTCGACGATCTGGCGTGAGATGGAGAGCCCGAGACCCGAATGGCTGCCGAACTGCTCGGTCTGCGGGCGCTCGGAATAGAAGCGGTCGAAGATGGAATCCAGCTTGCCATCGGGGATACCGGGGCCCTCATCCTCCACCGCCAACTCGATCATCCCGCCGGTCTCGCGCCCGCGCAGATAGATCTTCGCATCCGGCGGCGAGAAGGAGATGGCGTTGCCGATGAGGTTGCGCAGCACCTGCACCAGCCGGGTCTCGGAGCCGCGCACGAACAGCCCCTCGGCCTGTGCGTCCACCTCCATATAGGGGTTGTGCTCCTTGCGCGTGGCGTCGTGGATTTCCGCCAGTGCCGAGAGCATCCGCGCCATGTCCACGATCTCGTATTTGGAGCGTGAAAGCTCGGCATCCAGGCGCGAGCTGTCCGAGATGTCGGTGATCAGCCTGTCGAGCCGCTGCACATCCTGGTTGATGATGGCGAGCAGGCGCGAGGCGCGGGCCGGGTCCTCCACGCGCGTCAGTGTTTCGATGGCCGAGCGGATCGAGGAGAGCGGGTTCTTGATCTCGTGGCTG
>DAIDJU010000064.1 GCA_027451225.1 Acidocella sp. | reverse complement strand
CCCGGCCATGACAACCGCTATGAGATCGACCCGGCCAGCGCGGAGACGGCGCTGAACTGGACGGCGGCGCATGATTTCGAGCGCGGCCTGCGCGCGACCATCGACTGGTATCTGGCCAACACCGCATGGTGGCAGGGCATCCGAGCCAAAAAATATTCCGGGCAACGGCTGGGAGCGGCGGCATGATCACCAAGGGCATCATCCTCGCGGGCGGCTCGGGCACGCGGCTGCATCCCATCACCCAGGCCAGCTCGAAGCAGCTGCTGCCGGTGTATGACAAGCCGATGATCTATTACCCGCTCTGCACCCTGCTGCTGGCGGGCATCAAGGAGGTGCTGATCATCTCCACGCCGACCGACCTGCCGCAATTCCAGCGCCTGTTCCACGATGGCTCGCATCTGGGCGTGCGCATCTCCTATGCCGAGCAGCCGAGCCCGGACGGGCTGGCGCAGGCGTTTCTCATTGGCGAGGAGTGGATCAATGGCGAAGCCTGCGCCCTGGCGCTGGGCGATAACCTGATCCATGGCGACCATCTCTCCACCCTGCTGCGCGCCGCCGGTGCACGGCCCGAGGGGGCGACCGTGTTCGCCTATCAGGTGCGCGACCCGGAACGCTACGGCGTGGTCAGCTTCGATGCCGACGGCAAGGCGCTGGACATCGTGGAGAAGCCCGCCAAGCCCACCTCCAACTGGGCGGTGACGGGGCTGTATTTCTACGACAACCGCGTGGTCGAGCTGGCCAAGACGATCAAGCCCTCGCCCCGCGGCGAGCTGGAGATCACCGACCTCAACAATCTGTACCTGCAAGAGGGCACGCTGAAGGTGGAGCGGCTCGGGCGCGGCACCGCGTGGCTGGATGCCGGGACGCCGGACAGCCTGCTGCAAGCCGCCACCTTTGTGCAGACCATCCAGAGCCGCCAGGGCAACCTCGTCGGCTGCCCGGAGGAAGTGGCGTTCCGCATGGGGTTCATCGACAAGGACCAGTTGAAGGCCCGGGCAGCACTCATCGGCAAGACCGAGCTGGGCCGGATTCTCAACGATATCGCCGAAGGAACGCATAGCTGATGAAGATCGAATCACTCGCCATTCCCGAGGTGAAGCTGATCACCCCGCCGAAATTCGGCGATACGCGCGGCTTTTTCTCCGAAACCTGGAGTGCCTCCAAGCTGAAGGCGCTGGGGTTCGACGAAACCTTCGTGCAGGATAATCAGAGCTTCTCCGCCGCCAAGGGCACCATTCGCGGCCTGCATTGCCAGCTGGCCCCCAGCGTGCAGGGCAAGCTGGTGCGGGTGATCCGCGGCGCGATCTGGGATGTGGCGGTGGATATCCGCAAGGGCTCACCGACCTATGGCCAATGGGTGGCGGCGGAACTTTCGGCCGAGAACTGGGCGCAGCTCTGGATCCCCGGCGGGTTCCTGCACGGGTTCTGCACCATCGCGCCGGATACCGAGGTGATTTACAAAGTCACCGCTGATTACGACAAGAATGCCGAGCGCGCGGTGATCTGGAACGACCCTGATCTGGCCCTGCCCTGGCCCGTGGCCCCGGGCGAAGAAATGCTCTCGGACAAGGACAAGATCGCCCCGCGCCTCGCCGAGTGCGAGACTTGGTTCACCTACCCATGATCCTGATCACCGGGGCCTCGGGCCAGCTGGGCGATGCGCTGGCGAAGCTGTGCCGCGAACGGGGGATTGAGTTCACCGCCGTGGCGCGGCCGGAATTCGATTTTGAGAAGCCGGAGAGCATTGCGGCCTGTTTCGCCGCCGCTAAGCCGGATCTGGTGATCAACGCCGCCGCCTATACGGCGGTGGACAAGGCCGAGACCGACCAGGAGGCCGCGAAGGCGGGCAACCATACCGGCCCGCTGGCCCTGGCGGAGCTCTGCGCCGCGGCGGATGTGCCGTTCATCCATGTCTCCACCGATTACGTGTTCGATGGCGATAAGGGCGCGCCCTATCTGGAGACCGACCCGACCGGGCCGACCGGCGTGTATGGCGCCACCAAGCGCGATGGCGAGGAGGCGATTCTGGCCACCGACGCCAAGGCGGTGATTCTGCGCACCGCCTGGGTGTACTCGGCGCATGGCAAGAACTTCGCCCGCACCATGCTCAATGCCGGACGCAAGATGCCGCTGCTGCGCGTGGTGGCGGACCAGCGCGGCACGCCCACCGCCGCATCCGATCTTGCTGCCGCCATTCTGGCGATCGTGGAAAAGATCCGCGCCACGGGCTGGCGGCCGGAATACCGAGGCGTTTTCCACGCCACCGGCTCCGGCGAAACGACTTGGCACGGCTTTGCCACCGCAATCTTCGCAGAAGCCGCCAAGCACGGCTACAAGGCGCCGCAGGTTCAGGCCATCGCCACCGCCGACTGGCCAACCCCAACCCGCCGCCCGCCCGACTCCCGGCTGGATTGCGCCAAGCTGGAACGACTCTTCGGCGTGCGCCTGCCAGATTGGCAAGCAACGCTGCCAGAAATTGTAGACGCTCTGTTAGTTTTGGACGCTTTTTAAGACGCACTTCATCACTTTTTTGCGTCATGCAGCATAAATCGCCAAGCTTGCGTTGCGCCACCTCAGCTGCCTCCTTAATGTCGACTGCAAATATATTCTTAATTTAGGGTATTTGGCGGCTATGGTGATGGCTGGTTGGCGTGCGTCCAATGAAGACTGGACGGTTCGGCTGTGACGCCGCCTGCACCGCACGCCGGTTCTGGCGAGGTTGTCATTCTCCTCTCCACCTATAACGGCGCGCGCTTTCTGCCCGCTCAGCTTAAAAGCTTCCAGGCGCAGACGCATAAGAACTGGGTGCTGCACTGGCGCGATGATGGATCGACTGACGAGACCATCGGCATCATGCGCGCCTTCAGCGCCGAGGTGGGGGCGGAACGCTGCGTCGAATCCCCAACCTCCGGGCCGCATCTTGGGGCGTCACCGAGCTTCCTTACGCTGCTGCGGGAGAATATCGGGGCGCATACCGTGGCCTTTGCCGACCAGGACGATGTGTGGCTGCCCCGAAAGCTTGCCGCGGCGCTGACCATGCTGGAGGACGCCGCGGATGCCCCGGCGCTGTACTGCTCCCGGCAATATCTGGTCGACGAGTCGTTAAGGGGTGCCAAGCTCTCCGCCCAGCATGGTAAAGCGCCGGGCTTTCCAGCCTGCCTGACGCAGAATATCGCCAACGGCAACACAGTGGTGATGAACGCCGCGGCGGCCGCGCTGGTGGCAAGCTCGGACTATCCCTCCAGCACGGTGCATGACTGGTGGAGCTACATCGTGGTGTCAGCCTGCAATGGGCGGATTCTGTTCGACGAACGCCCGCAAGTGCTCTACCGGCTGCACAAGAACAATCTGGTCGGCCGGGCGAGGCCACTGCCAGCCCGCGCCTTGGCGGCACTGCGGCGCGGGCCGCTGGTGTATATGACGATGATGCACCGCCATGCCGACGCCCTGGCGGCGCAAACAATGCGTCTGGCGCCCCAGACACGACGGGATTTGCGGCTGGTACGCGCCGGGCTGCGCGGCGGGCTGGCGGAGCGCGTGCGCGCCCTGTTCTGCCCGCGCTTCCGCCGCCGCACGCTGCTGGAGAATCTGCTGTTCACCTACTGGTTTCTGACCGGCCCCAGCGCCCAACCGGAAGCAACCCTCCTGCCCGGCTGGCAGCCAGCCGAGCCGCCGCCAGCCAGCAAGCTCACGCCCCGTTAAGGGGAAACTTCCTCGCGGATATCCTGCCACTCCTCGGTGAAGGGCTTCTTGCGGAAGGTCGCCCAGAAGAAGTTCATGGTGTAGCGCAGCCCGATGGTGAACACGCCCTCCCCCACCAGCCGGCGGCCGGAGGACTGCGCCGGCAGGCGGAAGGTGAACTTCACCCGCCCGACCTTGGAGAGGCGGTTGGCCATGTCCGTATCCTCGCCATAGAAGGAAAAACGGTGGTCCGGGTTGCCGAGCTTGAGCATCGCCTCGCGCTTGACGATGAAATTGCCGCCCTGGAGCATCGCCCCCACGTTCAGGATGTAGTGGTTGAACACATAGGCAAGCCAGGCCAGCCGATAATAGGAGGCGACCACCATGTTCACCTTCCGGGGCACGCCGTAGTAAATATACGGGCCGGACAGCGCGACGAGGTTCCGCCCCTGCGCAAACTGGCGCAGCACCTCGCTCAGCCAGCCCGGGGGGATGATGGTATCCGCGTCGATATTGGCGATCAGCGCGCCTGTGGAATGCTCGAACCCGCACCAGCGGGCCTGCACCAGCCCCTTGCGCGGTTCATCCACCACACGCACGCCCTCCACGGATTCGGCGACCTCGCGCGTGCGGTCCGTACTGGCGTTGTTGACGACGATGATCTCGGCATCCTGACCCAGCACCTGCCCGGCGCGGGCGATTTCCTCACGGATGGCCGTCAGTGAGCCTGCCAGAAGCGCTTGCTCATTATAGGCGGGAACGACAAAACTAATCTTCATGCGCAATGCTCCAGACGACTCGGCGGCACTAGCCGTTTGAACCGGTTATCAACAGGGGAACTCGCGAGAAATCGAATGACCTTTTTATGACAGAAACCGAGGAAATCCGGAAGTAAATTGCTACTCTTCCCCCGGCATAAAGCCCGCCAAGGTTGACAGCGGCGCTTACTCCCGGCATATCGCCCCTCCAATTGTTCCTTTTTGTCTCCGAGAGCCGCAATGAAGATCCGTAACTCCTTGAAGTCCGCGAAAATTCGCGACAAGAACTGCCGCGTTGTCCGCCGTCACGGCCGGGTCTACGTGATCAACAAGAAGAACCCGCGCATGAAGGCGCGCCAGGGCTAAGCTTCTTTTACACCTTTCAGGTGGCAGGCAACCCGGCCAATTGGCCGGGTTTTTTGTTTTGCCTCTTTACGGCGCTGGTATTGATTGGGCCCAGGGGAGCATACCGCTCCCCTGCCCCAGACAATTAGCCGGCAGCCAGCAACGCCAGCGGACGCGGCCAGAACATGCCAGCGCGGGCGCGGTAGGCGGCATAGGCGGAAGCCAGCTCGGACGAGGCGAATTTACGCTCCTCGCGGCTGGCGGCGTCGATATACAGGGCGGTCATCAGAACCGGAGCAACCCAGCCGGCCAGGCTGTGCACGGCAATGGCGGTGCCGAACCAGAACAGCACATAGGCTAGGTAGAACGGGTGGCGCACATAGCGGTACGGGCCGTGGTTGAGCAGGAAGTTCGGGCTGTCGCTGTCATAGGCCAGGGTCGGCGGGGTGCGGCGGCTGGCGATGATGGCAGCGGCGAACACGGCCAGCGAGGCGGTGAACAGCACGATCGAGCCGAACCAGACCGTGCCGAGTCCCTGCACCAGATTCCACAGGAAGCCGGCGAACAAGGCCAGGCTGAGCCCGCTTGTCAGCTTCATGCCCAGCGGCATGGCGCCGGTGGAGCGGAAATGCCCGCGCACGCCCCAAGAAAAAGCGGCGAAGCAGACGGTGGCGTCGAAACCGGTGAGGACAGAGAAAATATTGTGCATTTTGCAGAACCTTTTATGAGAATCGGAAAATTGGAGGATTAGAAGACGCTGACAGTTTCGCCGCGCAGCAGGCCAGCATAGGCCGCTTTCGTGTTGTCATCGGTAGCGACGAAGGGAATGTCGGACATTAGCCGCGCGTAACGCTCACGCGGGCAGGACATCAGGTTCGTTTCGAATTTTACGCCCGCATAACGACGCGGGCCGGCAACATAGCCGAAATGCATGCGCTTGTAGAACGGCGTGTGGTTACGGCGCACGCAGTTGAGCATCATGTCGGCATCCGACTCGATGACCAGGAAGGAAACAAAACGGTACAGCACAAAGACGAGCTGATAATCATCGGCAAAATCGGGGTGCCGCACGAGTCGGTTGATCTCGGTCAGTTTTGGCGGGCGCCCATGCTGCACGCCAGCCGCAAGTGCCGCCACATCCTCGGGGAAAATGCGCGAGGCGGGAATATCGTCCCAGCCGTTAACGGCGGGATCGTAGTCCAACGTGCAGAGCCGCACCGAGGCCACGGGAAGATCGTGCTTGTACACGACAACGGAACGGCTGTTCGGCTTCAGGTCGTCGGCATCAGAGAAGATGCCACCTGGCATCGG
>DAIDJU010000063.1 GCA_027451225.1 Acidocella sp. | reverse complement strand
CCGCATGGCGCGCCGGATTTCTTCTTGGATGAGGATATCGAGACCCTCTTCGCCTCCACCTACGAGGTTCACCACAACTCGGCGCGCACCGGCGTGCGGCTCATCGGCCCCAAGCCGAAATGGGCGCGCAAGGATGGCGGCGAGGCCGGGCTGCATCCCTCCAACATCCATGACAACGCCTATGCCGTCGGCGCCATCGACTTTACCGGCGACATGCCGATCCTGCTCGGACCAGACGGTCCGTCGCTCGGCGGCTTCGTCTGCCCGGCGGTGGTAACGCGCGACGATCTGTGGAAGCTCGGCCAGCTCAAACCCGGCGACAAGGTGCGCTTCGTCCGCGCCGATGCGGCACCCGCGATCATCGAGGCGCGCAAGGATACGGTGATCCGCCGCGCGGGCGATGAGGATATTCTCATCGAGTTCGGCGAGATGAAGCTCGATTTCGAGCTGCGTCTGCGCGCGCAAGGCCTGCGCGACGCGCTGGAGCAGGCGCGCATCCCCGGCGTGATCGACCTCACCCCCGGCATCCGTTCCTTGCAGGTTCACTTCGATTCCAGCGTGACGAACGCGGCCAAGATCAGCGCAGCGGTGGATGAGCTGCTGCCGCATCTGCCCAGGCCCGAGGACATGGTGGTGAAGGCGCGCACCATCCATCTGCCGCTCTCCTGGAACGACAGCCAGATCCGTCTGGCGATGCGTAAATACCAGGAGACCACGCGCCCCGACGCCCCCTGGTGCCCGGACAATATCGAGTTCATCCGGCGCATCAACGGACTTGAGAGCATCGACGAGGTGAAGCGCATCATCTTCGATGCCTCCTACGTGGTGCTGGGCCTGGGCGATGTGTATCTCGGCGCGCCGGTGGCCACCCCTTACGATCCGCGCCACCGTCTGGTGACGACCAAGTATAACCCCGCCCGGCCCTGGACGCCGCAAAACGCAGTTGGCATCGGCGGGGCGTATATGTGCGTCTATGGCATGGAGGGGCCGGGCGGTTATCAGCTCTTTGGCCGCACCATCCAGGTATGGAACACCCACCGGCAGACGCCACCCTTCGAGGAGGGCAAGCCCTGGCTGCTGCGGCATTTCGACCAGATACGCTTTACCGAGGTGAGCGAGCAGGAGCTGCTGGAGCTGCGCGAGGCCTTCCCGCACGGCAAGTATATGCCGCGCATCGGGGAAAGCAGCTTCTCACTCCGCGAGCATCTGGCCTTCTGCGCCAAGAACGAGGCGAGTATCACCGCCTTCCAGCGCAGCCAGCGCGCGGCCTTCGCCGCCGAGCGCGAGGATTGGGTGGCCAAGGGGCTGCACAGCTTCGAGGAACCCGACCTGCCGCCCCCGCCACCCGAGGACGCCCTGCCCCCCGGTGCCCGCGGCATCGCCGCCCCGGTGCCGGGCAGCGTGTGGCAGGTGCTGAAAGAACCGGGTGAGATTGTGGCCGCCGGTGAGCCGGTGATGATCCTGGAATCGATGAAGATGGAAGTGCGCGTGGCCGCCCCGGCCAGCGGACGGCTCTCGGCCCTGGCCGCCGCACCGGGCCAGGTTGTGCGCGCTGGGCAACGCCTGGGCGTGATCGTGACGGAGTGAAAGATATGATCCCCGATTTGCTGGAAATCCCCGCCCTGCGCGCCGCCTACGCCGCCGGGCTGACGCCCGAGGCACTGATCGACGCGCTGTATGACCGCATCGAAACCTACCCGGACAAGGCGGTGTTCATCTCACTGGTGCCGCGCGAGGACGCGCTGGCCGCGGCACGGGGCGTGGACCTCTCCTTGCCGCTGGCGGGCGTGCCTTATGTGGTGAAGGACAATATCGACGTGGCGGGCATGCCCACCACCGCCGCCTGCCCGGATTTCGCCTATACCGCCACGCGGGATGCCACCGTGGTCGCCAGACTGCGGGCGGCGGGGGCCATTCTGCTGGGCAAGACCAATCTCGACCAGTTCGCCACCGGGCTTAACGGCACGCGCTCGCCTTATGGCGCGCCGCGCTCGGTGTTCAATGCCGACTATATCTCCGGCGGCTCCTCCTCCGGCTCGGCGGTGGCGGTGGCGGCGGGGTTGGCGGCGTTCTCGCTGGGCACGGACACGGCGGGCTCGGGCCGCGTGCCCGCCGCCTGCAACAATATCGTGGGGCTGAAGCCGAGCATCGGGCGCATCTCCGCCGCCGGGGTGGTGCCCGCCTGCAAGAGCCTCGACTGTGTCGCCGTCTTCGCCAACTCCGCCGCCGACGCCATGGACGTGCTGCGCGCAGCCGAAGGCTACGACGAAGCGGACGCCTATTCCCGCGCCCCGCGCGAGGCGGCGCTGCCCGCCGCCCCCAAGCTCGGCGTGCTGGCGGCCAAGGACCGGGACTTCGCTGGGGATGAACAGGCTGCCGCGCTTTATGCCGAGGCCGTAGCTCAGGCCGGGGCGCTGGGCTGGGCGCTGGAGGAGATCGACTACGCCCCGCTGCGCGATATCGCGGCGCTGCTCTATGGCGGCGCGTTCGTGGCGGAGCGTCTGGCGGCGGTGAAGGACTTCTACGCCAGCCATGCGGAGAGTTTCGACCCCACGGTACGGCAGATCATCGGCGGGGCGGAGCGGTTTTCCGCCGCCGATGCCTTTGCCGATATCTACAAGGTGCAGGCGCTGCGCCACGCCGCGCTGGCCGAGTTGGGCAAGTGCGACGCCCTGCTGCTGCCCACCGCCCCCACCATCTTCACCGTAGCCGAGATG
>DAIDJU010000062.1 GCA_027451225.1 Acidocella sp. | reverse complement strand
TCCACCGTCCTGGCCTCGGCCCGCTCGGCTCGGCCACGCACCGCGCCATATAATTCCGGCAAGGACAGAAACCGCTCATCGTCGGGCCGCGAGAACCATTCCGACGACACCCTGCACAGCCGCTCGCCGCGGCTGACATCGACCTTAAAACCCACCGGCCCAGCCCGGCCCGCGCTCGCCCCAACCACCGCCACCGCGGCAGACGCATTGATATCCACGACACTTCTCCATGACAGGCGCCGGAAGCCTCTCCTCCGGACTAAAACCTGTCATGAAGTGCCCAGCTCAACTCTCACTCTCAGGCCCGGAACCGAGGCCATAAATCGCCACAGTATCGATCGCGGAAATTGCCGGATCGACTTCTGCAGCGAACGAGTCCATAAACCAAAAATAGGCATCGTTGGCCTGTTTGCCTTGCCCGATCTATGATTGACCGGCACGCTTTATCAAAAGAACGGACATGCAGCTTCTATTGGCCGAAAATGAACAGAAGACGATCGAGTACCTCACCAAGGGGCTGCGTGAGGATGGCCACGCCGTGGACGCGGTGGGCAACGGCGCGGACGCGCTGGCCTTGGCGCTCGCCGGTTAGTTCGGCGCGATCATTCGGGATGTGAAGCTGCCCGGCCTGGATAGCTCGGAGGTGCTAAAACGTCCGCGCACCGCCGAGCGGAGCACGCCGGTGTTGTTCCTCACCGCACTGGACCATGCTCGTCGTGCTTTTGTTTCAGGCGGCCTGGACGCCCGAGCAGAAACCGATCTCGTCATTGCTGCAGGAGACCGTCAGCGTGAGGAGTACAACTACGCACGCAACTGCAAACGGCGAAACTCTCCTTGGCCGTGCTACTTGGGCGCTGCTTGCCCGTTAACGGCTGAGCGATTCGCTGAAATATGAAGGGACACATCCCGCCCATGGGTCTGCTGCACGCTTTTGTTGCCGCCATCATTACTTTTGCTGCCGCGCACCGGCTTCTGGCTTATGGCCTGGCCTTTCTGCTCGCTGGCGCGGAGACGTTTCCGGTTGTCGGCGCCTTAGTGCCCGGCACGGCAATCATCATTGGGCTTGGTGCGCTCGTGCCAGGCGGCGCGCTGGCGATGTGGCCGCTGATCGGGTTCACAGCCTTCGGAGCCCTTACAGGCGATGGCCTCTCCTATCTGTTCGGCCGCCACTACAAGCAACAGGCCATGGGATTGTGGCCACTGCGCGCGCGGCCTGGCCTGCTGGGGGCGGGGGAAGCATTCTTCGCCCGCCATGGTAGCAAGGCGGTGCTGATTTCTCGCTTTTTGCCTGGCGTGCGGGCCGCGATTCCCATGGTGGCGGGCATGGCAGGCATGTCCGCCGTCAGGTTCTATGTGGTCGATGTTTGCGCCGCTGCGTTGTTCGCGCTGGCACATATCTGGTTCGGCATGGCGCTGGGCGCCTCCTTGAGCATACTGCACGCAATTGCCGGGCGGCTGGCGGTACTAGCGCTTATTCTGGCGGCTTCACTGGCGCTGGTGGTATGGCTGACGCCGCGGATCATCCGGCGGTCTATGGCGCTGCTGGCGCGTCTGCGCGGGCCGGTGCGGCAATGGGCTGGGGCCGGCGACGGCTGGGCCCGGCGGTTGGTCAGCTCGGCGCTCGACCCGGAGCGGCCAGAAACGCTAGGCCTGCTGGTGCTGGGCGCGGCTCTCATCGGGGGCCTTTGGCTGTTCTTCGGCGTGCTGCAGGATGTTATCGCCGGAGACCCGCTGGTGCGCGCGGATGCCGCGATCTTCCACTTCCTGCAGTCCCTGCGCACGCCTGCGATCGATCAGGTGATGGTCGCCATTACTGAACTGGGTGATGCGGCGGTCGTCATTCCTGTATTTTTGGTGACACTGGCCTGGCTTGTTTGGCGGCGTGCGTGGCGCGCGGCTTTTTATGGGTTTGCCGCGGTGGCCGGGGCAAGCCTGTTTGCGTTTCTGATGAAGATCACCTTGCAGTATGCCAGACCCTCAACCGGTTTTACGGGGTGGGACTCCTATTCCTTCCCCAGCGGCCACGCTACGGCCAGCACGGCCCTATACGGATTTCTGGTGGTTTTGATTTGCAGGGAGGCGGGAGCGCGCGCCCGCGTGCTGGTCACGCTGGGGGCGGTCTTACTGGTTGGCGCCATTGCCTTCTCGCGGCTTTATCTCGGTGCGCACTGGCTTTCGGACGTGACGGCAGGATTGGCGTTCGGCGTAGCCTGGGTGGCATTGCTGGGAATCGTTTATTTGCAGCATGCGCGCAGCGAGGTTGGCGCCCGCGGCCTCGGGATGGCAGGGCTGGCCGCATTGCTCGTGGCCGCCGGGCTGCAGATCGGGACCAAACACGCCGCGGATATGCGGCGCTACGCGCTCAATTTGCCCGTGCGGGAGATGTCCCTCACGGATTGGCGCAATGGCGGATGGGCCAGCATGCCGGTATGGCGTGTCGATCTGACAGGTGATTACGAGGAACCGTTTATCCTGCAATGGGCAGGGCCGTTGCCGCCGCTGAAAGCTGCATTACTGGCCCATGGCTGGCAGGTGCCGGTAGCGTGGAATTTGTCGTCGTCCGCGGAATGGCTGTTACCAGATGCGAAGGCAGATGCGCTTCCCGTGTTGCCCCATCTCGAGAATGGCCGCGCGGAAGCTCTGCTGATGATTAAGACCGGCCAGGATGTGCCGCACGGCCAGCGGTTGATTGTACGGGTCTGGCCGTCTGGCACGGTGCTCACTGATGCCGGGAATACACAACCGCTCTGGATCGGAACCGTGGTCGCTGAAAAAATCGAACACCTGAAACCACTCGGCACTTTGGTGGATGAGCAAGATAGTGTCGATGTGCCTATGCAAGACCTCAAATCCGCACTGCCAGGAACACAGCCGGAAGCCCGAATCCCCCCAGGACCAAACTGGAATGGCGAGGTTTTACTTGGGCAACCTTAAAAAGCTCGGCTCTCACGACGAAAGTGCAGATCGGCCCAATACGCTCTGTTTCCACAATATGGCA
>DAIDJU010000061.1 GCA_027451225.1 Acidocella sp. | reverse complement strand
TCGATGGAGACCTGCCCGAACAGGTAGTCCACATCGTGGTCCGGCTTGGCGCTGCGGCCGATGATCACGGTCTTGGACGTGCTGGAGGACGCGCCGCCCATGCCGTCGATCTGCTTGCCATACGGATCGGGGCTGCCGATCACGCGCAGCAGCAGGGCATCGCGCGCCGCGCCCGGAACCCGGCAGGAGTCCGGCAGCTCGTTGAGCGAGAAGAAAACGCCCTTGGAGGTGCCGCCACGCATATACGTGGCGGGAACCTTGATCTGGGGAGCGAAAGTCATGGTTTGCTCTCCTTACTCAGCCGCCTGCGCGGCTTCCAGGAAGTCCTGGGCGAAGCGCTGGAGCACGCCGCCAGCCTCGTACACCGAAACCTCCTCGGCGGTATCCAGGCGGCTCGTCACCGGCACCTCGGCCTTGCTGCCGTCGCGGCGGTGGATGACCAGCGTGAGATCCGCGCGCGGCTTGCGCTCGCCGATCACGTCATAGGTCTCGGTGCCGTCCAGGCCCAAAGTCAGGCGGGTGGTGCCCGGCTTGAACTCCAGCGGCAGCACGCCCATGCCGATCAGGTTGGTGCGGTGGATGCGCTCGAAGCCCTCGGCCACGATGGCCTCCACGCCCGCCAGACGCACGCCCTTGGCCGCCCAATCGCGCGAGGAGCCCTGGCCGTAATCCGCCCCCGCGATGATGATCAGCGGCTGCTTGCGGTTCATGTAGGTCTCGATCGCCTCCCACATGCGCATCACCTTGCCTTCCGGCTCCACGCGGGCCAGCGAGCCCTTCCTCACCGAGCCGTCCTCGTTGCGGACCATCTCGTTCAGCAGGGTCGGGTTGGCGAAGGTGGCGCGCTGCGCGGTCAGGTGGTCGCCGCGATGGGTGGCGTAGGAGTTATAATCCTCCTCCGGCAGGCCCATCTTGTGCAGGTACTCGCCCGCCGCGCTGTCGCCCAGGATGGCGTTGGAGGGGGAGAGATGGTCGGTGGTGATGTTGTCACCCAGCACCGCCAGCGGCACCAGACCTTTGAGCGTGCGCTCACCGGCCAGCGCGCCCTCCCAATAGGGCGGGCGGCGGATATAGGTGCTCTGCTCACGCCAGGCGTAAAGCGGGCTCACCTGCTTGCGTGCGCCGCGATTGCCGAACATCGGCTCATACACCTTGTGGAACTGCTCGGGATGCACCGAGGCGCTCACCACGGCGTCGATTTCCTCGTCGGTCGGCCAGATGTCCTTCAGGCGGATTTCCTTGCCCTCGGGGGTCACGCCCAGCACGTCCTTCTCGATATCGAAGCGGATGGTGCCCGCGATGGCATAGGCCACCACCAGCGGCGGCGAGGCCAGGAAGGCCTGCTTGGCGTAGGGGTGGATGCGGCCGTCGAAGTTACGGTTCCCGGAGAGTACGGCGGTGGCGTAGAGGTCGCGGTCGATAATCTCCTGCTGGATCTTCGGGTCCAGCGCGCCGGACATGCCGTTACAGGTGGTGCAGGCGAAGGCGACGATGCCGAAGCCCAGCTTCTCCAGCTCCGGGGTCAGCCCGGCTTCGTCCAGATACAGCGCCACGGCCTTCGAGCCGGGGGCGAGTGAGGACTTCACCCAGGGCTTGCGGGTGAGGCCAGCCTTGTTGGCGTTGCGCGCCAGCAGGGCTGCGGCGATCACGTTGCGCGGGTTGGAGGTGTTGGTGCAGCTGGTGATGGCGGCGATGATCACCGCGCCGTCCGGCATCTGGCCGGGCGTCTCGGTCCAGGGTGCCGCAATGCCGCGCTCGGCCAGCGCGGAGACCGGCAGGCGGCGGTGCGGGTTGGAGGGACCGGCCATCGTGCGGACCACGGTGGAGAGGTCGAACTTCAGCACGCGCTCATACTGAGCCTTGACCAGCGTGTCGGACCACAGGCCGGTGGCGCGGGCATAGGTCTCGACCAGCTTCAGCTGCTCCGGCGTGCGGCCGGTGAGGCGCAGATACTCGATGGTCTGCGCGTCGATGGAGAACATCGCCGCGGTGGCGCCGTATTCGGGGGCCATGTTGGAGATGGTGGCGCGGTCGCCCAGCGTCAGGCTGGACGCACCTTCGCCGTAAAACTCCAGATACGCGCCCACGACCTTTTCCTTGCGCAGGAACTCGGTCAGGCTCAGCACGATATCGGTGGCGGTGATGCCCGGCTGGCGCTTGCCGCTCAGCTCCACGCCGATAATGTCCGGCAGGCGCATCCAGGAGGCGCGGCCCAGCATCACGTTCTCGGCCTCGAGCCCACCCACGCCGATGGCAATCACGCCCAGCGCGTCCACATGCGGGGTGTGGCTGTCGGTGCCGACCAGCGTGTCGGGGAAGGCCACGCCGTCCTTGGAGAAGATCACCGGGGACATGCGCTCGAGGTTGATCTGGTGCATGATGCCGTTACCGGCGGGCACCACGTCCATGTTGTCGAACGCGTCCTTGGTCCAGTTGATGAAGTGGAAGCGGTCCTCGTTGCGGCGGTCCTCGATGGCGCGGTTGAGCGCGAAGGCGTCCTTCTCGAAACCCGCATGCTCAACGGCCAGCGAGTGGTCGACGATGAGCTGCACCGGCACCACCGGGTTCACCTTGGCCGGGTCGCCGCCCATATCGGCGATGGCGTCACGCAGACCGGCGAGGTCCACCAGCGCGGTCTGGCCCAGAATGTCGTGGCAGACGACGCGGGCGGGGAACCAGGGGAAGTCGATCTCGCGCTTGCGCTCGATGAGCTGCTTCAGCGCGTCCGTCAGCAGCGCCGGCTCGCAGCGGCGGACCAGGTTCTCGGCCAGCACGCGGGAGGTGTAGGGCAGCGTGTCGTAAGCGCCGGGGGCGATTGCCTCCACGGCCTCGCGCGCGTCGAAATAATCCAGCCCGGTGCCGGGCAGAGGCTTACGGAATTTCGTGTTCATGCCTTGGTTTCCTGTGGGATTTGCCGTTCGATGTTGAGACGGGAGGTGCGGATGTGACGGCGCATCAGCAGCTCGGCCAGTTCGCCATCGCGCTCGGCAATGGCGTCTAGGATACGGTGATGCTCGGCAAAGGCCTGACCAGGGCGGTTGGGCGTGGCCGAGGTTTGGATACGGTACATGCGGGCGAGCTGGTACAGCTCGTCGCAGAGCAGGCGGATGAGCATCCCGTTCCCGCTCCCCTGCACGATGCGGTAATGGAAGTCGAAATCGCCTTCCTGCAGATAATAGCCGCGCCCGGCTTGGAAGGCTTCGTCGCGCTCATGCTCGCGCAGCACGTCGCGCAGCTCCTCCACCTCGGCGGGGGTCATGCGCTCGGCGGCGAGGCGGCAGGCCAGCCCCTCCAGCGATTCGCGGATCTGGTAAAGCTCGCCCAGCTCCTGGCGGCTCAGCGAGACGACGCGCGCGCCCACATGCGGCACGCGCACCAGCAGCTTCTGCCCTTCCAGCCGGTGCAGCGCCTCGCGCAGCGGGCCGCGGCTGATGCCATAGGCGCGGGCCAACTCGGGCTCGGAGATTTTGCTGCCCGGTTTGATCTCGCCTTTGACGATAGCGGATTGAATCTGACGCAAAACGTGGTCGGAGAGAGTTTCGCCCTCGAAGGTGCTGACGACCGGTAATGTCTGCGTTTTTTGCATAATGTTGACAATAATGGTGAGAATTGCCCGATAAACTGGCGGTTTTCTAGATCTGACAGGGGAGATTGTCAACAATAACATGTTCCCGCGCCAAATGTCCGGGGCCGCTCTGATGACCGGCTTCGGCTTGGGCGGTATGGTGCGAGTCATACCCCGGCAGTCCGAAGGAGACCCGTGTGAAACTGTTCATGTTCGCCATCGGCGGTGATTTCCGTAACTCGAATGTTGAGCTGCACGACGTGCGCTTTGCCACCGGCCAGACTGAGGCCGATTGCTATCCCGAGCTGCACCGCCAGTGGTGGGGCGATGCCGAGAGCCTGCATCTGGACGCCTGGGGCGAACTGGCCCAGGCCGATGGGTACGACATCACCATCTCCGCCGAGCCCGTGGCGGCGGGGCAGCCCCGGCTCTTTTTTGTTAATCTCGGCGGGTATAACGGCACGGAGTTCGGTGAGCTGCACAAGAACCTGCTGCTCGTGGCCGAGGACGCCAAGGCCGCCGTGGCCCGCGCCCTGGCGCAGGTGCAGGGCTGGAGCGAGCCGCATAAGGACGGCGTCTTCGAGGTCGATAAGGCGCTCGATCTCAGCGCCGATCTCGCCCGGCGTGGCCTGCATTTGCATCTGCGCCCCGCCGATGCGGAGCGGTCCTTCAGTTTCAGCTGCGGCTATATTCCCATCGGCCGCATGCCGGAGACCTACCAGGCGGAGGGCTAACGCCGCCGGTAAGTATCCTCGAACCTGACGACATCGTCCTCGCCGGGATACGGCCTCATCTGAACCTCGATCAGCGCCAGCGCGAGGAGCAGGCCATAGGTGCTGGAGCGACATGAAAATCGGGGGACTCAGAGACTTGCTCGCCTCTGTTTTTTACAGGTTTCGCGGCAAGGTAAGGCTTAGTCTGCCGGAAGGTCGGCGATATTGGTCATAGCTTTGGTATAAATATTCGTTATTGCGAATATACGAATTATGGAATAGTCATTCGTCCTGAGTGGGTTGTCGGACGCCTTGGTGAGATTTCGGCAAGAAAGAGGTCTATTTGTTTCCGATCAAGATAAAAACGGTTAAAATATTCCACAAAACTATGTCTTTATGGCAAGTTTACATTCAGTGAGGCGCTGCGTGGAGCCGTGAGGAGCGAGGCGTGAACAGCATACCCTGGTCTGCCCGGACTGTGCGGCGTTCGACCGCATGCCGCAGGAGCGTCTCGCTGTTGGAGCCGCGTTTGCGGTTGTTCAAGCTGGGTGCCGCTACCGCGCCAGCAACCACGGCGCGCCATGGCACGCGCTTCATTCCTTCGCAGCTGCTGTTTGCCGGCGGCGCGACGACAGGGCGGATCGCGCAATGGGCCCGGCAGCATTTGTCCCATTAGGAGATGACGATGTTCCTCGAGACGCTCGGGATGCACCCCGGCAACACCTGTAACTAAGGCGACCATGTCCGATACCGTTCTTGCCGCCGCCGCGGTGCAAATCGAAGCCAGCCATACGCCGCGTGCGGCGGTGCGGAGCTTCTTCGACGAAGCGACCTTCACCGCCACTCATGTCGTGTATGACGAGACCAGCAAGCGCGCCGCGGTGATCGACAGTGTGCTGGATTTCGATCCTGCCTCTGGCCGCACGGCGACACACTCGGCCGATGCCGTGATTTCCTTTCTGCGCGAGGCTGGGCTGACACTGGATTGGCTTCTGGAAACTCACGCCCATGCCGATCATCTTTCCGCCGCCGCCTATATTCAGGCCCAATACGGCGGAGAGATCGGCATTGGCGAACATATCGTTACCGTGCAGCGCGCATTTGGCGAGATATTCAATCTTGGCGCCGATTTTGCGTGCGATGGCCGCCAGTTCAACCGGTTGTTCAAGGATGGCGAGGTATTCAGCATCGGCGCTATTCCGGCTTTGGTGCTGCATGTGCCGGGCCATACACCGGCTGATGTCGCCTACGTTATTGGCGATGCTGTGTTCACGGGCGATACGATCTTCATGCCTGATTACGGCACGGCGCGGACGGATTTTCCCGGTGGCGATGCGGGGCAACTCTACCGCTCGATCCGCCGCCTTCTGGCTCTGCCCAGGGAAGCGCGGCTATTCCTATGCCACGACTATAAAGCCCCGGCGCGCGATGAGTATGTGTGGGAAACCAGCATCGACGCCGAACGGCAGCATAACATCCATGTGCATGACGGCGTGAGCGAGGCCGGATTCACCGCTATGCGCACGGCGCGCGATGCCACGCTCGCCATGCCCCGGCTGCTGCTGCCCTCGGTGCAGGTGAATATCCGTGCCGGGCATTTGCCTCCGGCGGAAGAGAATGGCGTGAGCTATCTGAAGCTGCCGCTGAACATGTTGTAACCCCCATGCCTTTGGACATATTGCACAGCGTTTTGGCCTTGCTTTCTGGTGGGCTGGTCGGTTTCACATTGGGGCTGGTGGGGGGCGGCGGTTCCATCCTGGCTGTGCCTCTGATGCTTTACGTGGTGGGCGTGCGCGACCCGCACATGGCCATCGGCACCTCGGCCCTGGCAGTGGCCGTCAACGCGGCTACGGGGCTGTTCCATCACGCCCGTGCGGGCAATGTGCGCTGGCGTTGCGGCGGCGTGTTTGCTGCGGCGGGGGTGCTGGGCGCTGCGCTCGGCTCCTCGTTGGGCAAGGCGTGCAACGGCCAGCATCTGCTGCTTCTGTTCGCGTTGCTTATGTTGCTTGTCGCCGGGCTGATGCTGCGCCATCGCAATGCGCCGGGTAGTCTGGGCCTGGATTGCGACCGCAAGAACGCGCCGCGTGTTGCCGGGTTTGGTTTTGGCACCGGGACATTTTCTGGCTTCTTTGGCATTGGCGGCGGATTTCTCATCGTGCCGGGGCTGATCGGCTCCACCGGGATGCCGATCCTCAATGCGGTGGCCACGTCGCTTGTCGCCGTCACGGCCTTTGGCCTGACCACGGCCGCCAATTACGCGCTCTCGGGGCTGGTGAACTGGTGGCTGGCGGCGTTGTTCATCAGCGGCGGTGTCGTTGGCGGCGTAGCCGGTTCGGGCATCGCGCGCCGGCTTGCCGCCCAGCGTGGGCGGCTTAACACCGTGTTCGCCGGGTTGATCTTCTTGGTCGCGATCTACATGCTGACGCGAAGCCTGGGATGGTAAGGGAGGCGCCTATGCGCGGGCTGTGGACATGGCCATAAGCATCGCTCCCGGCGGCACGCGCGTGTCGCGCGTTCGCAGGGCAACGCTCTAGAGTATTCAACGATTTTAATGTCGGAGAATTTGGCGTCCCCAAGGGGATTCGAACCCCTGTTACCGCCGTGAGAGGGCGACAACAAGCATCCCGTAGCGTTCCATTCCATGCACTAAGTTATTGATATGCAATAAATTACTATCCAATATCGTTCAGTCCTGTACGGCATCGTATATGCCGTATAGACTTCGCACCTCTTTCTGCGGTAAATATTCACCACGCGTACGGATGGCATAGGGCATAGGGAGCATAGGGGGGGCGATGCCTAGGAAGGCGAGAGACGAGAACTTAGGAACCCGCGCCGCCCGCCTTCGCCTGCCGGTGCGGCGCGAGCCGTACTGGCGTCACTTCCAAGAAGGGCGGGCTATCGGATACCGGCGTATCGCTGGCGGCAAGGCCGGAACTTGGATTGCCCGTTACTATGATGCTGCCGGTGAGCGGGTGCGCAAATATCAGTCTCTCGGCACCGCCGATGACCTGCTAGATGCCGATGGCGTCACCACCCTCACCTTCTCCCAAGCCCAAGATGCCGCCCGTGACTGGTTCCGCGAGCTTACCCGCACCGGAGGGCATGTGGCCGAGCCGGTGACGGTCAAGCAGGCGACGACCGCCTATGTGGCAGATTACAAGGCACGCGGCGGCAAGGACGTGAAGGGCGTGGAGACGACGATCAACGCCCATATCCTGCCCAAGCTGGGCGAAAAGCGCCTTGCAGACCTCACTACAGCCATGATCCGCTCATGGCACCGCGCACTGGCGACCGCCGCCCCGCGTGTTCGCCAGAGCGCGAAGCCTAACGCGCCCAAGGTTGCGCCCAAGCCTGTCGCCGCTGACGATGCCGAGGGCCAGCGCGCACGCCGGGCCAGCGCAAACCGTATCCTTACCGTGCTGAAAGCCGCGCTGAACCTCGCGTTCGCTGACGGCAAGGTGGCGAGCGATGACGCTTGGCGTCGGGTGCAGCCGTTTAAGAACGCCGACGCAGCGCGTATCCGGTTCCTGACCGATGCCGAAGCCACCCGGCTGGTAAACGCCGCTGATGCAGATTTCCGGCCCATGATCGTCGCCGCGCTACTGACGGGTGCGCGCTATGGCGAGCTAGTCCGGTTCCGGGTGCAGGACTTCAACCCTGAGGCCGCGACCCTGCACGTCAAGCAGAGCAAGACCGACAAGGCCCGCCACATTATGCTGACGGATGAGGGCAAGGCGTTCTTCGCGCAGCAATGTGCGGGCAAATCGGGCAAGGAACTGATCCTCACGCGACCAGATGGCGATGAATGGGGCAAATCAGCCCAAATCAGGCCCATGAAAGCCGCCTGTGAGGCCGCCAAGATCACCCCGGCCATTGGCTTCCATATCCTGCGCCACACTCATGCCAGCCGCCTTACGATGGCGGGCGTGCCGCTGGGCGTGGTGGCGTCACAGTTGGGCAATTCCGAGGCGATTTGCGCCAAGCACTACGCCCACCTGTGCCCCGGCTATGTGGCTGACAGCATCCGCGCCGCGTTCGCGCCGCTCGGCATCGTGCAGGAGAGCAACGTCGTGCCTCTGACCGGCTGACAGAGACCCGCGCCGGGCGGTTTCCCGGCAAATGAATGGGCCGAGTAGCGATTGCAGCGCCACCCGGCCCGATGATCTGAACAGGAGACTAAACCATGTCTATGATCGACAACGCCCATAGCACGGCACCCGCCGACTCGGCAAAGCCCTTGGACGCGTTTGCCTACCGCGCCGCCGTTTACAACGCTGCTGCGTCTGTACCGTGCCGGAAGGACGGCACGAGACATAAGCCCCGCCTCGTTAACCTTACACTGGAAGAGGTCGAACCTCTGCATTCGGAAATTCGGGATTTAGTGGAGCGGCTGGCCGCCGATCATGAAGGCAAGGTTTTGGCGTTGCTCAACCAGTTTGAGCCAACACCCATTGCGGCAGAATGGATGCTCATGTTCGTGATGACCGCCGTGAACCGTGCCGCGAACCGGCATGAGGTGAAATCCCGTTTGAGCGATGCAGCCTCACTATGCAGCGAGCAGGCCGACGCGATTGATGGCGTTCTGACAGCCTTACCGAATCAGCCTGGGGTTGGCGTACTGCCTGCCCAACGCGAGGCCCTGAAGGAGCTGGCCGCATCTTTGCGCTATCAGGCAGAACATCGCAAATCTTCCCTCGCTCGCTTCAGCCAAAAGCTAGACGCGAGCAGCGCCGCCGTAATGGCCGCCGCCCGCGAGATTCATCATTACGCACACGAAGGATTTTTGCCCAAGCTGAAAGCGACTGAAATTGCCGTGCTGCTTTCGGTTGCGATGGGGCGCGACGTACCCAAGCACATCATCCGCGAGGCGTTGCGAGGTCTTGGGGATTCTTCCCTTCCCAAGAATCAAAAATCCCGCTCTAAAAAAACACAAGTAAATAGCTGCAAACTTTTTAAGTTTGTTGGAGCATAGAAAGACTACTGGCGGTGCGTTGTGCTCGGTAAAATACAAGCATGTTCCAAACCATGCAGGAGTACACATGCCGCCCCGCTTTATGAAAATCCCCGAGGCCGTGGCCTATTCTGGCAAGTCTCGTACCGCCATCTACTACGCCGTCGCTCG
>DAIDJU010000060.1 GCA_027451225.1 Acidocella sp. | reverse complement strand
AAACCAGCAGATGTCGTGTCGATCAGGTCGTGAGAGAAGTCGACGAGTCGCATCACGGTGCTGATGGCGATTTCCGCGAGCACGCCCTCTCCCAGGCAGGTGCGCAGGGCGGTGGGGAAGATCGCCCGCAGATACGCCATGTTGGCCGCGAACAGCACGGGCGGAATGCCGGCCAAGCTGTGGGCGCGGCCGATATCCTGCTGGCGGCGGACAAAATCCGGCCCGTATTCGCCCGAGAACAGGCTTTCCAGCCACGCCAGATGCATCTGCCGCAGCCGGGCGGTGCCGTTGGTCATGAACTTGGCCATTTGCGGCTCGGCCTCGATGGCATTGTAAACCTTGTCGGTCACGCTCGGCAGAATGCCGATGACATAGGGGCGCAGGGCGACGATTCGCGCCAGCTCGTCGGCGCTGAGCGGGCATTCGGGCGCAGCGGGGACGGATTCGGCGGGAGCGGGCGGTGCCGCGGGCTTATTGCCAAACGCGGGGCGCGGAGCCTCGGGCAGCATATCGGCCAGCTTGGTGGCGGCGCCGCTGATGGAGGGCATTTGCGATCCGCCTCGCCCATGGCCGCCGGTGAGCGTGCAGACCAGCGCGTTGGGGCCGCTCTGGCGGATCATCACCCGCCGCCCAGCGGCCGAGAGCACGACCTGCCCCAGCGTGCCCAGCGCGATTTGGCGCATGGTTGCTGAATCCGGGGGGAGTAATTCCGCGATGGCGGCATGCAACGCATCGGCCTCCGCGCCACGCCGTATTGTGTTCGCAACGATCGCGCCGTCGCGAGAAACGACGGCTACGGCCTCGATGGCGCTTGAACTGCTGATGAGATCCTGAAGGACGGCGATGACCTTGGGCGGAGGAGAAGATGCGTTTGGAACATTAACAGACATATCATGAATTTATTCGGGATTTTCGAAAAGATGGAAGTGATTTTTGCCTTCCAGTAATGTTTTTTTGTGCAAAAATAGGGGGATAAAATTTTACTGCCTCCCCCCAGGGCAGCGTTGCCTACTATTTGGCTTTCGGCACGTTTTTTTCTAGGCGGAGCAGTGTCTGCGTATATTTGCAGTCGACGATCTGCTGGCAGAAGATCAGCAGCCGGAGCACGGCGCCTGTTGCGTCTTCGGCCAAGTCCTCGCGGGGGATGCTGGCGCGTAAGACCGGGGGAAACACGCTGCGCAGAAACGCCATGCCAGCCGCGAAGAATACCGGCGTGACGCCTGCGCGGGTGTGGGCCTTGCCGATGTCCTCCTGGCGGCGGATGAAATCCGGCCCGTAATCACCCGAGAACAGACTTTCCATCCATGTCAGATACACGCGCTTCAGCATCTCCGCGCGTCCGGCCAGCAATGCCGCCATTTGCGGCTCAGCTTCCAGCGTTTGGTAAAAACGATCGACGATGCTCGGCAGGGAGGTGCGGATATAGGGCCAGATCTGCGTAACGAGCGTCTGGTCGGCTTCGGTGAAGCCTGAAGCCTCGTACAATGCCTGCGGGCTGCGTTCGCTGCTCGGCGTGGCCAAAAAGGACATTGACGACAAGATGCGGGAAATCCGCGAGGCAGCGCTGCCCGAGGCCTGGAGCAGCGCCTCCAGCTGCACGTTTGGCTTCGCCACTGTGCACAGCATGGTTTGCGGCCCCGCCTCGCGCAGCAGCACATGGCCGATTTCGCCTGTCAGCAATAGCTGCTCCAGCTTGCCGCACTCCAGCGCGGCGGCCATGCCCAGCCCATGCGGCAGCATCGCCGTTACCGTCGCGCTAAGGCGCGATTCGTCCAAACTCTGTGGCAGATGGCAAGCTACAAGCTGGCCATCCGCCTGAATAACGGCTGCACCCTGGATGCTGGGCGTGTTGGTGACCAGGGCTTGCAATACGCCATTTACATGGGCGTCATGCACCTTAGATCTCCTCTAAAAAACAAGAATTTTGCTAGGCAACAGATAAAAAAATATAAATCTTTTGTTAAGATGGCCGTTTTTGCGCGAAGTGGCAACGATAATTTGTGGAATGATTTCAGCGCTACTGGCTGGCCCAGATGATGCGGTGCATCCACAGGATGTCTCTCGTTCCAAAGCGCAATTCCGGGTAGGCCGGGTTCAGGCTGGCCAGTTCAATGCGCGTGGCCGTGCGGCGGACGAGTTGTTTGGCCATCACCGCGCCCTCGGTGGTGCGGGCCACCACACGGTCGCCCGCGCGCACAGGGGCGGCGGGGGAGACGATGATGGTGTCGCCCTCGCGGTACACAGGCTCCATGGAGTCGCCGCTGATGTTCAGGGCATAAGCATGCACATCGGCGGTGGCGGGCATTTCCACCTCGTCCCAGCCGGCTCCGGCGGGGTAGCCGCCATCATCGAAGAAGCCTTCAGCCCCGGCCTGGGCCATGCCGATGAGAGGGATGCGGGTGCGGCCCTTGCGTAGCTCTGGCATGGCGCGGGCACCCGTAACCAGGGCGGTGAACTCCTCCATCCCCGCCCCGGTGGCGGTGAAGATTTTCGCCAGGCTTTCGGTGGAGGGCCAGCGCAGGCGGCCATCCGCCGTGCGGCGCTTGGACATGTTGAAGCTGGTCGGGTCCAGCCCGGCCCTGCGTGCCAAGCCCGAGGGCGAGAGCCCATGCTCGGCCGCCAGGGTGTCGATCGCGCGCCAGATGTCGTCGTGCCGCATGCCCTTGCCGTCAATCCTGTAATCTCAAAACTTTATCTGATCTTACTAAGGCGGCCAAGGTAAAATAGGAATTTTGTCCGAAAAACGTCGGGAAAAATGCGTTAATCAAGCATAAAGTTCTTGTTATGTTCTATTGGTAGGAATATAAGCCTCTCGTGTCTGCAACCTTAGGTTTTTCAAAAGGAAAAACTCCATGGCTTTCTCGCTCCGCAACCTCTCGGTTCTCGCTTATGCCAACGGCTTCACGCTGTGGCATTACAAGGCGGGGAACGACAATTTCAGCCGCGCCGCCGAGGCTGGGTATTTTGCCGATGCGGCGGATCTGCTGTGCGAGGGGGATATGGTGATGCTGACCGGCACCGAAGGCGGGCGGATTGTCAGCGTGACGGGCGAGGGGCGGCGGATTGCCCTGGTGCCGATGGCGTAGCGGCGAGACGGGCAGGACAGAACGGCCTGCCCGGTTGGAGGTTCAAGCCTCGTAATTATCCTGCACGAAGCGGTCGAGCAGCCGCACGCCGAAGCCGGTGGCGCCTTTCGGGGCGATGGCGGAGTCCTTGGCGGCCCAGGCCATGCCCGCGATGTCCAGATGCGCCCAGGGCTTGCCATTGACGAAGCGTTGCAGGAACTGCGCGGCGGTAATCGAGCCGCCAGCGCGCCCGCCGCCGATATTCTTCACATCGGCGATCGGGGAGTTCAGCTCCTTGTCGTAGCTCTCGCCCAGGCCCACCAGCGGCATGCGCCAGAGCTTCTCGTCCACCGCCTTGCCTGCCTCGGTGAGCTTGGCGGCCAGATCGTCGTCATTGGCGAAGAGCCCGGCATATTCATGCCCCAGGCCGACGATGATCGCCCCGGTGAGGGTGGCGAGATCGACCATCAGCTTCGGCTCGAAGCGGGACTGGGCGTAGTACAGCA
>DAIDJU010000059.1 GCA_027451225.1 Acidocella sp. | reverse complement strand
TCGGGCACCCTTCCGGTGGGGCGACCCTTTGGCCGATCCTGCGTTGGTTGTCAACGCATCTTCACAAGGATAGTGACAGCCCATGACCCAGAAGCGCCCCCACCCCGGCAAGCCCCGCCACGCCGATGACCGCCCCCGCCATGCGCCCGCCGGCAAGCCGGGCGCGCAGCCCCCGCGCCCAAACCGCGAGGCGATGCGCGGCCCCAAGCCGGCGACCGAGGAACCGCGCGCGCGGCCCGAGCGTGGCGAACGGCCCGAACGCGCTGAGCGACCCGAGCGTGGCGAGCGCCGGGGCGGCGGGCACGGTCCGGCGCCCGCGCCCCACGGCGCGGTGTGGCTTTACGGCACGCATGCGGTGGGCGCGGCGCTGCAAAACCCGCACCGGCGCCTGCGCCGGCTGGTAATGACCGAAGACGCCCAGGCCGCGCTGGCCGCCGAATGCCCCACCCCCTGGCCGATCTCGCCCGAACTCGCCCCGCGCGAGAAGATCGACCAGATTTTGGGCGCCAAGCCGGGCTCGGGCATTGTGCATCAGGGCATCGCCCTGCTCACCGACCAGCTCACCCCGCCCGCCCTGCAAGACGCCCTCAAGCGCCCCGGCCCCGTGCTGGTGCTCGACCAGATTTTCGACCCCCGCAATGTCGGCGCGCTCATGCGCACGGCCCAGGCCTTCGGGGCGTGCTGCGTCATCGCCCAGGACCGCAACGCGCCCGAGGAAACCGGCGCGCTGGCCAAGGCGGCCTCGGGCGCGCTCGAGGCCATTCCCTTGCTGCGCATCGTCAACATCGCGCGCGCGCTCATGGCGCTCAAGGCCGCCGATTGCTGGGTGGTGGGCCTGGCGGGCGAGGCGCCCACGCGCCTGCGCGCCGACTCCTTCGCCGGGCGGCGCGTGGCGCTGGTGCTGGGCTCGGAAGGCGAGGGCATGCGCCGCCTGACCCGCGAAACCTGCGACGAGCTGTGCTCGCTCGCCATGCCCGGCGGCATGGAGAGCCTGAACGTCTCGGCGGCCGGCGCCGTCTCGCTTTATGAGCTGACCCGCCAGCCCTGAGGCGCATACCAGCCGCGCCGGGGCGCAAATCTCTTGCGCGCGGGGGCAAAACGCCTTATCTCCGGGTCATGGCTCACGCCCCCCTCCTTGCCGGGCTGCTTCTTCGACTTATCCGCCCCTGAGCGATAAGTCCCTCCCGCGCGTGCCTTAGCCGCCGCGCCCGCCGCTCAGGGGAATGCCTCTCCAGAACCCAGCCAACGGCATTTGCAGGATCAGACCATGACCATCATTCATCCCAATTTCGGCACGCTGGACGAGCAGCGCGTCATCATCTTCGACACCACCTTGCGCGACGGCGAGCAATCCCCCGGCTTCTCGATGAATCTGGACGAGAAGCTGCGCATGGCGGAAGCCCTGTCCGCCTTGGGGGTCGATGTCATCGAGGCTGGCTTCCCCGCCGCCTCGCCGGGTGATTTCGAGGCCGTGCAGCAGATCGCCGCCATCGCCAAGGGGCCGGTGGTGGCCGGGCTGGCCCGCGCGGCGGTGGGAGACATCACCAAGGCGGGCGAGGCCATCCGGGGCGCGGCGCGCAAGCGCATCCACACCTTCATCTCCACCAGCCCCCTGCATATGAAATACAAGCTGCGCATGGAGCCCGACGCGGTGCTGGAGGCCGTGACCTCCTCGGTGACGCTGGCGCGCAATTTCACCGACGATGTGGAATGGTCGGCCGAGGACGGCACCCGCACCGATATCGACTTTCTGTGCCGCTGCGTCGAAGCCGCCATCCGGGCCGGCGCCACCACCATCAACATCCCCGACACGGTGGGCTACGCCGTGCCCGAGGACATGGTGCGCATCTTCTCCACCGTGCGCGCGCGCGTGCCGGGGGCTGAGCGGGTCATTTTCTCGGCGCATTGCCATAATGATCTGGGCCTGGGCGTGGCCAACACGCTGGCCGCCGCGCAGGGCGGCGCGCGCCAGATCGAGTGCACCATCAACGGCATTGGCGAGCGCGCGGGCAACGCGGCGCTGGAAGAAATCGTCATGGCCATCCGCACCCGGCCGGACGCCAACCCCTACCACCACAACATCGAGACCACCCGCATCCTGCGCACCTCGAAATTGCTGGCCACCATCACCGGCTTCGACGTGCAGCCGAACAAGGCCATCGTGGGCCGCAACGCCTTCGCGCACGAATCGGGCATCCACCAGGACGGCATGCTGAAGAACGCCGCCACCTACGAGATCATGACTCCCGAATCGGTGGGCTGGCAGAAGACCTCGCTGGTGATGGGCAAGCTTTCCGGCCGCGCCGCGTTCCGCGACAAGCTGAACACGCTGGGCTATGCCGACCTGGGCGAGAACGCGCTGAACGACGCCTTCAACCGCTTCAAGGATTTAGCCGACCGCAAGAAGATCGTCTACGACGAGGACATCGTCGCCCTGGTCGATGACGAGGTGGTTCGCGGCAACCAGCGCATCAAGTTCGGCTCGCTGGAAGTCTGGGCCGGGTCCAAGGACAAGCCCCGCGCCCTGCTGGAGCTGGAAGTGGACGGCGAGAAGAAGATCGCCGACGAGCGCGGCGACGGCCCGGTGGACGCGGCCTTCAAGGCCATCCACGCCATCTTCCCGCACACGGCCGAGCTGCTGCTGTTCTCCGTTGGCGCCGTGACCGAGGGCACGGACGCCCAGGCCAAATGCACCGTGCGCTTGGCCGAGGACGGCAAGAGCGTGGACGGCCAGGGGGCGGATACCGACACCATCGTCGCCGCCGTGCGCGCCTATATTCATGCGCTGAACAAGCTGATCACCAAGCGCGCCCGCACCGCGCCGGAGGCTCTGTCCGCATAGCTGCCTTCCCCGCCCGGCGCAGAAAATACTTGTGCCGGGCGGATGAAGTGATTAAATAATAGCCATTACTTCAAAGGGATCGCCCCGGTGCTTCGGGCTGGCGCGGTCCGCTGCAAAGGAGCGTAAAATGAGTAAAGTTATTGGTATCGACCTTGGTACCACCAATTCCTGCGTCGCCGTCATGGAAGGCAAGGACGTTCGCGTCATCGAGAACGCCGAGGGCGCGCGCACCACGCCGTCGATGGTCGCCTTCTCCGATTCCGGCGAGCGTCTCGTCGGCCAGAGCGCCAAGCGCCAGGCCGTCACCAACCCGACCAACACGCTCTTCGCCGTTAAGCGCCTGATCGGCCGCCGTTACGACGACCCGACCGTCACCAAGGACAAGGGCCTCGTTCCCTACACCATCGCCAAGGGCGATAACGGCGATGCCTGGGTTGAGGCCAAGGGCGAGAAATACTCCCCGAGCCAGGTCAGCTCCTACATCCTCACCAAGATGAAGGAGACCGCCGAGGCCTATCTCGGCGAGACCGTGACCCAGGCCGTGATCACCGTCCCCGCCTACTTCAACGACGCCCAGCGTCAGGCGACCAAGGACGCCGGCAAGATCGCGGGCCTTGAAGTCCTGCGCATCATCAACGAGCCCACCGCCGCGGCCCTGGCCTACGGCATGGACAAGAAGAACGCCGGCACCATCGCGGTGTACGACCTCGGCGGCGGCACGTTCGACATCTCCGTGCTCGAGCTGGGCGACGGCGTGTTCGAGGTGAAGTCCACCAACGGCGACACGTTCCTCGGCGGTGAAGACTTCGACGCCCGCGTCATCGACTATCTGGCCTCCGAGTTCCAGAAGGACCAGGGCATCGATCTGCGCAAGGACAAGCTCGCCCTGCAGCGCCTGAAGGAAGCCGCTGAAAAGGCGAAGATCGAACTCTCCGCCTCCAAGGAGACCGAGATCAACCTGCCCTTCATCACCGCCGACGCCTCCGGGCCGAAGCATCTGGTGCTGAAGCTGACCCGCGCCAAGCTGGAGTCGCTGGTTGAAGACCTGATCGAGCGCACCCTGGCCCCCTGCCGCGCCGCGCTGAAGGATGCCGGTGTGACCGCCGGTGAGATCAACGAGGTGATCCTGGTGGGCGGCATGACCCGCATGCCCAAGGTCATCGAGGCGGTGAAGAACTTCTTCGGCAAGGAGCCGGCCCGCAACGTGAACCCGGACGAGGTCGTCGCCATCGGCGCCGCCATCCAGGGCGCCGTGCTGCGCGGCGACGTGAAGGACGTGCTGCTGCTCGACGTGACCCCGCTCTCGCTCGGCATCGAGACCCTGGGCGGCGTGTTCACCCGCCTGATCGACCGCAACACCACCATCCCGACCAAGAAGAGCCAGACCTTCTCCACCGCCGAGGACGGCCAGACGGCCGTGACCATCAAGGTCTTCCAGGGCGAGCGCGAGATGGCCGCGGATAACAAGCTGCTCGGCAATTTCGACCTGCAGGGCATCCCCGCCGCGCCGCGCGGCGTGCCGCAGATCGAAGTGACCTTCGACATCGACGCCAACGGCATCGTGTCCGTCTCCGCCAAGGACAAGGCGACCGGCAAGGAGCAGCAGATCCGCATCCAGGCTTCCGGCGGTCTGTCCGACGCCGATATCGAGCGCATGGTGCGTGACGCCGAGGAGAACGCGGCCGCCGATAAGGCCCGGCGTGAAGCGGTGGAAACCCGCAACCACACCGAGGGCCTCATCAATCAGGTCGAAAAGACCCTGAAGGATGCGGAAGGCAAGGTGGCTCCCGCCGACAAGGCCGAGGCCGAAGCGGCGATCGCCGAAGCCAAGACCGCGCTGGAGAGCGGCTCCGCCGAGACCGTGAAGGCCGCCGGCGAGAAGCTGACCCAGGTGGCGATGAAGATCGGCGAGGCGCTGTACAAGGCCGAGCAGGCCGGGGCAGCCCCGGGTGCCGAGGCCGCGCCGGGCGGTGAAAAAGTTGTCGACGCTGACTTCGAAGACGTGGACGACAAGAACAAATCCGCTTGATCCCCGGTTTAAAATCAACAAATGGAAATCCCGGGGTTCGCCCCGGGATTTTTTTCGAGCAGCAGAGTTAGGAACACAGCGCCGCCATGGCCAAACAAGACTACTACGCCACGCTGGGTGTCGAACGCGGCGCCAGCGCCGACGAGTTGAAGAAGGCTTACCGCAAGCTGGCCATGCAGTATCACCCGGACCGCAATCCGGGCGATGCGAAAGCGGAAGAAAAATTCAAGGAAATCAACGAGGCTTACGACGTCCTCAAGGATGACCAGAAGCGCGCGGCCTATGACCGCTTCGGCCACGCCGCCTTCGAGAATGGCGGCATGGGCGGCGCCGGCATGGGTGGAGGCTTCGGCTTCGAGGGCGGGCTGGGCGACATCTTCGAGCAGATGTTCGGCGGCGGGCGCCGCAGCAGCGGCACGCAGTCAGGGGCCGACATCAAGGCCGGAGTCGAGATCGACCTGAAGGACGCCTTCACCGGCACCAAGGTGAATGTGCGCGTGGCCACCCGCATGACCTGCGACGCCTGTAACGGCTCCGGCTCGGCGGATAAGAGCAGCACGGAAAATTGCGGCACTTGCGGCGGCATCGGGCGTATCCGCGCGCAGCAGGGCTTCTTCCTGGTCGAGCGCACCTGCCCCACCTGCGGCGGCTCAGGCAAGGTTGTGCGCAACCCGTGCAAGGTCTGCTCCGGCGCGGGCACCGTGCCGCGCGAGAAGACCCTCGCCGTGCAGATCCCGGCCGGTGTCGAGGACGGCACGCGCATCCGCCTCTCCGGCGAGGGCGAGGCCGGCAGCCGTGGAGCCCCTCCGGGCGATCTGTACGTGCATGTCTCCGTGCGTCCGCACCCCATCTTCCAGCGCGACGGCGCGAACATCTTCTGCCGCGTGCCGCTGCTGATGACCCAGGCGGCGCTGGGCGGGGAGATCGAGGTGCCGACCATCGACGGCACCGCCGCCAAGGTGAAGATCCCCGCCGGCACGCAATCGGGCGAGCAATTCCGGTTGCGCAGCAAGGGCTTTTCGGTGCTGCGCAGCACCCAGCGCGGGGATATGTATATCCAGGTCGCGGTAGAGACGCCGCAGAACCTCACCCGCCGCCAGCGCGAGCTGATGGAAGAGTTCGCGCGCGAAGAAAACGGCCACAAGGCTGGCAGCCCGGAGCATGAAGGCTTCTTCGCCAAGGTGAAGGACTTCTTCGAGGGGCGGAGCTGAGACGCGGCATCTTGTTGCCGCAATCGGGCGTTACTTAAGTTTTGGATACGAATTGTAAGCCCCGAGGCGGGCCTCGTTGCGCAGGCTTCCCCCCAGGGCTTACATCCTAAGCTGAAACAATGCCGTGCGCACAGCACGCAGGAGTACGCCAATGAGGAAACAGTTTCTGGGCCTGGCCATGCTGCCGCTTCTGGCGCTTGGGGCCTGCTCTGTGGCCCCGCCCAGCGGGCCGACCGTGGTGGCTATGCCGGGCCAGGGCAAAAGCTGGCCGCAATTCCAGGAGGACGACTACAACTGCCGCAGCTACGCGCAGTCCAAGGTCTCCAATTCCGGCCGCGTGGCTGCCAATACGCAGAACAACTCCGTGGCCACAGCCGCGGCGGGCACATTGATCGGCGCCGGTGTCGGCGCGGCGCTGGGCTCGCTGGGCGGCAATGTGGGGGCCGGAGCCGCTGTGGGCGCGGGGGCCGGGCTGCTTGCCGGATCCTCCATGGCAGGAAATAACGCCCAGGCTACTGCGGATTCCCTCCAAGGCCGCTATGACGTGGCCTATGCGCAATGCATGGTGGGAAATGGTGAGACGATTCAGCAAGGTCCTGCACCCGCGGGCTATGCTCCAGCAATGGGATATTATGCAGCTCCCCCACCACCGCCAGTTTACTACGCCCCTTACGGCTACTGAGGCCGCCGCCGCATCCGGCATAGCGGCTTTCGCGGCGCAAGACCGTCTGGCCGCCCCCGAGGGACGACCGCGCTGGCACCCCTGGGCCTGGGGTGCCGCGTTGCTTTTGCACATCCTGGCCGTCGCCTTCATACTCTTTCTGCGCTCCCGCCCGCCGGTGCAGGAGGCGCAAAGCCCTCCCGCCGTCTCCGTGGTGTTCGACAATGGCGGCACCACCAGCCAGCCCACAGCCCCGCCCGTCGTGCGCCAGGGCCCGCCCCAACCGGCCGAGGCCCCACCCGCCTCCGCACCGCCGCCGCCGCCTCCGCCGCCTCAGGCACAGGCCGAGGTGAACCTGAACGTCCCGCCGAGCCCGTTCGGAGAGCTGCCCCTCGCACCGCAGCCGCAAGCCAAGCCCACGCCGCAAAGGAAGCAGCCAACCCCCACGCATTCGCGCCCAGCCCTGCCGCAGCATTATGTGATGATGGATGGCATGTCCTACGGCACGCCCGCGCCCAGCGGCAAACCTTCCGCCACGCATGGCAAGGCGATGAACCTCAGCCTGCCGGAAAACGACACCCAGGCCGTGACCGGCAATGATTTTAGCGTGCGCGGCAATGCCGGGGCGGATTGGGGGGCTGAGCTGCAAAAATGGGTGAGCGAGCATGCCTACTATCCGCAGGCAGCCCTCGAGCAGCACCAGCAGGGTACGGCCGAGGTGGAGTTCACCGTGGACCGCCAAGGCCATGTTACCGGGCTGCGGTTGCTGCGCTCCTCGGATTCCACCTTCCTCGACCAAGCCTGGGAACTGCTGTTCAACGACAACCAACTCCCCCCCTTCCCCACCGACGCCAAGGACGATCACGTGACCGTGGACTACACGGTGCACTACCAGCTCGTGCCGTAAAGCTTGCTTCGACTCGCCATCTCCGATTCAACGGATTGGATGGATGATCATGCGTTAGGGATAACCCAAAGCCTCACCGGCCGAAGCTGGGTGTGGCGCGAGCGCGCCGAGGAACGGCTGGGCCAAGGCTTGGCGCAGCAGCTCGGCCTGCCGGAGCTGATGGGCCGCCTGCTGGCCGCGCGCGGCGTGAGCGCCGAGCACGTGCCCAATTTTCTCGACCCCACGCTGCGGGCCATGCTGCCCGACCCGTCCAGCTTCGTGGACATGGACATCGCCGCCGCGCGCCTGGCCGATGCCGTAATGGCGGGCGAGACCATCGGCGTGTTCGGCGATTACGATGTGGACGGCGCGTGCAGCGCGGCCCTGCTCATCACCCTGCTGCGCCAGATGGGCAGCACCGTGGTGTACCATGTGCCGGACCGCATGCTCGAGGGTTACGGCCCCAATACCAACGCTCTGCGCGGCATGGTGGAGCGCGGGGCCAGCCTGCTCATCTGCGTGGATTGCGGCACGTCGGCGCATGCCGCCTTCGCCCCGCTGCATAACGCGGCGGATATCGTGGTGTTCGACCATCATAAATCCGAAGGCCCGCCTCCGCCGATCCGCGCCCTGGTCAACCCCAATCGGCTCGACTGCGCCTCCGGCCTGCACAACATTTGCGCCGCCGCGGTCACCTTCATCGCCTGCGTGGCGCTGCTGCGCACGCTGCGCAAACGCGGCTTCTTCGCCGAGCGCCCGGAGCCGGACCTGCGCGAATGCCTCGACCTCGTGGCGCTGGCCACGATCTGCGACGTCATGCCCCTGACCGGGCTGAACCGCGCCTTCGTCACCCAAGGGCTGCGGGTAATGGCGCGGCGCTCGCGCCCCGGCATCGCCGCCCTGCTGGATGTCGCCAAACTCACCGAAGCCCCCAACGCCATGCATTGCGGCTTCGCGCTGGGGCCGCGCATTAACGCCTCAGGGCGTATCGCCGAAGCTGATATGGGGCTGCGCCTGCTGCTGGCCGAGGACGAGTCGCTGGCCACCGAACTGGCCCAGGCGCTGGACGGCGTGAATCGCCAGCGTCAAGCCGTGGAAGCCGGCATCACCACCGACGCCATGGCCCAGGCCCAGGCCCAGGTGGAGGCCGGGCATAACGTCATCCTGCTGGCGCAGGAGGGCTGGCATCCGGGCGTGGTTGGCATTGTCGCCGGGCGGGTGAAGGAGAAATTCAACCGCCCCACCCTCGTCGCCGGCATTACCGAGGGCATGGCCAAGGGCTCCGGCCGTTCAGTGCCGGGCATCGACCTCGGCGCCGCGGTAATTGCCGCACGCCAGAGCGGGCTGCTGGCCACCGGCGGCGGGCATGCGATGGCGGCGGGGTTCTCCGCCCCGCACACCGCGCTGGACGAGCTGCACGAGTTCCTGAACGCGCGCCTCGCCCAGGCCGCGGATCTGCCCCCCAATGCCGAGCTGGTGCTGGATGGCGTGCTCGGCGTTGCCGGGGCCGATGCCGCGCTGGCGCAGATGGTGGCCAAACTCGGCCCGTTCGGCACCGGCAACGCCGAGCCGCTCTTCGTGCTGCCCCGCGCGCGGGTGGTGAAGGCTGACCGCATCGGCAAGGACGGCGGTACGATTCGCGCCATGGTCGAGGGCGAAGGCGGCGGACGGCTGAAAGCCCTGCTGTTCCGCGCCAAGGATAGCCCGTTGGCCCAGGCCCTGGAACGCCCAGGCGGCGCGCCGCTGCATCTGGCCGGATACCTGCGCGCCGAAAGCTGGCAGGGGCGTGTCTCGGCAGGTTTTTTCATTACCGACGCCGCGCCCGCTTGACGGGGCTCTCGCGGCAAGGTACGAGGCCTCCACCTTTAGTCCCCATCGTCTAGAGGCCTAGGACACCGCCCTCTCACGGCGGTAACAGGGGTTCGAATCCCCTTGGGGACGCCATTGATTTTCCTAGATAATTTGCAGTTATTCGCGGCTTTAAAAAAGGCTGTACGGCATACATACGGCATATACGGTGCGGAACACTGTAGGATTTACTCTCCCCAAAACTTTCAACTTTTCCCGCGCATGACCTGCATAGGGCATAGGGAGCATAGGGAGCATAGGGGGGCGTGCTGGCACGAAAAAACCCGCCAGTAAGGGCGGGTTGAACGGCAAGGTGTAGTGAGTACACCGCCCGCTGCGCCTGGGTTCGCCTCACGCAACCGGCGGCTGGATGCCGTATCCGATGCGGGCCAGACCGGCGGCCCATTCCTTGTCCACGGCCTCCATGTCGCGCCCGCTGCGACACTGGCGCGGGTCATAATCTGGAAATTCGGCCTTACCGGCGGCAATCAATTCCCCGGCGCGACGGATGGCGTCGGCATGGTCTGGGTATTCTAGGGCGTATTCCTCGACCAACGCGGCTTCAAGCTCGGCATCGGTGAGGCTGGCTATATGGTCATAGCGCGGTGCCTCGGCCTCCAGGGCTGCCAGCCTGCGGGAAAGGGGTTTCATGTCTCGCCCTCCGGGTTGATCGCTAGAACGGCCTGTATCCAGGCTTCGTTATATTCAGCTAGATCGGCCTTAGTCATTTCGGCCAATCTCTTTGCCGGGCCGGGCATTTCCCATTCAACCGTTTCCGGCGCGGCCAGCACGTACTCGCGGATCGCGCGAAGCCGGTCGGCACGTTCCGCCGTGGCGTCGGTAATCTTCACGATCTGTAGATATAGCTCGATAAGGCGCGCGGTTATCTGGTTGTCGGTGAGGTACTTAATGTAGTCGTAACCAGGTGCCTCGGCCTCTAGCTTTTCCAAGCGGCGCAACATAGGCTTCATGCCTCGCCCTCCGGTTCTTCGTCTAACCCCGCCTCGATGTGGTTAAGCATCTCATCGGTAAGACAATACGGGTCTGTTTCCAGCAACATGCCCGCCCGTTCCTGCTCGGCTTCGGGCCATTCCTTGAACGGGATATGCCAGGGAAAACCAATGCCGCCCTCTACATTCTCCAGCTTTACCAGCCGGGCGTTTAGGGTCCGGTTCATGCGTTATCCCTCCCATTGTCAGGAAGGGAGACAAGCGCCGGGCCGCCGGTTGCGTGGCGCACAATGGTTTCCTTCCTGGTCCACGCCCCGGACTCATCCCTGCCGATGATGACGCGGTAGATTTGTACCGGGTTCCATTTGGCCGGTGACAAGATCGCCTCCAGCTTGGCCAGGCGGTTGCCCATGCGGCTCATTTCCGCGCCTCCAGGGCTGCAATGCGGGCCTCTAGCTCCTGGGTCTCGATTGCTCGGCGCTGCACCTCGATAAGCCCGGCAAGCGCCTGCGCCTCATCGGTGCTAATCTCGCCGGATGCTGTCGCCTCGGTGATCTGCGCCAAGGCTTCCACCACATGCGCGGCCTCGGTGATCCGGGGCAGGTTGATGGTTACGACGCTGCCCTTCCGGGGTGGGGCGATGCGGTCCAACACGATCTTGGCGGCGGTCATGTCGCCACTCTGCGCGGCGGCAATTACGGATCGCACCACGCTTTCGGCGTCATCGCCCATCAGCTTCTCAGCCAGCACGGTGACGCGGTGACGTGCGCCACGCGGTCGGCCAGCCGGGTTGCCGCTCTGCCCAGGCTGGAAGCCAGGGCGCTGTTGTCCGGTTGTTTTTTCAATCACTGGAAGTTCCTTTTGGTTTGGCGTGGTTCACGTCGTCACGATGCGGAATTGTCCCGGCTCCAGATGGTCCGGCTTGTGACACTGGCAGCACGCCCAGCCGTCTGGCGTAGGGGCTGCGGTCCACCAGA
>DAIDJU010000058.1 GCA_027451225.1 Acidocella sp. | reverse complement strand
GCCGCGCCGATCAGCGAGGCGGTGTAATCATCGCCTGGATTGGCGATCAGCTTGGCGGTCTCCGCCAGTTCGACGATCCGCCCCTCCTTCAGCACGGCGATGCGGTCCGCCATGTAGCTGACCACCGCGAAATCGTGGCTGATGAGGATGTAGGAGAGGCCGTGCCGGGTGGCGAGGTCCTTCAGCAGGTTCAACAGCATCGCCTGGGTGGAGACATCCAGCGCCGAGGTCGGCTCATCCAGCACGATCAGCTCCGGCTCCGCCGCCAAGGCGCGGGCGATGGCCACGCGCTGCGCCTGCCCGCCCGAGAGCGTGGCGGGCAGGCGCTTGGCCATGTCCGGGCTCAGCCCCACGCTGGTCAGAAGTGCCGCCACGCGGGCTGTGGTGTTGGTTTGGCCTTGCAGCGTCAGCGGCTCGGCGATGATCTCGCCCACGCGCATGCGCGGGTTCATGGACTCGCGCGGGTCCTGAAACACCACTTGCAGCCTGCGCCGGACTTCGCGCTTGGCCGTGCCGCGCAGCGCGCCGAGATCCTGCCCGGCAAGGAGCACCTGCCCGCCATAGGGGAGCATCTGCAAGATCGCCCGGCCCAGCGAGGATTTGCCCGAGCCGCTGGCCCCGACAATGCCCAGGCACTCGCCACGCCCGAGGCTGAAGCTGACATCCGCGAGCGCGACGCGGCCAGCATAGCGCACGCTGAGCGAGCGGGCCTCAAGCTGCGGGGGGAAGGTTTTGGCGGCGGCGGTGCTGTTCTCCATCGCTCCGGGCATGGCGCTGAGCGGGTAGAGGCAGGTGGCTGAGGTATTATCCGCGCGCGAGGGCGGGGGGTAATCCGGTAGGCAATCGGGCTGCGCGTAGCCGCAGCGTGGGGCGAAGCGGCAGCCCGGCGGGCGGGCCTCGGGCTCCGGCAGCGCGCCGGGGATGGTTTGCAGCCGGGCCGCGCCCAGCCGGGGCACGGCGCCGAGCAGCGCCTCGCTATACGGGTGCCGGGGCTGTTTGAAGAAGCTTGGCGCCGTGCCCCATTCCACGCTGCGCCCGGCGTAAAGCACATGGATGGCATCGGCATGTTCGCGCACCACCGAGAGATCGTGCGTGACGAACAGCACCGCCATGTTCCGCTCCCGCCGCAGCCGCGTGATCAGCGCCATGATCTGTGCCGCCACCAGCGGGTCCAGCCCGGTGGTGGGTTCGTCGGCGATGAACAGCTGCGGCGAGCAGGCCAACGCCATGGCGATCATCACGCGCTGGCGCTGGCCGCCGGAGAACTGGTGGGGGTAATCGTTCAGCCGCGCGGCGGGATCGGGGATGCCGACCTCCCCCAGCAGCTCCAGCGCCCTGGCGCGGGCGGCCCTGGCGGAGCCGCCCTCGTGCACGCGCCAAGCCTCGCCGATCTGCGCCGCCACGGTCTGGGTGGGGTTGAGGGAGGCGAGCGTGTTCTGGAACACCATGCCGATTTGTTTGCCGCGCACGCGGCGCATCTCGGCCTCGTTGGCCTGGGCCAGATTCTGCCCGCCGAGCCGGATGTCGCCGGAAAGTTCAGCCCCTGGCGGCAGCAGCCGCATGATGGAGAGGGCGGCGATGGTCTTGCCCGAACCACTCTCGCCCACCAGCCCCAGCATCTCGCCGGGGGCGATGGCGAGGTTGAAATGGTCGAGCACGGAAACCTTGCCCGCCCCCCCGCGCGGAAGGGCGACGTTGAGGTTGCTAATCTCCAGCGCCGGGGTCATCGGACGTTGCCCCAGCGGCGGAGCAGCCCCTGCCCGGTGAGCGAGGCCGCGAGCAGCGAGCCGAACACCAGCAGCCCTGGCGGCAGGATCAGCCACCACGGGTCGAGCGCGATGATGTTGAGCGCGGAATCCAGCAGGCTGCCCCAGCTCACCTTGGGCGGCTGCACGCCAAGGCCGAGGAAGCTGAGCGCCGAGAGGGCGAAGATGGTGTCGCCCACCATGAAGGTGCCGTTGACCACCAGCACCGGGGCGATGACCCGCAGCAGATGCACCCGCGCCAGATAGACCCGCCCCGCCCCGGCCTGCTCGGCGGCGAGGATGAAATCCCGTCCGCGCTGGGCCAGGGTTTCGTTGCGCACCAGCCGGGCGAGGCCGGGCCAGGAGATGAAGCCGAGCAACAGGATCAGGCTGGTGTTGTTGAGCGTGACCAGTGCGGCGAAGAACAGCAGCACGACCAAGCTGGGCAGGGCCAGGACCACATCCAGCAGACGCATCAAAATCTTGTCGAGCCATGCCGGGGCGAGGCCGGAGAGCAGCCCGTAGGCGAGGCCTGTGGCGAAGGCCAGGACAGCGGCGGGCAGGGCCACCACCAGCGTGGCGAAGCCGCCGGAGAGGACAAGGGCTAGATTGTCCCGCCCCAGCTCGTCCGTGCCCAGAGGGAAAGCAAGGCTGGGGGCTTGCAGCGCCTGGGCCGGGTGCAGGGCGTAAGGGGCAGCCGGGTAGAGAAACGGCGCGATGAAGCCGAGGAACAGGATGATCCCGCCCAGCGCCAGCCCGGCCGCGAGGTTGCCGCGTGGCCTATTCATAGCTCGCCCTCGGGTCGAGCAGCCCGTTTACGAGGTCGGCCAGAAGATTGCCGATGACCGTGAGCAGCCCGATGATCAGCACGATGGCGATCAGCACCGGGTAGTCCTGCGACAAGGCCGAGCGCCACATCAGCCAGCCGAGGCCAGGATAGTTGAAGACGGATTCGACGATGACGCCGCCGGTGAAGATATACGGGAAGGACAGCCCCAGCATGGTGACGAGCGGGCGCAGCGCGTTGCGCAGCACATGCGCGAGGAGGATGCGCGTGAACCCCACCCCCTTGGCCTGGGCGGTGCGCACATAATCCTTGCCCAGCTCCTCATGCACGGCCTCGCCGAAATAGCGCGAGAGCGGCGAGACGGTGAGCAGCGTGACGGTGATGACAGGCAGCACCAGATGCGCGGCATAAGCGCCGATGCCCGGGTGAGTGCTGCGCAGATCGGTGATGCCGCTGGCGGGCAGCCATCCGGCCTGCACGGAAAACCACAGCACCAGCATGGCGGCGACGAAGAAGGGCGGCGCGGCATAGGAACCAAGCTGGAACGCGCCGATGAGCTTCGCCTGCCAGCGGTTGAAATACACGCCCTGGATCAGCCCCAGCAGAATCGCCAGCACGGTGCTGAGGAAAATCGCGATGGCGTAAAAAACCAGCGTATTGCGCTCGTAGCTCCAGAGCAGCGCGCCGACGGGCCGGTTGAGCAAGTAAGAATACCCCAACTGCCCATGCGCCAGATGCCACCACCAGATGCCGTATTGCTTCAGCAACGGCTGATCCAGCCCCAGCCGCGCATTCACCTGCGCCACGGAGGCCAGAGTCGCCTTCTGGCCGAGGATGGAATAAGCGGGTCCGCCCGGCGTGAGATGCGCCAGGAAAAACACCAGCGTGACCAGGGTGAACACCGAGAGGCAGGAGGATGCGCCGCGGCGCAGGATCATGCCGGTCATGGCGCGGCGCTTCCGGGGCAGTACAGGGCGTCCGGGTAATAATTATAGGCGGGATCGACGAAGTTCTTTACGCCCCGCACCCGCGCGCGGGCCAGGATGGAGGCGCTGCCCACGGGCATGAAGATCACCGGCTGCTGTTCGCTGGCATAGGTTGCGTAGTCGTACAGCCCTTGCAGGCCGGGTTTGTCGGTGCTTTCGGCGATGAGCTGATCCATTTTGGGGTCGGAATAGCCGCCCGCATTGGCGAAGGCCCCGGTGCCGAAGAGTTCCTCGCCCGTGGGGTACACGCCCACCGTCTCGCCGAGGCCAGCGGCTTCCCAGTCGCCATGCGGGTTGTTCAGAAGGGCGACGAGCTGGTTGAACTCGATCTGCCGCACTTTCATCTCGATGCCGATTTTTTGCAGGTAGGATTGCAGTATCACGGTCGTCTGCGCGCTCACCGCCCCGCCCGAAAGGCTGAGATAGGTGAAGGACAGCCGCACGCCGTTCTTCTGCATGATGCCGTCATGGCCACGGGTGAATCCGGCGTCTTGCAGCAGCGTCAAGGATTTTTGCGGATCGTACCCAACCGGGTACTGCCCCGCCTGCATCGCGGGCGGCAGATAGGTGGGCGGGTTCGGCGGCACGGGGGAGCGGATTTCCTCGCCCTGGCCGTGGTCGATCAGCGCGATCATCTCCTGCTGGTTCACGGCGTCGGCCATCGCCTGACGCACGCGCACGTCGCGGAAGAAGGCGACATCGGGGTTGCGAAGATTGAGCTGGATTTCGTGGAAGCTCAGGCCCGGCGGCAGGTTGATGAGCCGGATGCCGGGCAGGTTCTGCACCGCCTTCCACAAATCCATCGGGGCGTTGGCGAGGTCGAGGTCGCCCGACTCCACCTGCTGCAAGGCGGCGCCATCGCCTTCCACGAATTTCCACACCAGCCGCGAGAAGTGCAGAGGCGGGCCTTCCCAATTCGGGTTGGGGGTCATGATCAGGTCCAGCCCGATATCCAGCCGCTCGGGGCGCAGCGGGCCGTCCACCACCTGGAAGAAGCTGGGCTGGCTCTGGTTCTGGAAGATTTCGTCCAGCGTGTACTTGCTCCAGGCGTGCTTGGGCAGTGGCAGCAGCAGGGCAAGGCCGTTGAAGATGTACCATTGCGGGTTCACCGGATGCTTCAGCACCACGCGGAACTCGCTGGGGCTGATGACGGTGAAGGATTGCACGATATCCGGCATGCCGCCCGCGCCGTAACCCGCATAGCTGGGGCCGAGGGCTTTGATGAGGCTGAAGGTGTAGGCGATGTCCTCGGTGGTGACCGGCACGCCGTCCGACCAATGCCAGGGGCGGAGTTTTACCTCAAAGGTCTGGCCGTTATCGGGCGTGGTGATGGAGCTGGCGAGGCTGCGCGACCAGTCGATTTGCAGCGTCCGGCCGCTGACCCAGATCAGCCCCTCGAACATCATGCCCGCGGCGGCGGTGTTGTAGAGCGAGTTGGCGAGGAGCGGGTTGAAGGAGGTGATGTCCGCCCCGCCGGAAATGCCGATGCCGGTGGGGATGATGATGGTCCCGCAATCCTGTGCGGCAGCGGGTGCGGCGGAACACGCCAGCCCGCAGGCCAGCGCGAACGCGGCAAAGCGACTCACACCAGAGCCGTGCCGGGGGCGCGCCAGGTCAGCGAGCCGATCTTGTGGCAGACCGGGCAGACCGGCGCCCAATCCTCCTGAGTATGGTGGCAGGACGCGCAGACCCAGGCGAAGCGGGAAGGCTGGGCTGGCTTGCCGGCGAGCTGGTCGAGAATAGCCTGGGCCCGGCCATCGGTGCAGCCGGCGTCCAGCGCTGCCTGGGCGTGGCGCTTGGCCTCGCCGGTCAACCCGGCGTCCAGATCGGCGCGGGCCAGAACCAGCTCGGATTCCACATGGCCGGGGTTGGCGGCGGCCAGTCCGGGGGCGTCCTTGGCGCGCTCCAGCGGTGTGGCGCCGGGGGTGAACCATGCCTCGGCGATGAGCGGATGCGGCGCCTCCTGCCAGCCCGCGTACAGCGCCTTCTTCGCCGCGCGGGTTTTGTCCACAGCGCGCAGGGAGGTGGCCAGCGCCACCACGGCGGGGGCGAGTTGCGGGTCGGCCTTCACCGCCTGTTTGGCGAAGGTGAGCGCCTGGGAGGGATTGGCGGCGTTCCGTGCCGCCGCCGTGGCCAGGGCGGCGATCTCGTGCTTGTCCCGTGTCAGGCCCAGGGCGGCGGCGTAGTCCTGCCCATGCAGGGCCAGCTCCAGCCGTTGCGCGCGGGTCCAGGCCGAGCCGGGATAGGCCGCTTCCGCTGCCTGGGCGTGCTGGCGCGCGGTTTCGTGGTCCTTGGCTGTCAGGCTTTGCCGCAGCAGGCCCTGGTGGCCGAGGAATTTCAGTTCCTGATGCCGGGTCAGCTTCTCGAACGCGGTTTTGGCCTGGGCGGCGTCGCCAGCCAGACGCGCGGACTCGGCGCTCAGCATCAGGGCCAGCGGGGTTTCGCCCAGAAGTTTCAACGCCTTCGCCGCTTCGGCCTTGGCGGCCTGGGCGTCTTCCGCCGCCAGCGCCGCTAGCCCGCGCAGGGTCGCGGCTTCGCCCGCCGCTGCCCGTTTGCCCGCACGCCAGCCGCCAAGCTGCCCCGGAACCCGGCGGATGCCGCCCAGCACGCGCAGCAGCACAGTGAGCAATATGGCGGCGAGGACCAGCAGCAGAAGCGCCGCCTGGGTAGAGGTGGTGATGGCATAAGGCCCTGCATGGGCCGTGACCGTGCCGGGCAGCCCGCCCACCCACCAGGCCAGCGCCAGCAGCGCCGTGGCCAGGAGCATGAATTTCACCGCGCGCAGCATGGGGTCAGCTCCCCTGCGCCATGGTTATCAGCGCGGCGCGCGCGCCCAGCAGCGCCTTGGCCTGGGACAGCCATCCGGCCATCGCCGTTTGAGAGGCCGGGCTCAGCGCCTGCAACTTGGCTACCGCCCCGGCCAGATCGCCAGCCGCCAGCGCGGTTTCGGCTTGGTTCAGCACGGCGGCGGCGGGCGGGCCGAACAGCACGGTGTCGCCATTGCTGACGGTGATGATGCCTTCAAGCCGCAGCTTCACCTGATCCCAGAACCCGACCTTGCCGTTGGGCGAGAGGCTGGCGGCCTCGGCGGCCTTGGCGGCGGCGGGGAAGCTCTGGCGCAAAGCGGCTTCGGTTGGCGGGGCGCTGGTGGCGAACTGGGCCAGCGCATCCGGCGCGTTGGGGATGGTGCCCAGAGGCTGCCCGGCATCGAGCGCCATGCGGGCCGTCTCCAGGGCGTTGAGCAGGGCGATGCGCGTGGTGAGCTGGCCGAGATCGGTGGCGTTGGCCTGCATCTGGCTGATCTGGCCATGGTCGGCGGCTTCCTGCGCCTGCATGGCGTTCACCTGCGCGGCCAGGGCGGCGTATTTCTGCGCGAGGTCCGCCTGCACGGTCACGCTGTCCGGTGCCGGGGCGGCGCGGGTGGCGGCGGCGCGCATATCGTCCATCTGCGTGCGCAGCACGGCGAGCTGCGTGGTGTCGGCCTGGTGGGTCTGCTGGTTATACCAGAGATACCCTTCGCCCGCGCCGAGGACCAGGAAGCCCAGCGTGAACACAATCGGCCAAGCCGAACGCCGCGAGCGCGGGGCGACGGGCACACCCGGTGGCGCGGCCGCCGGGGGGGGAGCCGGCGGTGTGGTTTCGGTGGGGGGTTCTTTGAGGCTTCCGTTCGTTGTTTCTGTTTCGCTCATGCCAGTAACGCCATCAGATCCGCTTCCGTTGGTGCTACTGCCGCACGGATTTGCGCCCAGGGCAAGTCTTGTAACGCAATGGCGACGGTTTCGCTCAGGGCGTAGGCGGTCATTTTGGCGGTTCCCGGCGGGTGAAGCCGGGCAAAGGCGCGGGCGGTTTCCGCCGAATAGAACAGCGCGCCGCGGATTTTGCCGGCGGTCAGCGCCGCCGTCACATCTTCGGGCAGATGCCGTGCGGGGGTGACGGCATAGACCTTGCGCCGCAGCACCGGGATACCCGCCTCGCGCAGTTTTTTGGCCAGGACCAGCCCGTGCCGCTCGCCCACCGCCAGCAGATGCAGCCCCGGCACATGCCGCGCCGCCACCAGCCGGGCGAGGTCGTCGGCATTGCCATTGGCGCTTTCCACACGGGTGAAGCCGGCCTGGCGCAGCTTGGCGGCCGTGGCATCGCCCACGCAGAAGGCGGGGATGTTGTGCAGCGTGGCGGGCAGGGCGGGAATCGCCTGCCCGCTGGTGATGACCAGCGCCGCCGGATGTTCCGGCAGGCGCGGCTTGGTGGCGCGGATGGAAAGGCAGGGCAGAACCACCGGCTCATACCCCATGGCCGCCAGACGCGCCGCCGTGGCGCTTGCGCCCGGCTCCGGCCTGGTGACCAGAAGCTTCATGGCAGGAAGATATCCGAGGGGCTGTCGGCCTTCAGCTCGCGGCCCAGCTCGCGGCCCATGGCTTCGGCGTCCTTGGTGGAGCCGATGGCGGTGCGCTTGAGCAGGAAGCTGCCATCTTCCCGCGCCACGAGGCCGGTGAGGTGCAAATTGCCATCCTCCAGCAGCCGGGCGTAACCGCCGATCGGCGTGCGGCAGGAGCCGTCCAGCGCGTTCAGCAAAGCGCGCTCGGCGGTGGAGACGGCTTTAGCCTCCGGGTCCTCGATGCCCGAGAGCAGCGAGAGCAGTTCGGTATCGGCCTCGCGCACCGTGATGCCGACAATGCCCTGGCAGGCGGAGGGGACCATCTGCTCCGGGCTCAGCACCACGCTGGCCTTCTCGGCCAGACCCAGGCGGCGCAGCCCGGCATAGGCCAGCAGCGTGGCGTCCAGCTCGCCGGATTCCACCTTGCCCAGGCGCGTGCCCACATTGCCGCGCAGCAAGGTGAAGTTAAGGTCCGGCCGGGCGTATTTGAGCTGCGACTGGCGCCGCACGCTGGCCGAACCCACGCGCGCGCCCTGCGGCAGCGCGCCATACGGGTCGGCGGGGTCGACCGCAGTGCCGGGGGGCAGGATCAGCACGTCCCGCGCGTCCTCGCGCTTGAGCGTGCAGGCGAGCGCGATGCCCGGCGGCAGCACGGTTTCCAGATCCTTCAGGCTGTGAACCGCGAAGTCGATCCGCCCTTCGGCCAGGGATTCGTGGATTTCTTTGGCGAACAGCCCCTTGCCGCCGATCTCGGCGAGCGGGCGGTTCTGCACCGCGTCACCCGTGGTGACGATGATGTGCTCCTCGAACACCTCCATGCCGCGCAGCACCGGGCAGAACTGCTTGAGCAGGGCGAGGAAGGTCGCCGTCTGCTGCCGGGCCAGGGGTGAGCCGCGCGTGCCGACCTTGAGGGGCAGGTTGCGGGTATGGGGCTTCACGTTGGGTGTTACGGTTTTCACGCGGCTGGTCTAGAGCGTGTGGCATGGAAAGAAAAGGTGAGGCCAAACTTGAACACGTGGCACATAGT
>DAIDJU010000057.1 GCA_027451225.1 Acidocella sp. | reverse complement strand
TGATCCAGAGATGGAAATCCCGGTCCAGCGCCGCGAACTCGGTGTAGCGCCTTGCGATTGCCGCCTCGATGTCGCGGTGGCGGGCGATCATCGCATCCGCCGCCTCGGTGAGGGCGGCGCTGCCGGCGCGGGGCATGCGCGCCAGGGCGGCCATTTCGATCAGTTCGCGCATGTCGGCCACCTCGGCGGCGAAACCGTCATGGAATTCCCGCAGGATCCAGCCGCCGCGCGGCTGCTTGGCGATGAGCCCGAAGCGGGAGAAGCCGATCAGGAATTCGCGGACGGAAACGGTGCTGGCATTGCTGTCGCGCGCCAGCTCGGCTTCGGAGAAGGTGTGCCCGGGCCGCCAGTCGCCAAGGAGCACGCGCTGCATGAAGACGCGTTCGATCTGCTCCTGCGGACCGTCGGTTTCCGACTCGGTGTAATAGTCCGCGCGTTCCGGGCGGCGCACGATCCGCAGGCCGGCCGAGCCGCGTTCCAGGATGCCGCTCCCGATCATGGTTTCGATGGCGGCGCGCACCGTGGTGCGGCTCACCCCGAACTGGCGGGCGAGCGCGCTGTCCGACCCGAGTGCGGCTGGCTCCTCCGGAAGGTCCTTGATGTAGTCGAGTAGGGCGTTGCTCGTTCGTTTCAGCAACGTATTCGGCTTTGCCATCCGTTCTGCCCGGCGCTTCCTCTTGATTGTCGGGCCGGCGGTCGAACCGCCGGCCTAGTCGGTTTGCAATATTTATTGTGCGGCGAGCTTTGCCGCGTTGGCAAGCCCTGATTCGTAGATCCCGGAAATCGCCTTGATCGCGGTGGCGTTGTCCTCGCCCTTCTTCGGATGGGCGGAGAGATCGAGGCGGCGGAAATGGCCGCTCCAGACGAGGCGGGTCTCGTTCGCGCCGAGCCGGTGCACCGAAATCGTCGAGACATAGTCGCGCACCGGCAGGATCTTCATGTTGTTGGCGGTGTGCTGGATTTCATAGGTGTAGGTCATGTGCCGGGCGTCATACCGGATGAGCTGTTCGGTCAGCACCGGCCCGCCGAGGTCGAGATGGCGCACCGAGCCGGGGTTGTTGCCCTTGTCGGCCTTGCTGCTCTTGACGGCGGGAACCCAGGTCAGCTTGCCGAAATCATGCACGATCGACCACACCTTCGCGGCCGGCGCCTTGATGACGACGCTTTTCGTCACGTGCAGCACGGGGGCTTTCGCCTGGGCGGGAGCGACGGCGGCGAGCAGGGTCAGCGGCAGCGCGACGAGGACGGCGCGGCGCAAGATCGGTGCTTTCAAGTGTTCCTCCTGTTGACGGTCCGGTGAAGCCGGTCCTATGCGTTTACATGCATGGATCGCTCTATGCCATAGTTTTGCGTGCGTATGAAAATTTAGCGGGCACGGGCTTCTGGGCGAACGTCGTTCGGACGAGGCTGCCCTGACGAGGCCGGTTCAGGATGACCCTCGATCAGTTGCGGATCTTCATCGCGGTCGCCGAACGCGAGCATGTGACACGGGCCGCCGAGGCGCTGGGGCTCACCCAGTCCGCCGCCTCGGGGGCGGTGGCGGCACTGGAGCGTGAATTCGGCACCAGGCTGTTCCACCGGGTCGGCCGCGGCATCGCGCTGACCGAGGCGGGCCGCGTGTTCTTCACCGAGGCGCGGGCGATCCTGAACCGGACGGAGCAGGCGGCGCTGACGATGCGCGAGATCGCCGGCCTCGCGCGCGGGCGGCTGGCGATCAAGGCCAGCCAGACCATCGCCAACCACTTCCTGCCGCTGCGCCTCGTCGCCTTCCGGCAGGCCTATCCGGGCATCGGGCTCGCGGTCTCGATCGGCAATTCGGCCGAGGTGGCGCGCGCGATCCTGGAAGGGGATGTCGAGCTCGGCTTCGTCGAGGGGCCGGGCGATACGCTGATCCAGCCGCGGCTCGCCGCCGAGCCGATCGCGCAGGACCGGCTGGTCATGGTGGTCGCCCCCGGTCATCCCTGGGCGAAGCGGCGCGCGCTGCGGCCGGCGGAGCTCGCCTCCGGCAGCTGGGTGCTGCGCGAGGACGGGTCGGGGACGCGGGCGGTGCTCTTCGAGGCGCTGGCCGGGCTCGGGATCGACCATGCGGCGGTCGATGTGGCGATCGAGCTGCCGGCGAACAATTCGGTGCTGACGGCGGTGAGCGGCGGCGCCGGGGCGACGATCCTCTCCGAGCTGGTCTGCGCCGATGCGCTGGCCGCGGGCAAGGTGGTGGAGGTGCCGGTGAAGCTGCCGCGGCGGACCTATTTCGCGGTCCAGCACCAGGACCGCACGCGCACCAGGGCCGCGGCGGCGCTGCTCGCCCTGCTGCGCGAGTCCCCGCCGGAGGACGGCCACGGCTGACGCCGCGGCCGCCGGGGGGATCAGGCGGCGTCCAGATCCTTCATGGTCTGCACGACGCGGCTGACCATGCCGTAGGCGATCGCCTCCTCCGCGCCCATCCAGTAGTTGCGGTCGGTATCCTTCTCGACGCGGGCGTAGTCCTGCCCGGTCTCGCGGGCGATGATGCGGTTGATCCGCTCGCGCATCTTGATGATCTCGCGGGCCTCGATGTCGATATCGGTCGCCGGGCCGCGCACGCCGCCCATCGGCTGGTGCAGCAGGAAGCGCGTGTTGGGCAGGCAGAAGCGGCGGTCCTTGTGGCCGGCGAGGTAGATCAGCGCGCCGGCGCTGGCGACCCAGCCGGTGCCGATCATCCGCACCGGCGCGGTGGCGTCGACGAAGCGGATCACGTCATGGATCGTGTCGCCGCTCTCGACATGGCCGCCCGGCGAGTTGACGAACACGTCGATCGGCTCGTCGCTCGCGCCGGCGAGGGCGAGGAGCTGGCCGGTGACGGCGCGGGCGATGCGGTCGTGGATCTCGCCGAAGATCAGCACCTTGCGCTGCTTGAACAGACGGTTTTCGAGTTCGGGCCCGACCTTGCCGGCCTTGGCGGCCTCGGGCGCCTCCTTCTCGGGGGCGTCCTCGTCATCGGCGCGGGGGGCGAGCCTGTTGCTCATGTCGCTTGTCATGCCTACTCCTCAGAACCAGTCGCACTATTGTGGGGTATGCGGGTCCCCCTGTCGAGACGATCGGGCGCGCATGGGTGCCGTCTTGACAGCGCGGCCCGCGCATGGTGCGAGATTGCGGGACCGTTATCACATCTGTGGCATAATTGCTGCTTTGAATGGTGCGGTGCGACACAATATTTCGGACGCCGGGGCGCACGATCGTTGCGCGGTGTTGAACGAAGGGATGGATATGATGCGTCTTGCGGTGTTGAAAGAGCGTCTGCCGGGCGAGACCCGCGTCGCCGCGGTGCCGGATTCGATCAAGAAGCTGAAGGCCCTCGGGCTCGACGTGGTGATCGAGGCGGGGGCCGGCGAGCGGGCCTCGGTCTCCGACGCGGCGCTGCGCGAGGCCGGCGCGGAGATCGCGCCGGATGCGGCCTCGGCACTGAAGGGGGCCGGCATCGTGTTCACGGTGCAGCCGCCCGGGGACGAGATTCTGGCGCAGATCGAGCGCGGCGCGCTGCTGGTCGGCACGCTCGGCGCGATGGGGAACCAGGAGCGGGTGCAGGCCTATGCGAAGGCCGGGATCGATGCCTGCTCGATGGAGCTGCTGCCGCGCATCACCCGCGCGCAGTCGATGGACGTGCTGTCGAGCCAGGCGAATCTCGCCGGCTATCGCGCCGTGATCGAGGCGGCGGAGGCGTTTCCGCGCGGCTTCGCGATGATGATGACGGCGGCCGGCACCGTGCCGCCGGCGCGCGTGTTCGTGGTCGGCGCCGGGGTTGCCGGGTTGCAGGCGATCGCCACCGCCCGCCGGCTCGGCGCCATCGTCTCGGCGACCGACGTGCGGCCGGCGGCGAAGGAGGAGATCAAGTCGCTCGGCGCGACCTTCGTCGGCGTCGAGGACGAGGAGAGCAAGGCGCAGACCGGCGCCTACGCGAAGGAGATGAGTGCGGAGTTCCGCGCCAAGCAGGCGGCGCTGATCGCCGAGACGGTGGCGAAGAACGACATCGTCATCTGCACCGCGCTGGTGATGGGGCGCAAGGCGCCGACCATCGTCACCGCCGACGCGGTGGCGAAGATGCGGATGGGTAGCGTGATCGTCGATATCGCGGCGGATGCCGGCGGCAACTGCGAGGCGACGGTGCCGGGCGAGCGGATCGTGACGGAGAACGGCGTGATCGTGCTCGGGCACAGGAACTGGCCGTCGCGCATCGGCGTCGCCGCCAGCACGCTCTATGCGCGCAACCTCTCGACCTTCCTCACCGGGTTCTGGGACAAGGAGGCCGGGCGGCCGAAACTGCCCGCCGACGACGATATCGTGAAGGGCGTCCTGCTCACGCGGGATGGCGCCGTCGTTCATCCGAACTTCCAGCCGCAAGCAGCTGCCTAGGAGCCACATCATGACCCCTGCACAACTCGCGGACCAGGCCGACGCGCTCGCGCACAAGGCCACCGTGCTGGCGCAGAACGCCGCCGGCTTCGCCGCCCAGGCGGCGGCGCACGCGCCGCACGGCGCCCCGCTGATCGACCTGTTCGCCATTTTCGTGATGGCGGTGTTCGTCGGCTATTACGTGATCTGGAGCGTCACCCCGGCGCTGCACTCGCCGCTGCTGGCGGTGACCAACGCCATCTCGTCGGTGATCATCGTCGGCGCGATGCTCGCGACAGGGCTGAAGGGCGGCTATGCCGCGCACGCCTTCGGCTTCATCGCGGTGCTGCTGGCCAGCGTGAACATCGTGGGCGGCTTCCTCGTGACCCAGCGCATGCTGGCCATGTTCAAGAAAAAAGCGAAGTAAGGGCGGCGCGACAATGAATTACGCATCCGATCCGGGGATCACGCTCGCCTATCTGGTGGCGGCCGTCCTGTTCATCCTGGCCCTGCGCGGGCTCTCGCATCCCGAGACCGCGCGGCGCGGCAACCTGCTCGGCATGGCCGGCATGGCGATCGCCGCGCTGGCGACGCTGGCGCATCCGGCGATGCTGCTCTCGGGCGTGGGGCTCATCGTGCTCGGCGTCGTCATCGGCGGCGCGATCGGCGCGGTGGTGGCGCGGCGGGTCAACATGACCGCGCTGCCGCAGCTCGTCGCCGCGTTCCACTCGCTGGTGGGGCTTGCCGCGGTGTTCGTCGCCGCCTCGGCGCTGAACGCACCGCAGAGCTTCGGCATCGGCACGCCGCACCACATCCATGTGGAAAGCCTGATCGAGATGTCGCTGGGCCTCGCCATTGGTGCCATCACCTTCACCGGCTCGCTCATCGCCTTCGCCAAGCTCCAGGCGCTGCTCAAGGGTACTCCGGTCACCTTCAACGGCCAGCACCAGCTTAACGCGGCCATCGGCGTGCTTATCGTGGTGCTGATCATCGCCTTCGTGGCTTCGGGCGGCAGCTTCCTGCTGTTCTCGGCCATCGCGGCGCTGGCCCTGGCGCTGGGCGTGCTGCTCATCATCCCCATCGGCGGCGCGGACATGCCGGTCGTGGTCTCGATGCTGAACTCCTACTCCGGCTGGGCGGCCTCGGGCATCGGCTTCACCATCGGCAACCTCGCACTCATCGTTACCGGCGCGCTGGTTGGCTCCTCGGGCGCCATTCTGTCCTACATCATGTGTAAGGGCATGAACCGCTCGATCATCAACGTCATCGCGGGCGGCTTCGGCAACTCGGCGGACGCTGGTCCGGCGGGCGCCAACACCGAGGGCAAGGCGGTGAAGATCGGCTCCGCCGACGACGCGGCCTTCATCATGAAGAACGCCTCCAAGGTCATCGTGGTGCCGGGTTACGGCATGGCCGTGGCCCAGGCCCAGCACGCGCTGCGCGAGATGGGGGACATCCTGAAGGCGGACGGCGTGGAAGTGAAATACGCCATCCACCCGGTGGCGGGCCGTATGCCTGGGCACATGAACGTGCTGCTGGCCGAAGCCTCCGTGCCGTATGATGAGGTGTTCGAGCTGGAGCAGATCAACAACGAGTTCGCCACGGCGGACGTGGTGTACGTGATCGGCGCCAACGACGTGACCAACCCCGCCGCCAAGACCAACCCGGCCAGCCCGATCTTCGGCATGCCCATCCTGGAAGTCGATAAGGCCAAGACCGTGCTGTTCGTGAAGCGCTCGATGGCCTCCGGCTACGCGGGCGTGGAGAACGAGCTGTTCTTCCGCGACAACACCATGATGCTGTTCGGCGACGCAAAGAAGATGACGGAAGAAATCGTCATGGCGCTGGGCCACTGATACGGAAAAGGCCGGGGCAAAACCCCGGCCTTTTTTATGGGGAGAGTTTTTTGGGTGCCGCCTTTTTTACAAAAAAGCGGCGTTTATTATGGCTTCTTCAGCGTCAGAATCGACCACGCTCCATCGATCAGCCGGTGCTCCAGCACCAGCCCGGCGCGGCGATGCGCCGAGAGCACCCAGTTCGCCTGGGTGTTCAGCAGCCCGGCCAGAATCGCCCGGCCGCCCGGGGCCAGATGCGCCGCCAACTCATGCGCCATGGCGCAAAGCGGCCGGGCCAGGATGTTGGCGAACACCAGATCATATGGCCCCTGGCGGGTGATCAGCTTGTCCATCCAGCCATCGGCGCGGATGGCGTGCACCAGCCCCGCCACGCCGTTCAGCCTGGCATTGGTGTTGGCCACGCGCGCGGCGCGGAAATCGATATCCGAGGCCAGCACGCGCTGCCCCATCAGCTTCGCCGCCGCGATGGCCAGAATCCCCGAGCCGGTGCCGAGATCGAGAATCCGGCGCGGGTGGTGGTGTTTGGCCAGCCGCTCCAGCGAGACGAGGCAGCCGCGCGTGGAATTATGCTCGCCAGTGCCGAACGCCAGCCCGGCATCGAGGGTGAGGGTGATGCGCCCGGGCAGCGGCGGGTCGGAAAGATGCGTGCCGCGCACCACGAAGCGTTCGCCGATGAGCTGCTCGGGGAAGGCCATCTGCGTGCGGGCCAGCCAGCCCGCCACCGGCACCAGCGCGCGGCTCACCTCCGGCTCAAGCCCGGAGACGATGCGCGCGATCAGCAGGGCGGTTTCCAGCTCATCCTCGTATTCGCCGCGCTCCTTCACGCCCTGGATGTCCCATTCGTCCACCTCCTCGTCGTGATAGAAGGACACGGCGCGGCAGACGCTGGAGAGCGCCGCCTCGAAGGTTTCCAAAGCGTCCGCGGGGACGCGGATGGTGATGCAGTCGAGCAGTTCAGGTGTCATGTCGTTCCACGAAGCGGTCCAGGACGCGCTTCTCTCCAGAGGTCTCGAAATCGATGTCCAGCCGGTCATCCTCCACCGCGATCACCCGGCCATAGCCGAACTTTTGGTGGAAGACGCGCGCGCCCAGGGGGATCTTGCTTGCCTGCGCGGGGCGCTTGGCCAGCACGGGGAAGCCCGCGGCCATATGCGGCTGGCGGTAAGGTTGCGTCTGCGCCGAGCCGGAATGGCGGAGCATGTCCTCGGGCAACTCGTCGAGAAAGCGGCTGGGGATGGCGTCCTGCCAGCCCGCATAGCTCTTGCGCCGGGCGGCGTGGCTGATGATGGCGCGGTGCTTGGCGCGGGTGATGCCCACATAGGCCAGGCGGCGCTCCTCTTCGAGGCTCTTATTGCCGCCTTCATCCAGCGCGCGCTGGTTGGGGAACAACCCTTCCTCCCAGCCGGGGAGGAACACGGTGTCGAACTCCAGCCCCTTGGCGCCGTGCAGCGTCATCATCGAGAGCTTGTCGTCCCCGGCATGGTCCTCGGTCTCCGTCACCAGCGCGACATGTTCGAGGAACTGCGCCAGGGTCTCGAAATCCGCCAGGGCGCGGGTGAGCTCCTTCAGGTTTTCGAGCCGCCCCGGCGCCTCGGGGGATTTGTCGGCCTTCCACATGGCGATGTAGCCGGACTCATCCAGTAGCGTGTCCAGCGCCACCACCGGGCCGCGCAGGGCCAGCTCCTCGCGCCAGCGCTCGAAGCTTTCCAGCAGGGCGCGCAGAGTCTCGCGCAGCTTGCCCTTGAAGCCGCCCTCGGCCACCAGCTTCTGCGTGGCGGCGTAGAGCGGGATGTTCAGCGCCCGCGCGGCCTCGTGCACGGTACGCATCGCGCCCTCGCCAACGCCGCGCTTGGGCAGGTTGACGATACGCTCGAAGGCGAGATCGTCCGCGGGCTGGGCCAGCAGGCGCAGGTAAGCCAAGGCGTCGCGGATTTCCTGGCGCTCATAGAAGCGCAGGCCGCCGACGATGCGGTAGGGCACGCCCAGCACCATCAGCCGTTCTTCGAAAGCCCGCGTCTGGAACCCGGCGCGCACCAGAATCGCGATTTCGGAGAGCTTGTGCTTCGAGCGCCAGAGCGCCTCGGCCCGCGAGCCGATCATCCGCGCCTCTTCCTCCGAGTCCCACACCGCGACCACTTCCACCGGCTCGCCATCGGCATCGTGCCGCCCGGCATGGAGCGTCTTGCCCAACCTTCCCTCGTTATGCGCGATGAGATGCGAGGCGGCGGCGAGAATCGGCGCGGTGGAGCGGTAATTCGCCTCCAGCCGGACCACCTTGGCGCCGGGAAAGTCGCGCTCGAATTTCAGGATGTTCTCGATCTCGGCGCCGCGCCAGGAATAGATGCTCTGGTCGTCATCGCCCACGCAGCAGATATTCTTGTGCCCCTGGGCCAGCAGCCGCAGCCAGTAATACTGCACCAGGTTGGTGTCCTGGTACTCGTCCACCAGAATATAGCGGAAGCTGCGCTGATAGGTGGCCAGCACTTCGGCATCGGTTTTCAGCAAATTCACGGTGAGCAGCAGCAGATCGCCGAAATCCACGGCGTTGAGCGCGCGCAGGCGGTCCTGATACGCCTTGTACAGGGCCTCGGCCTTGCCGTTCGCGAACTCGCTCGATTCGTTGGCGGGGATCTGGCCGGGCAGGTAGCCTTTGTCCTTCCAGCGCTGGATCTGCCCCATCAACGCATTGGCGGGCCATCGCTTGGTGTCGATATGGGCGGCTTCCATGATCTGCTTGAGCAGGCGGAACTGGTCGTCGGTATCGAGGATGGAGAAGCTGCTGGTCAGCCCCACGCGCTCGGCGAAGCGGCGCAGCATGCGCGCGCACAAGGCGTGGAAGGTGCCGAGCCACAGGCCCTCGACCGGCTCGCCCAGCAGCCGGTGCAGGCGCTCGCGCATCTCCCGCGCCGCCTTGTTGGTGAAGGTGACGGTGAGGATCTGGTTGGGAAAAGCGCGCTTGCTGAGCAGGATATGCGCGAAGCGCGTGGTCAGCACGCGCGTTTTGCCCGTGCCGGCGCCCGCCAGCACCAGCACCGGCCCCTCGGTGGTTTCCACGGCCTCCCGCTGGGCCGGGTTCAGCCCGGCGAGATAATCGCTCATACGGCGGGCTGTGGCTTCACGCCCAGGATGCGGGCGATGGCGTAGGTCAGGTCCGGCCGGTTGAGGGTGTAGAAATGGAATTCGTCGATGCCATTGGCCTGGAGCAGGCGCACCTGCTCGGCCGCCACGGCCGCCGAGACCATGCGCCGCGTCTCCACGTCGTCATCCAGGCCCTCGAACATCCCGGCCATCCATTTGGGTACCGAGGTGCCGCAGGCGGCGCAGAATTTCTCGGCCTGGGTGAAGTTGGTGACTGGCAGGATGCCCGGCACGATCGGCGCCTTGATGCCCGCGGCCAGGGCGCGGTCGAGAAAGCGCAGGAAGATGGCGTTGTCGAAAAACACCTGGGTGATGGCGCGGGTGGCTCCGGCATCCAGCTTGCGCTTGAGGTTGTCGAGATCCGCCTCGGGGCTCACCGCCTGCGGGTGGGTCTCGGGGTAGGCGGCGACGGTGATCTCGAAATCCGCGACTTTCCGCAGCCCGGCCACGAGGTCCGCCGCGAAGGCATAGCCGCCGGGATAGGGGGCGTAGCTCTCGCCGCTCGGCGCATCGCCGCGCAGGGCCACGATATGGCGCACCCCGGCCTCCCAGTAACGGCGGGCGACATCATCCACCGCCTCGCGCGTGGCACCCACGCAGGTGAGGTGGGCAGCGGGGGTGAGCGCGGTTTCCTGCACGATCCGCAGCACGGTGGCGTGGGTGCGCTCCTGCGTGCTGCCGCCAGCGCCATAGGTCACGGAGACGAAATTCGGCCGCAGAGTCGCCAGACGCTCGATACAGCTCCAGAGCTGGGCTTCCAGCGCCGGGGTCTTCGGCGGGAAGAACTCGAAGGAAATGGTGGGCGGGGCCAAGCCCTCGCGCGTTGGCAGCGGCGCGATGCGCGCGCCCGAGGCCCAGCGTTCCAGCGTATCGGGGGTAGGGGAGTGGGTCATTTGCTCTATATATAGCTTCGTCGGGCCCGTGTCGTGGCAGCACCGCCACATTTACGCAAGGTCTGACCCGTATGCCTGGGCGGAGGTAGCATCGGCGGGCAAGCCAGGGTAATGAACATCGCATGATATTGGCCGCCCCGCTCTTTGGGCGCGCCACGAAGGAGGCTTTAAGGTGCGGGTGAATCACGTGAAAGGCTTTAAACGCCGGGTTGGGCAGGTTCTTGGTCTTGGAGCGTCGCTGCTGGCGATCGGCCTTTCCGGCTGCGCCACTCCGCCGCCGAAATCCGATACAGCCGATTATCAGGCCTACCAGCAGCTGAACGACCCGATCGAGCCGACCAACCGGGTCTTCTTCCGGGTCAACAACACGCTCGACAAATACGCGATGAAGCCGGTGGCGAAGGGCTATGTGGCCATCACCACCCAGCCCATCCGCACCCATGTCGGCTATTTTGCCGACAATATCAACGAGCCCGCGCGCACGGTGAACTTCATGCTCTCCGGCCTGCCGACCGATGCCGGCACCTCGCTGATGCGCTTCCTCATCAACTCCACCATTGGCATTGGCGGCATCTTCGACCCCGCCAGCGCGCTGGGCTACAAAGAGACCGACACCGATTTCGGCCTGACCCTGGCCGTGTGGGGCTTCCAGTCCGGCCCGTATCTGTATTTGCCGGTGTTCGGCCCCTCCGGCCTGCGCGATTTCTGGCAGTACCCCGTGCAGTGGTTCGCCACGCCGATGGAACTGGCGCCTGAGAACGCTGCGCTCGACGATTTCGGCTATGCCGAGGGCGGGCTGCGCCTGATCAATACCCGCGCCGCGTATCTGGACACCATCGACCAGATCAACGCCACGGCTCTGGACCCCTATGCCACATTCCGGAGCCTTTATCGCCAATCTCGTGACTCACAATTGCAGTTAATTAAGCAGAACGACCTGCACGGGGTGAATGGCGCTCCCGGCACGCCGTACTACGCGCAATAATGCTGAAGGACACGAGGACAAACATGCATTTCCGCCGCTTTATCCTGGGCGCAGCCATGGCTGCGCCGATTCTGGGCATCATGGCCAGCGCCGCCCCGGCGCAGGCCATCACCGCGACTGATGCACAGAGCTTCATCAACCAGTCCGGCCAGGAGCTTGTGGGCATTGTCAACGGCAATGGCTCGGCGGCCGACAAGGCCACGCAGCTGCGTACCCTGGTCAACCAGATCGTCGCCGTGAACCAGGTGGGGGATTACGTGCTGGGGCGCTACATCAACATCGCCACCCCGGCGCAGCACGACAAATTCCAGCAGCTCTTCCACCAGCTGCTCTCATACAACATCACCTACCAGATCAAGGCGTATCAGGGCATCAGCTTCAGCGTGAACGGTGCCAAGCCGCAGGGCAACGGTATTCTGGTGGACACCACCATCAACACCCCCGGCAAGGCTCCGGCGGATGTGGGTTGGGAGGTCGAGGAGATCGGCGGTAAGCCGCAGATCACCGACGTGATCGTGGCCGGGACCTCGATGTGCATCACCACGCGCAACGACTATGCCTCGGTCATCACCGATAATGGCGGCAATGTCTCGGCTCTGCTGAACGCCATGCAGAACCAGATCCAGAAGGCCAGCGACAACGAATAGTGCCGTCCGCCCATAGCGGGCGAATTTTTGGCGGGATTTGATCCAGTTCAATGACCGCCAACAAGTCTTCTGCAACATGGCCGCGCCGTGGTGGGTCGTTCCGCCCCCGGCGTGGCTTTGTTGCATGAGGGCATGATGACATTCGCGCGCGAACCCCGGCTTATTCCCGTCAAAATCAAGCATTTACGCCCGACTCAGCTGACCCTCGGCCTGAGCGAGGTGGCGCAGAAGCGTCAAGAATGGCGCACGCGCGCGGCGGAGCAGCAGGCGGAGTATCTGGGCAAGCACCTGATCCCGGTGGTGCTGGGCCCCAAGGGCAGGCCTTATATCATCGACCATCACCATCTCGCCCGCGCCTTGCATGAGGAAGGAGTGGAGGAAGTTGCCACCACCGTGGTGGCGGATCTTTCTGAGTTGGAGCCCGAGGCGTTCTGGGTTTACCTCGACAACCGGGCCTGGATGCATCTGTACGACGCCAAGGGCGAGCGGTGCGAGCCGAAGCACCTGCCGCGAAATGTGGCGGGCATGGCGGATGACCCTTACCGCGGCTTGGCCGGTGCCCTGCGCCGTGCCGGAGGCTACGCCAAGGACACCACGCCCTTCAGCGAATTCCTATGGGCCGATTACCTGCGCCGGCGCGTCAAATCCTCCCTGCTGGCAGAGGCCCCCGATAAGGCGCTGAAACACGCGCTGGGCCTCGCCAAAGAGCAGGATGCCGCCTATCTGCCCGGATGGTGCGGCCCGATTCTCAAGGATTAAGGTTCTGCCGCGCCGGAGCCATCGCCCGGCGCCTGGGCCGGCGGTGGGCTGGCCAGCAGATTCCAATCCACCGGCGGCATCTCGCCCACCTTCTTGCCGTCCACCATCACGCCGTTGCTGCCGTAAGCGGCGTGGATGGTCAGCTCCTGCCCGCCAGTGGCGCTGGCGGAGATGTAGGGGGCGAGCTGCGCCTCGATCTGGTTGATGCTGTCCTGTGTCTGCGGATAGGCGGCGGCGATGGCGGCGGTCAGGGTGTCCAGATGGTCGGCGGTAACATCCGCCGTGCCGTTGGGCTGGACGTTGCTGTCGAACTTCACCGTTCCCGCGGCATTCAGCGTGCTTGGGCCCGCCGTCAGGCTCAGGCTGCCATTGCCGCTGCCGCCCTGGGCGGCCCAGCCATGCAGGGCGTTTACCAGCAGCGTTGTGCGTTGCGGCCCCATTGGCGTGGCGTGGAGCTGTTGCGAGAGGGCAGGCCAGTCCAGCGGGCCGGAAAGCGTCAGGTTCACGCCCAGATGCTCGATCCGCCCCTTGAACGGGACGCGCAGCAACTGGGTGAGCCAGCCGGGCAGGGCGATGCCCTGGAAATCCTCGGTGAGGGCGAGGCTGGTCTGGGCCGGGGTGGCGGAGGGCAAGGCCGCCTGATGGGCGTGCAGGCTGTCGATATGCAGCACTTGCAGGCTGCCGCTGGAGGCCAGCACGTTGATGCCGGTGACCGTGGTGTCCACGCCGCTAACGGCGAAGACATGCGGGTTGAACAGCGCAGACGGACTCAGCTTGGCCGTGGCGTTGAAGCTGGTGAAGGTGATGGCGCCCTGGCCCTGGGGCACCTGGCCGGTGATTTTGTCCGGCACGTCGATATGCAGCGCCAGCGGGTGCAGCAGGTCGATCCGCAGCGTGACATAGGCGACATTCAGCGCCAGCGGGCCGGGGATCTGGCTGCCGGGCAGCGGCAAGGTGAGGTTGGGGTTGGTGATGGTGGCCGTGGCGGCGAGGGGGAAGCCGCCGCCGGAGATGCCGTCATAGCTCAGGCTGGAGGCGCCGTTCGCCGGGCTCATTTCGGCGGCATAGGTCTTCAGCACGGCTTGCAGCCGCGTCTGCGCGTACCACCACAGCCCGGCCCAAACCACGGCCAGCGCCACAATGATACCGCCCAGCAGCTTAAGAATGCTCCGCATGAGATGACCAGCTCCGTTATTGGTATATGCGATCTTCATGCCCCACCCTTGACCTGCGGCCAAGTGTCGGGGCTTTTGCGAAGGCATGAAGATGTTTCACGACTGGCGCGGCCTGCCCCCCGAGGCTCGCGGCGCCACCATCGCGCTGGGGAATTTCGACGGTGTGCATCTGGGCCACGCGGCGGTGCTGCGCGCCGCCCATGCCGCCCGGCCGGACGTACCGCGCGCCGTGCTCACCTTCGAGCCGCATCCGCGTGAATTCTTCCGCCCGCAGGACCCGCCCTTCCGCCTGACCCTCTCCACCGAGCGCGCGGCGGCCCTGGCCGGGCTTGGCGTGCACTATCTGTACGAGTTGCCTTTCGACGCCGCTTTCGCGCATCTCAGCGCCGAGGACTTCGTGGCGGATGTCCTGCATCGCGGGCTGGGGGCGGCGCATCTGGTCTGCGGGGCGGATTTCGCCTTCGGCCACCGGCGCGGCGGCGATGTCGCCTTTCTGGCCGAGCGCGCCGAGGCGCTGGGCATGGGGCTGACCATCGTGCCGCCGGTGACGGACAAGGAAGGGCCGATCTCCTCCAGCCGCATCCGCCGGTTGATCCAGGACGGTTACCCGGAGCGGGCCGCGGCCCTGCTCGGCCGTCCGCCTTCCATCCGCGGCCCGGTGATGCATGGCGACAAGCGCGGCCGCACCATCGGCTTTCCCACCGCCAATATCCCGCTGGGGCGGCATCTGGAGCCGCAGCGCGGCGTGTATGCCGTCACCGCCCGCATTGATGGCGCGGTGGTGAAGGGGGTCGCCAATATCGGCCAGCGCCCCACGGTGGGCGGCACCGAATCCCGCCTCGAGGCGCATTTCTTCGATTTCACGGGCGATCTCTACGACCGGGAGATCACCATTTACCTGCACCATTTCCTCCGCGAGGAGCAGAAATTCCCCAGCTTCGAGGCGCTGAAGGCGCAGATCGAGGCCGACGCCACCATCGCGCGCCGCCTGCTTGACAGCGACGAGAATCAAGAGAAACCCCTGAGCCCATGACTGACAGCACCCCCGATTACAAAGCCACCGTATTCCTGCCGCGCACCGAGTTCCCCATGCGCGGCGAGTTGCCCAAGCGCGAGCCGGAGATGCTCAAGCGCTGGGAGGAGATGGGGCTGTGGGGCAAGCTCCGCGCGGCGGGCAAGGGGCGGCCGACATTCGTGCTGCATGACGGCCCGCCTTACGCCAACGGCAATCTGCACATTGGCCACGCGCTGAACAAGATTCATAAGGATGTCATCAACCGCGCCCAGCAGATGGCGGGCAAGGATGCCGATTACATCCCCGGCTGGGACTGCCACGGCCTGCCCATCGAGTGGAAGGTCGAGGAAAAATACCGCGCCAAGAAGCTGGATAAGGACCAGGTGCCGGTGCTGGAGTTCCGCAAGGAATGCCGTGAGTACGCGCAGCATTGGCTGGACGTGCAGTCGGCTGAGTTCCAGCGCTTAGGGGTGGCCGGCGATTGGGCCAACCGCTACGCCACCATGGATTTCGCCTCCGAGGCGCTGATCGCGGGCGAGATTGGCCGGTTCCTGCTCAACGGCGCGCTGTATCGCGGCTTGCGCCCGGTGATGTGGAGCCCGGTGGAAAAGACCGCGCTCGCGGAAGCCGAGGTCGAGTATTACGATAAGAAGGACACCGCGATTTACGTGCGGTTCCGCGCGGTGGAAGGCGATGAGTCGGTCGTCATCTGGACCACCACGCCCTGGACCATTCCGGGCAATCGCGGCCTCGCCGCCGGGCGTGAGCTGGATTACGTGCTGCTGCGCGTCGATGCCGTGGCCGAGGGGAGCCTTGCCGTGGTGGGCGAGACGCTGATCGTCTCCAAGGACCTGCTGGAGAATTTTGCAGGCGCTGTCGGCATCTCCGTCCATTCCGTGCTGAAGGACTTCAAGGGCGCGGTGCTGGAGGGCAAGCGCTTCCACCATCCGCTGGCCAAGCTGGATGCGGGGTACGACTTCACCGTGCCGCTGATGCTGGGCGATTTCGTGACCATGGAGGCTGGTACCGGCATCGTGCACATGGCGCCGGGCCATGGTGAGGATGACTTCGCACTGTGCAAGGCGCATGGCGTTGCGGTGCCCGACACGGTGGATGCCGATGGCTCTTATTACGCCTCCGTGCCGCTCTTCGCGGGCGTGCATGTTTACAAAGCTGCTGATCCTGTCTGCAAGGCTTTGCAGGAGGCAGGTGCGCTGCTGCAGCGCAACGAATTCCTGCACTCCTATCCGCATAGCTGGCGTTCCAAGGCGCCGCTGATCTACCGCGCCACGGCGCAGTGGTTCATCCGCATGGACGGCGAGGACGAGATCCGCAACAAGGCGCTCGCCGCCATCGACAACACGAAATTCGTGCCCGAGATTGGGCGCAACCGCATCCGCTCGATGGTAGAGTCCCGCCCCGATTGGTGCATCTCCCGCCAGCGCGCCTGGGGCGTGCCGATTGCGATCTTCGTTGACAAAACCACGCACGAACCGCTGCGCGACGCGGCGGTGATGCAGCGCGTGGTCGAGATCTTCACGAGGGAAGGCGCGGATGCGTGGTACGCCCGCCCGGCCTCCGACTTCCTCGGCCCCGACCGCAACCCGGATGATTACGAGCAGATCTTCGACGTGGTGGATGTGTGGTTCGAGTCCGGCTCGACCCATGCCTTCGTGCTGGAAGCGCGCGGTATTTCCACGCCCGCGGACATCTATCTCGAAGGGTCCGACCAGCATCGTGGCTGGTTCCAGGCTTCGCTGCTGGAATCCGTCGGCACGCGCGGCGTCGCCCCGTTCAAGACCATCGTGACCGACGGCTTCGTGCTCGACGAGCAGGGGCGCAAGATGTCCAAGTCGCTCGGCAACGTCACCGCCCCGCAGGAGGTGAACGACAAATACGGCGCGGATATTCTGCGCCTGTGGGTGATGAACTCCGACACATCGGAAGACCTGCGCATCGGTCCTGAAATCCTCAAGCAGCAGGCCGAACTTTACCGCCGCCTGCGCAACACGCTGCGCTGGGTGCTGGGGTCGCTGGATGGTTTCTCCGAGGCCGAGCGCGTGCCCGAGGCAGGCTTCCCGGCGCTGGAGCGCTTCATGCTGCACCGGCTGTGGGAGCTGAACGGCAAGATCGAAGCGGCGGTGCAGAACCATGACTGGACCGGCGTGTATCCGGCGATCCACCATTTCTGCGCCACCGATCTTTCGGCCTTCTACTTCGATATCCGCAAGGACAGCCTGTATTGCGATGCGCCCGCCGCCGAAAAGCGCCGCGCCTGCCGCAGTTTCCTGGATATCCTGCACCGCTGCCTGACCACCTGGCTGGCTCCGGCGCTGCCCTTCACGGCGGAAGAAGCCTGGGTCACGCGCTTCGGCGCGGAGACATCCGTGCATCTGGAGCCGTTCCACGACGTTCCGGCCACCTGGCGTGACGATGCGCTGGCCGAGACCTTTGGCAAAATCCGCGAGCATCGCGGCAATGTCACCGGCGCTATCGAGGAGATGCGCCGCGACAAGGCCATCGGCTCCTCGCTCCAGGCCGAAGCCGTGCTCTCCGCCGAGGCGCGCGCCGTGCTGGATGATGCGGCGCTCTGGGAGGATATCTGCATCACCTCGGCCGTGAGCTTTGGCGAGAACGACACGGCCATCGCCGCACAGGGGCAGAAATGCGAACGCTGCTGGAAGGTGCTGCCCGAGGTGGGCGGCAACGCCAAGCACCCCACGCTCTGCCGCCGCTGCTGCGACGCGGTGGACGCCGCCTGATGCGCCGCCTGGCCGGGTTCCTCGCCGCCGCGCTGGTGCTGGGGGCGGACCAGTGGAGCAAATATCTCGTTCTCAACCCGCTGGGGCTGCAGGATGGGCATCTGCTCACCGTTGCGCCGTTCCTCAACCTCGTGCTGGTGTGGAATCACGGCATCACCTTCGGGCTGTTCGCGGGGGCGGGAGCCAAGGTTCTGCTCGCCCTCGTCGCCAGCATCGTGGTGCTGGCGCTGTTCACCTGGATGTGGCGCACGCAAAAATGGGTCGTCACGCTCGCCGTGGGCGCCATCGCGGGCGGGGCCATCGGCAATGTTATCGACCGCCTGCGCTTTGGCGCGGTGGTGGACTTCCTGCAGGCGCATATCGGGGGGCTGTACTACCCCTGGGTGTTCAATGTGGGGGATTCCGCCATCGTCTGCGGCGTGATCGCGCTGATGCTGGAAAACCTGTTGCAAAAGCCCCCCGTTGCGGCCAGCCCGGGGGAAGGTTAGGAAGACGCCATGAAATCTGCTCTCGCCCGCCCCGTTGCCGCCGCCGCCACCATCGCCCTTGCCCTGGCGCTCGCCGGATGCTCGACGAGCACCCGCAAGAGCCTCGGGCTCGTCAATGTTCCGCCTGACGCTTTCCAGGTCGGTACCGAGGCCCCGCTCTCCCTGCCGCCGGAACTCGGCCAGCTGCAGCAGCCCAACCCGGGCGAGCCCCGCCCGCAGCAGGTGGATGCCGCGCAGGATGGCGCGAACATCGTCTCCCCGCAGAACGCCATTACCGCGCCGCCGAGCAACACCACCCCGGGCGAGCAGGCGCTGCTGGAGCAGGCCGGCCCCGCGCCGCAGGGCGATATCCGCGCCGAGGTGAACCAGAACGCGATGATCGCCAGCAAGCCGAAAGGCTTTGTCTCCGGCCTGATGAGCTCCGGCCCCGCACCGCAGCCCACCGTGGACGCCCCCGCCGAGGAGAAGCGCCTGCAAGAGAACCAGGCGCTTGGCCAGCCCGTGACCACCGGCGCCACGCCGCAGAACAGCAACGCGCAGTCGGGCTTCTTCAACCGCCTGTTCGGCTGGTTCTAAGCCGAGAGCGGGCGGTGAAGCGGTTTCTGCCCCTGCTGGCCGCGCTCGCCCCCGTTCCCGCTTTCGCTCATGCCTTCCTCAAGAGCGCCGAGCCCCGCGTGGGGGCGGTGGTTGCCACCCCGCCCGCGCAGCTATTGCTCACCTATACCGAGGAACTGGCCGTGCCCTTCTGCACCGTGACGGTAGCCGGACCGAACGGCGCGCAGGTGCAGGCCGCCAAGCCCCAGCCCGTGCCGGGGCATGAGAACGAGCTGGCCGTGAAGGTGCGCATCACCGCGCCGGGCAAATATGTCGTGACGTGGCACGCCCTCTCGCAGGACACGCACAAGACCCAGGGGCGCTACAGCTTCACACTCTCCCCCTGATGGACAGCGCCGCCATGCTCGTGCTGCGCGGGCTGTGCCGTGGGCTGCATCTGGCGGGGTATTTCTCCGCATCGGGCACCATCATCCTGGCCGCCACGCTGCTGCGCCGGGCGCGCCTGTCGGGGCTTAAGCCTCTGGCCTGGGGCGGCTTCGCCTTGGCGCTGGTGGCGGGGGCAGGGTGGTTTCTGCTGCAAACAGCCTATTTCGCGGCAGCCCGGAACTGGGCGGACATTCTCAACGCCATCCCAATTGTGGTGCAGGACACGCGGTTTGGCGCGCTGTTGCTGGGGCGCATGGCCGCGCTGCTGCTGGCAGTGCTGCTGTTCCAGGCGGGGTGGACGCGTTTGGCCGCGTTGCTGGCGTTGGGCGGCGTGCTGGCCGAGGCCTGGCTTGGCCATGGCGGAGCCATGAGCGGCGCAGAGGGCGAAGTGTTGCTGGCCAGCGCAGTGCTGCATCTGGCCGGGGCGGCGCTGTGGCTGGGCACGCTGCCGGTGCTGCTGCTGGCGCTGCGGCGTTTGCCGGGGGCGGAGGCGGCGTGGCTGGCGCGGTGCTTCTCGCCGCTGGGCATGGCCTGTGTGATCGTGCTGGTGGGTACGGCGGCGGTGCAGTTCGTGCTGCTGATCGGCGGGGTGGGGGCGCTGTTCGCCTCGGCCTATGGCGCTTTGGCCGGTGCGAAAATCCTGGCGCTGGGGCTGCTCACCGGCCTTGCCGCGCGCAATAAATTCAGCCTTACGCCCAGCCTGCCGGGCAGCGGCGTCGCCTTGCGTCGGGCCGTAGCGCTGGAAATCGTCCTGGGCTTGGCCGTTCTGCTCGCCGCCGGGCTTTTACTACAGTTGGAGCCCCCCGCCATGACAGGCATGGCGGGGATGTAAGTCCGTTAGGCGGGGATGATCTCGTCCGCCCACAGATCCTGCGGCGTCTGGCGCGGAGTGATCAGCACGGCCTTGCCACCATCCACCAGCACCGAGGCCGCGCGCGGGCGGGCGTTATAGGCGCTGCTCATCACCGCGCCGTAGGCGCCCGTGTCCAGCAGGGCCACGCGGGTGCCGGGGGGCAGGTCGGGCAGAGCGCGGCCGGTGGCGAAGCAATCAGCGCTTTCGCAGATCGGGCCGACCACATCGGCCTGTGTCTGCGCGGTGTGGAACAGGGCTGGGTCCACCGGCAGGATGCCGTGCCACGCCTCGTACAGCGCCGGGCGCATCAGCTCGTTCATCGCGGTGTCCAGCACCACGAAGCGCTTCTGCGTGCGCTTCTGCAAAATCACCGAGGCCAGCAGCAGGCCGGCTGGCCCCACCAGATACCGCCCCGGCTCCACCATCAGCTTAACGCCGAGATCCCCCACCGTGCGGCGGATCGTGGCGGCGAAGGCGGCGAGGTTCATGCCCGGCTCGTCATGGTAGCCAATGCCGATGCCGCCGCCGAGGTCCAGCACCTCGACGTTCAGCCCCTGGCCGCGCAGGGCGCGCACCATGTCGGCCGCCTTGGCGTAGGCCGTGGCGTAGGGCTCGGTGGAGAGGATCTGGCTGCCGATATGCAGCGCCAGACCCAGCGCCTTGATGCCCGGCAGGTTGGCGGCGCGGGCGTAGAGTGCCGGGATATCCGCCGCTGCGATGCCGAATTTGTTCTCGGCGAGGCCGGTGGTGATCTTGGCGTGGGTGCCGGCATCCACATCCGGGTTCATGCGCAGCACCACCGGAGCCGCAACGCCCAGCTTCGTGGCGATGCCGGAGAGCATCTCCAGCTCCTCGGCGCTTTCCACGTTGATCTGCCCGATGCCCTGGGTCAGCGCGGTCTCCAGCTCCTCAGCCGATTTGCCGACGCCGGAATACACGATGTCCGCCGCCGCCACGCCAGCCCGCCGGGCGCGCAGGAACTCGCCGATGCTGACCACATCGGCCCCCGCGCCGAGGCGGTGGAACTGGCTGAGGATGGCCAGATGGTCGTTGGCCTTGACCGCGTAATGGATATGCACGGGCAGGTTCTCAGCCGCGAAGGCGGCCTTGAGTGCCGCGAAGCGCGCGCGGATGCTGCCCGCGCCATACACCCATACGGGCGTGCCGAACTGGTCCGCGATCGCGTTCAGCGGCACGGATTCGAAGCTCAGCCCCTCTTGCGCGTTCATCGAGAACGCCGGGCGGGCGGCGAGCAGCGCCGTCAGATCCGGCTCCGCGCCGGTATAAACATCAGCCATGAGTTGTTACTTTATTCAGACGGGTAGGTATGGGGGTAGATAATATCCTGCGCCGGGCCGGGCGGCACGGGGTTGCCGCGCCGGCCGCACCCCGCCAGCGCCAGCAGGCAGAGCAGGGCCAGAAGCGGCTTCATTTCAGCTTCTCCAGCCACAGAGCGGCGGCCTTGGCCACGTTCTGCGGCGCGGTGCCGCCGAAGCTGGTGCGTGAGGCGACCGAGGCTTCCACCGTCAGCACGTCGAAGAGTTCCTGCGTGATGCGCGGCTCCACGGATTGCATCTCGGCCAGTTCCAGCTCGGAGATATCCACCCCGCGCTCCTCGGCGAGGCGCACGATGCGGCCGGTGACATGATGCGCGTCGCGGAAGGGCATCTTCAGCACCCGCACCAGCCAGTCGGCGAGGTCCGTGGCGGTGGAGAAGCCGCTGCCCGCCAGGGCGGCCATGCGGGCGGTGTCGGCGGTCAGGTCGCGCACCATGCCCGCCGTGGCGGCGAGGCTGAGGGTGATGGCGTCCACGGCGTCGAACACCGGTTCCTTGTCCTCCTGCATGTCCTTGGCATAGGCCATGGGCAGGCCCTTCATCACGGTGAGCAGCCCGAGCAGATGCCCGAAGATGCGCCCGGTCTTGGCTTTGGTCAGCTCGGCGGCGTCCGGGTTGCGCTTCTGCGGCATGATGGAGGAGCCGGTGGTGAAGGCATCGGAGAGCGAGATCAGCCGGTAGGGCGAGGAGCACCAGATGATGATCTCCTCGGCGAAGCGGGAAAGGTGCATCGCCATGATGGACAGCGACGAGAGGAATTCCAGCGCGAAATCACGGTCGGAGACCGAATCGAGCGAGTTGGCGGTCGGGCGGTCAAAGCCCAGCGCGGCGGCGGTGGCGAAGCGGTCGATGGGGAAGGAGGTGCCGGCCAGGGCGGCGGCGCCCAGCGGGCATTCGTTCAGGCGCTTGCGGGCGTCTTCCAGGCGGCCGGAATCACGGCCCAGCATCTCCACATAGGCCAGCAGATGATGCCCGAAGGTGACCGGCTGCGCCGTCTGCAGATGGGTGAAGCCCGGCATCACCGTGGCCGCGTGCTCGGCGGCGCGCTCGGCCAAAGCCAGCATCAAATCCTTCACCTGCGCCAGGATATGGTCGATGGCCTCGCGCACATAGAGCTTGAAATCGGTCGCCACTTGGTCGTTACGGCTGCGGGCGGTGTGCAGGCGGCGCGCGGCCTCGCCGATGCGCTCGGTCAGGCGCACCTCGATATTGGTGTGGATGTCCTCCAGCGCGTCCGAGAAGCCGAAGCGGCCATCCTCGATATCGTTGGCGATATCCTCCAGCCCGCGCTTGATGGCGGCCTGGTCCTCGGCCGTGATGATGCCCTGCTTGGCCAGCATCTCGGCATGCGCCTGGCTGCCGGCGATGTCCTGCGCCCAGAGCTTGCGGTCGAAGCCGATCGAGACATTAATGGCCTGCATCACCGCATCGGGGCCGGCGCCGAACCGTCCGCCCCATTGCAGCTGGCCTTTTACCGGAGAATTGTTCTTGTCCGTCACGTCCAAGCGCCCTTTGCTGTCCAGGCGATCCATCATCGCCGCCGCTCCTGGATTAGCCATTGCCGCCGCCTGGGGCAATCGCGCCGTGGCGCAGAGCAGCGAAGATGCCCTGCCGGACGCCGCCTTGGCCTGGACCCAAGGCGCCCCCGCCGCCGCTCCGCCCTTGGTTTTCAGCTCCGATAAGGGCCGCAGCCTGACGTTGGCCGACTATAAGGGCCATGTGCTGGTGGTGAATGTCTGGGCCACATGGTGCGGCCCATGCGGTGAGGAACTGCCAAGCCTCGCCACGTTGGCCGAGCGGATCAAGCCCTTCGGCGGGCTGGTGCTGCCCATCGCCATCGACACGGATGGCGCCGCGGCGGTGAAGCCGTTTTTCGCCAGCCGTAAGATCCGCAACCTGCCCATTCTGCTCGACCCGCAAGGCCATTGCCTGGATGTGCTGGACACGGACGGCGTGCCGGTGACGATCGTGCTGGACGCCGAGGGGCGGATGGTGGCGCGGTTGGATGGGGCCGCCGATTGGAACACGCAAACGGTGTTCGAATTCCTGGGCGGGCTGACCAAGCCGGAAAAGAACAAACCGGGCCCGGTGCAGCTCTGAATCAAAAAGCCCGGCAGTTGGCGCTGCCGGGCTTTTTTAAGTGCTTACGCGTTGGCCACGGGCTGGATATTGGCCAGACCCTGCTGGGAGCGGCGCTGCTGCCACAGGCCGACGAAGTCGATCGGCCCCAGCATCACCGGCGGCAGGCCGCCATCGCGGGTGACATCCGCCAGGATGTTGCGGGCGAAGGGGAAGAGCAGACGCGGGCATTCCACCAGCAGGATCGGCTCGTGCTGGGCCTCGGGCACGCCGTTCAGGGTAAACACGCCGGCATAGGAAAGATCGGCGATGAACACCACGGTCGGCTTGTCGGAACCTTCGGCCGGGGTGGTGCCTTCGGCGCGCACGACCAGCGTCACTTCGAACACGGTGTGCGCTTCCTCGATCCGGCGCACCTGCACATCCAGGTTGATGTTCACATGCGGGGCGCTGCGCAGGCTGGTGAAGATCGCCGGGGCGTTTGGCACCTCGAAGGACAGATCCTTGGTGTACTGGATGTTGACGACGAGAGGCGGCTGGGCCGGGGCGGTCGCTTGCTCGGACATGATTATAAATTTCCTGTAGGGTGGTCCTGGCCCGCCCTAGCACGGCGGCGGCGGCGTGATAAGTAGAGCCGCATGAGCGCCAAGATTTTCATCGACGGCCAGGCCGGGACCACCGGGCTTGGCATCGCCCAGCGGCTCGCCGCGATTCCCCATATCAGCCTCGTCACGCTGGACGACGCCCACCGCAAATCGCCCGAGGCCCGCGCCGAGGCGATGGCGCAGGCCGACCTCACCGTGCTCTGCCTGCCGGACGACGCGGCGCGCGAGGCCGTCGCCCTTGCGCCCGAGGGCACGCGCATCCTCGACGCCAGCACCGCCCACCGCGTGGCCCGGGGCTGGGTGTATGGCTTCCCCGAGATGGCGCCGGGCCAGGGGGCGGCTATTGCCCAGGCGCGGCTGGTGTCGAATCCGGGCTGCTACGCCACCGGGGCCATCGCGCTGCTGCACCCGCTGGTGGAGCTGGGGCTGCTGGGGCCGGGGCAGGCGCTCAGCATCAACGCCGTCTCCGGCTATTCGGGCGGCGGCAAGGCGATGATCGCGGCGCATGAGGCCGAGGGCGGCCCGGCTTTCGAGCTGTACGCGCTGGGGCTTGAGCATAAGCATATCCCCGAGATCGTGCAGTATTCCGGCCTGACCCGGCGGCCGCTCTTCGTGCCGTCGGTGGGGCATTTCGCGCAGGGGATGCTGGTTTGCGTGCCGGTGTTCCTCGACCAGCTGCCCGGCCATCCCACGGCGGAACGCCTCGCGGAAGCGTATTGCGACTATTACGCCGGGGCGGAGAACGTGATCGCGCATCCGGGCCTGCATGCCGCCAACCTCCAGCCCGAGGCGCTGAATAATACCGACAAGCTGGAAATCTTCGTCGCCGCCAATCAGGCGGCGGGGCAGGCGGTGCTGATCGCCCGGCTGGATAATCTCGGCAAGGGCGCGTCCGGTGCGGCGGTGCAGAATATCAAGCTGATGCTGGGAGGCGCTTAATGTCTGAACTCCAGAAATCCGGCGGGCTGCTCTACGCCCTGGGCGATTTGCAGCCGCAAGTGGACCCCACCGCCTGGGTGGCCCCCACCGCCGTGCTGATCGGCGATGTGCGGATCGGCCCCGGCGCGAATATCTGGTTCAACTGCGTGCTGCGCGGCGACACCAACCCGGTGATCGTCGGCGCGCGCAGCAATATTCAGGACGGCACGGTGATCCATGTGGACCATGGCGACAACCCGGCCGTCATCGGGGACGATGTGACGGTGGGCCATGCCGCCATCATCCATGCCTGCAAGATCATGAACCGCGCCTTCATCGGCATGGGGGCGACAGTGCTGGATGGCGCGGTGGTGGAAGAAGCCGGGCTGCTGGCGGCGCGCGGGTTCCTGGGGCCGGGCAAGCGCATCGGGCGGCAGGAGCTGTGGATGGGCAGCCCCGCCAAGCTCGCCCGCGTGATGACCGACGAGGAGCGCGCCAAATGGGACGAGACGGTGCCGCATTATCTGGGGCTGACCGAGGCGTATCGCCGGGGCTTGCGGCCAATCGGATGAATTGCTTGGCAAAATTGTCACGCCTGCTTACACTTGCGGTATGAGCGACACGGATTTCGACAGCGCCCTGGCTGACGCCACCCTGATTACCGCGGCCTTCACGCTCGGTGCGGAAAAGGGGTGGAGGCATGTCACCCCCGCCGCCGCCGCGCGCCATGCCGGGCTGGACCTGACCAAGATTCGCGGCGCTTACCCCTGCACGGGCGTGATCCTGAAGAAATTTGGCCAGATGGCCGATGCCTTCGCTCTGACCGGCGCGCTTGCCGAGGGCAGCGTGCGAGACAGGCTGTTCGACATCCTGCTTCGCCGGTTCGACTTTTTGCAGATGTACCGCCCCGGCGTGGTGGCGCTGATGCGCGCTTTGCCGTTCTGCCCGCCGCTGGCTTATGCCATGGCGGAACTCAACATCGCCTCGATGGGCTGGCTGCTGGAAGGCGCTGGCGTGGATGCCACCGGCCTGCGCGGCGCGCTGACCAAGCGCGGCCTGCTGGCGGTTTGGCTTTATGGCCTGCGCGCCTGGGCCGATGACGAAAGCCAGGACCTGACCGCCACCATGGCGGCGGTGGACAAGGCGCTCGCCCGCGCCGAAGGCATCGTCGGCCGCTTCTCCACCCGTCCCGTTTCGGACCCGGATGCACCTTTGCCACAAGGAGCTTCCCCGGTAGAGTGAAGCCAGCCGGGCTGTCCGGTATAATTAAAGAGGAACGAATTCGATGGCCGATGACAAGAATAAAAGCACGTCTTTCCTTCCCAATTTTGATGTCCAGAAACTTTTTGGCGATCTGAAACTGCCCGCCGCCCCCGATCTCGACGCCGTGCTGGCGGCGCATAAGCGCAATCTCGAGGCCCTGACCGAGGCCAACCGCGTGGCGCTGGAAGGCGCGCAGGCCGTGGCCCGCCGCCATATGGAAATCCTGCAATCCACCATGTCCGGCCTGACCGGGACGCTGAAGGAGCTCTCCGGCACGGACACCCCCGCCGGCCGCGCCGCCAAGCAGGCGGAACTGCTCAAGCAGGCTTATGAGAACGCCGTGGCCAACACCAAGGAGCTGGGCGATCTGATCCAGAAATCCAACGCCGAGGCGATGAACAAGCTCAACGCCCGCGTCTCCGAGGCGATGACCGAGGTGAAGGCGCTGTTCGACAAGAAGTAAGTCGGGCTTTCCCCCGGCGCGGGGCGGGGCCATATTGGTTGCATGTGCGCCGCCCCCCTGCTGTTCATCCCCGAGAAACCCGAACCGAGGCCGCTGCTCAAGCCGTTGCGCGTGGTCTCCGAGTATCAGCCCAGCGGCGACCAGCCCACAGCCATTAAACAGCTTGTAGGGGGCATAGGCGCGCAGGAGCGCGATCAGGTGCTGCTCGGCGTCACCGGCTCGGGCAAGACCTTCACCATGGCCAAGGTGATCGAGGCGGTGCAGCGCCCGGCTCTGGTGCTGGCCCCGAACAAGACGCTGGCAGCCCAGCTTTATGCCGAGATGAAGAGCTTCTTCCCCGACAACGCGGTGGAATACTTCGTCTCCTACTACGACTACTATCAGCCCGAAGCCTATGTCCCGCGCTCGGACACGTATATCGAGAAGGACTCGGCGATCAACGAGACCATCGACCGTATGCGCCATTCTGCCACCCAGGCGCTGCTGGAGCGCGGCGATGTCATCATCGTCGCCTCGGTCTCCTGCATCTACGGCATCGGCTCGGTCGAGACCTATTCGAAGATGGTGGTGCGGCTTGAGACCGGCGGACGCATCGACCGCGACACCTTGGCCAAGGCGCTGGTGGACCTCCAATATCGCCGCAACGACGCCGCCTTCACCCGCGGCACCTTCCGCCTGCGCGGCGAGATCGTGGACATCTTCCCCAGCCAGTTCGAGGACCGCGCCTGGCGCGTGAGCCTGTTCGGCGACGAGATCGAGAAGATCTCTGAGTTCGACCCGCTGACCGGCGAGCAGGTGACGGTGCTGGACAATATCTCCATCTACGCCAACAGCCATTACGTCACCCCGCGCCCGACGCTGAATCAGGCCATTGGCAAGATCAAGACCGAGTTGAAGCAGCGGCTGGACGAATTCACCGCCGCCGGCAAGCTGCTGGAGGCGGAGCGGCTGTTGCAGCGCACGACCTTCGATATCGAGATGCTGGAAACCACCGGCGTGTGCAAAGGCATCGAGAATTATTCCCGCTACCTCTCCGGTCGCAACCCCGGCGACCCGCCGCCGACGCTGTTCGAGTACCTGCCCGACAACGCCCTGCTGGTGGTGGATGAAAGCCATGTGACGGTGCCGCAGATCGGCGGCATGTTCAAAGGCGACTTCGCGCGCAAATCCATCCTCGCGGAATACGGGTTCCGGCTGCCGAGCTGCATCGACAACCGCCCGCTGAAATTCGAGGAATGGGAGAGTTTCCGCCCGCAGAGCGTCTTTGTTTCCGCCACCCCCGGCCCGTGGGAGCTGGAGCGCACCCAGGGTGTGTTCGCCGAGCAGGTGATCCGCCCCACCGGCCTTGTGGACCCCGTCACGGAAATCCGCCCCGTGGAGCATCAGGTGGACGATCTGCTGGGCGAATGCCGCGCCGTGGTGGCCAAGGGCGGGCGCGTGCTGGTCACCACGCTGACCAAGCGCATGGCCGAGGATCTCACCGAGTATCTCGGCGAGCAGGGGCTCAAGGTGCGCTATTTGCACTCGGATGTGGACACGCTGGAGCGCATCGAGATCATCCGCGATCTGCGCCTGGGCGCTTACGATGTGCTGGTGGGCATCAACCTGCTGCGCGAGGGGCTGGATATTCCCGAATGTATGCTCGTCGCCATCCTGGACGCCGACAAGGAGGGCTTCCTGCGCTCCGTCACCTCGCTGGTGCAGACCATCGGCCGCGCCGCGCGCAATGTGGAGGGGCGCGTGATTCTGTACGCCGACACCATGACCCGCAGCCTGAAACAGGCGCTGGACGAAACCGCCCGCCGCCGGACCAAGCAGATTGCCTGGAACGAGGCGCATGGCATCACCCCGCAGAGCGTGAAGAAGAATATCGGCGAGGTCATCCACTCGGTGTTCGAGCAGGATTACGTGACCGTGGCGCCGGTGAAGGATTCCGCCGCCGACGAGTTCGTGGGCAAGGATCTCGGCGCCGTCATCACCACGCTGGAGACGCGCATGCGCAAGGCGGCGGCGGATCTCGAGTTCGAGGAGGCGGCAAGGCTGCGCGACGAGATCAAGCGGTTGGAGGCGCTGGCCTTGGGGTTGGAGCCGCCGCCCGTGCCGCGCTCTTCCTCCGGCCGCCCGCGTGGGCCGGTGCCGCTGGGGCCGGGCGGTGGTGGGTACGACCCCGCCAGCCGCAAGAAGGGCAGGGGCCGCGCCAAGACACGCTGAGAGGCCGTTGCGCAAGGGAGGCTGTCTGAATTGCGCTCCGGTGCTTGAAAACCACGCCCGGAGGACTGACCAGGGCGACTTCGGAAGCAGGCCCCGAACCATTGCCGTGGGGGCTGGTTTGCCGTAACATTCCGACACAATAATTAAGGAGGTTATGGTCATGCTCAAGCGGCGCTATATCGGCGTGTCCGTGGCTCTGGCGTTACTCCTTTCCGGGGGCCTCGCGGCCTGGGCGGATAATACCGGCCCCACAGAGCCCCCGGCCTTGAGCAAGCTGCAAGCCATGGT
>DAIDJU010000056.1 GCA_027451225.1 Acidocella sp. | reverse complement strand
GGCGATCAAACCGTAGATCATCCCTAGCGTCAGGCCGTTGATGAGCTGCTGCAGCGCATATGCCATGGAGGGCTCCTTCAGGCTTAGGTATTCATGCGCTTAGTGAATATGACCAATGCGTTAAGGTCAACGTACGGTAATATGCGGGGTTGGGGGCAAAATTTCTTTGGGAGTGGGCTTTTCTTTCTCGTGATGAGCAGTTATACGCTCCCTCACACACCGCAGTGGTACACGCCGCTCCGGACGGATGGGTGCATAGCTCAGTTGGTAGAGCAGCTGACTCTTAATCAGTAGGTCCAAGGTTCGAATCCTTGTGCACCCACCATCCCAAATCCCGGTAGTCAGGTAAAGAGAATTTAAGGCCGCTTCAGCGGTCTTTTTTGTTTTTGGGCTCTATTTCTGTGTACTGCTCCAGCCGCATCTGGTGGAGAGGCGGCTGGAGCAGTGACAACAAAATTACATCGGCGGCACGCTGTTGCCGCGGATCTTCATGCACTGCGCATAGGCCGTGTTGTAGCTCTGCTGCAGGGACTCACCTTCCTGATTGTTGCGGTGCGCGCTGTAAATGCCGCCGCCCAGCAGGCCGGCACCGGCGCCGATCGCCGCACCCATGCCGGCATTGCCGCCAGCGGCACCCAGCAGCGCGCCCGCCGCCGCACCGCCCACGGTGGTTGCGGCTGTGGTCCCGGCGGCGCTGTTCAGGCCGGTCTGCGGCGCCTGATAGCTCTGGTTCTGCGCGAAGTTGCGGCAGGTGTAATCGTCGCTCTGGAACTGGTCGAGCGTCTTGTGCGGCCCAGGCATGACGGTGATCGTCGGCCCGGAAGGTGGGGCAGGCTGACACCCGGTGAGCAGGATCAGTGCCGCGGCGGCGGGGGTAAAATAACGAAGGCGCATGAGCATGATAACCTCCTGATTATCCTTTTGGCATAATGGGGCCCCCGGCCAGCGGAGGCCACGCAGTTCAATATAATGTCATATCCCTCGCCTGTCAGGCGGTGGGTAATTATACTGTCAGATTCACGTTCGCAGGTACTTGGTTCAGCCGGATGAGCCTGGTCCCAGCTTCGTGCAGCGCCTGCAACCCGGCGGCGATGCCAGCGCCGCTGTCGCGCTTGGGCTGGTTGATATGGCCCTCGATCACATCGCCATCCCGAGCCGCCCTGATCCGCGCCGCCACCAGCTTGGCGGGCAGCGAAGCGCCTTCATCCGAGTTCAGCGAATACCCGGCGATCTTGAAGCCCATGGCCTCGATGGCCGGGATCGCCGCCGGGGTGTAGATGCCCGCCGCCGCCCGGTACCAGGTGGGGCGCTTGCCCGTGGCGGCGGAGATGGCGTCGGCTCCGCCCAGCACCTCGGCGCGGATGGCCTCCATCGTGCCCGCCGGGGCCAGGCCGTAGATCGGCACCGCCCCCAGCACCGGCGGAATATGCCGCGCGCCGTGATTTTCCAGCTCGAACAGATCGGGGCGGGATTTCAGCAGGGCCAGCCCGTCCGGGTTCCAGCGCATCCAGGTCTCGGTCACGAAAATTGTCGCCGGGATGTTGCAGGCGATCAGCGTATTGGCGATCCGCTCGTCGAAATGCCCGGGGCAGGCGTCCAGCGTTACCGCCACGCCCTGCACGGGCAGGCGCAGGCAGGGTTCCACCAGCCCCGCGCCGCGTCCGCCATGCCAAAGCGGCAAGGTGAGCGCCCCGCCGACAAAAGCGCGGCGGGAGAGGGGCAGGCAGGCGTTACACATGAGGCGGAGATCCGGCAGGTTGCGCGGGCCTCGTGCCGCAGGGCAGGGGGCGCGTCAACGCCCGTTCGGGTTTTACCCGCCGCGGCGTTACGGCTATATTATGCCGATGTTCACCTCACGCATTTCTCGGCCTGTGCGCAAGGCGTTGCTGGCGATGCTCGCGGCGTCGCCGCTGGTGGCCTGCGCTTCCCAGCCCGAGGCCGCCTCCAACCCCGCCGCGTCTCCCGCCAGCCCGCCAGCCAAGCAACTGCGCCAGGCGGAATCCGCGGCCTATGAGCGTGGTTTCCTGGCCGGGCGGCGCTATCAGGCCAAGCTCGACGGCTCCCGTCCCGTTGCCCCCTGCGCCGCCACGCCGGACGCGGAGACTCCCCCCCCGGCTCCGGCGGCGCTCACGCCCGCGGCTTCCACGCCCCAGCCCAGCCCGGCCCCCGCCAATAGCTACGCCCCCTCCGGCCCCGCCCAGCCCGTAACGCTGCCGTAAGAGGCGGTTGCAGAAGCAGGCGCGAAGGGCCAAACAGCGCGCATGGCTCCTCCTCCGCTGCTCCTCCTTACCGACATCTCCATCACCCTCGGCACCGTGCCGCTGCTCTCGGGCGCATCGCTCTCGGTGGGGGCGGGGGAGCGCATTTGCTTGGTCGGGCGTAACGGCTCGGGCAAATCCACCCTGCTGAAGATCGCCTCGGGCGAGGTGCCGTTCGACTCCGGCACGCGCTTCTTCCAGCCGGGTGCGACCATGCGCTATCTGCCGCAGGAGCCGGATCTCTCGGCCTTCGCCAATGTCATGGATTACGTCACCGCCGGGCTTGGCCCCAATGACGATGAATACCGCGTCCGCTACCTGCTCGGCGAGCTCGGCTTAAGCGGTGCGGAGAAACCCGCCAATCTCTCGGGCGGCGAGGCCCGCCGCGCCGCCCTGGCCCGCACCCTGGCCCCCAGCCCCGACCTGCTGCTGCTGGACGAACCGACCAACCATCTCGACCTGCCCGCCATCGAGTGGCTGGAAGGCGAGCTGAAATCGCTCTCCTCCGGCCTCGTGCTGATCTCCCATGACCGCCGCTTCCTGGAGAACCTCTCCCGCTCGATGGTCTGGCTCGACCGTGGCCAGACCAAGCGGCTGGACAAGAGCTTCGCCCATTTCGAGGTTTGGCGCGACGAGGTGCTGGAGCAGGAGGAACAGGAGTTCCACAAGCTGGGTCGCAAGATCGCCCGCGAGGAAGACTGGCTGCGCTATGGCGTCACCGCCCGGCGCAAGCGCAACGTCAAGCGTCTGGCCGGGCTGCACACCCTGCGCGCCGAGCGGCGCAACTACACGCACAAGCTCGGCACGGCCAAGCTCGCCTCGCTGGATGCCGCCACTTCGGGCAAGATCGTCGTGGACGCCGACACTATTTCCAAGAGCTTTGGCGAGAAGACGGTGGTGGACAATCTCACCTTCCGCGTGCTGCGCGGCGACCGGCTCGGCATTGTCGGCCCCAACGGGGCGGGCAAATCCACGCTGCTGAAGATGATCCTCGGCCAGTTGGAACCTGATTCCGGCACGGTGAAGCTCGGCGCGTCGCTGGATGTGGTGACGCTCGACCAGCAGCGCGCGGCACTCAACCCCAACGCCTCTCTGGCCGACACGCTCACCGGCGGCAAGAGCGATCAGGTGCATGTCGGCAATCAGAGCCGCCATGTCATCGGCTATATGAAGGAGTTCCTGTTCAAGCCCGAGCAGGCGCGCACGCCGGTCGGCACGCTCTCGGGCGGCGAGCGCGGGCGGCTGCTGCTGGCGGTGGCGCTCGCCAAGCCCTCCAACCTGCTGGTGCTGGACGAGCCGACCAACGATCTCGACCTGGAAACGCTGGACCTGCTGCAAGAGATGCTGGCCGATTACACCGGCACGGTCATCGTGGTCAGCCATGACCGTGACTTCCTCGACCGTGTGGCGACCTCGGTGCTGGCCTCGGAAGGCAATGGCAAATGGGTGGAATACGCGGGCGGCTATTCCGACATGCTGAGCCAGCGCGCGGGCGCGCCCACGGGCGAAGCAAAGCCCGAGAAGAAAGCCGCCCCCAAGCCGCAAGCCGCAGCGCCCAAGCCCACCGAGCCGGCGGCGCGGAAAATCTCCTTCAAGGAGCAGCATGAGCTGAAAACGCTGACGGCGGAAATCGACAAGCTGCACAACGAGGTGCAGAAGCTGGAAACCATCCTCGCCACGCCGGGCCTGTACGAGAAAGACCCGAAGAAATTCGCCGCCACCACCGAGGCTCTGGGCGCGCTGCACGCCAAGCTGGCGCAGGCCGAAGAGCGTTGGCTGGAGCTGGAAATGTTGAAAGAGGGATAAAGAAATGCAGCCTTTTTATAAAAAAGGCTGCATCCAAAAAACTTTTAAAACTTAGTCAGCGTACGGATTATTCGTGCCGCGCAGATAGATGCGGATTGGCACGCCCGGCATCTCGAACACTTCGCGCAGAGAGTTCACCAGATAACGCTGATACGTCTCCGGTGTCTGTTCCGCGCGCGTGCCGAACAGCGCGAAGGTCGGCGGCCGCGCCTTGATCTGCGTGATATAGCGCAGCTTCAAGCGGCGTCCGTCCACCAGCGGCGGGGGGAAGCGCTCCAGCGCCGCCTCGAACCAGCGGTTGAGCTGGCTGGTGGGGATACGCAGGTTCCACTTTTCATAGGTGGCGTGCAGGGCGGAGAACAGCTTGGCAATGCCCTCGCCGGTCTCGGCCGAGATCGGCACCACGGTGATGCCCTTCATCTGCGAAAGCGAGATGGAGATGCGGTCGAGCGCCGCCTTGCGTGCATCGCCACGGTCTTCCACCGCGTCCCATTTCGTCAGCGCCACCACGCAGGCCCGGCCCTCGCGCTCGATCAGCCGCGCGATGTGCAGATCCTGCTCCTCAACGCCGCGCGCGGCGTCGATGGCCAGGATCACCATCTCGGCCTTCTTTAGCGCCTCGATGGACGAGGAGGTGGACATGCGCTCCAGCCCCTCATCCACACGCGCGCGCTTGCGCAGCCCGGCCGTGTCCACAATCCGGTAGAGCCGGTCGTCCGGCCCGGTGAAATCGGCGGAAACGGCATCGCGCGTCAGCCCCGGTTCCGGCCCGGTGATCATGCGCTGCTCGCCCAGCAGGTAATTCATCAGCGTCGATTTGCCCGCATTGGGCCGCCCGACGATGGCGATATGCAGCGGCAGATTCTCACCCTCTTCCGCCTCGCCTTCTTCCGGCTTGGGCAACCGGTCGGCGATTTCGGTCATCAGGTTGTAGATGCCCTCGTTATGCTCGGCGGAGATGGCGGCGGGCTCGCCCATGCCCAGCTCATAGGCCTCCATTGCGGCGGCGGCACCGCCCCGGCCCTCGGCCTTGTTGGCCACCACCAGCACCGGCTTGCCGGAACGGCGCAGCCAGGCGGCGAAATGATGGTCCTCGGGGATCAGCCCGGCCCTGGCGTCGAACACGAACAGCACGAGATCCGCCTGCTCCACGGCCAGCGAGGTCGAGGCCCGCATACGTCCCGGCAGCGTGTCCGGGGCGGCTTCCTCCAGCCCGGCTGTGTCCACCAGCAGCACTTTCGTGCCTGCCAGCACGCATTCGGTTTCCTTGCGGTCGCGGGTTACGCCCGGCGTATCGGCCACGAGCGCGATGCGCCCGCCGGCCAGCCGGTTAAACAGGGTGGACTTGCCGACATTCGGCCGTCCGGCGATGACAACGTGCGGTAGCATGATCAGGTATACGCCGTGAGTTTGGCGTCGCGCGTCAGCTGCAACAGCACGCCGCCCGCAGCCACAGGGGGGATGTCCGCCGTGCCGCCGCCGGGCAGCTTCAGCACATGTTGCAACGCCCCGGCCACCGGGTCCACCAAGGCGGCGGTGCCATGGTCGCTCACCAGCAGCAGCTGGCCGTTTATCAGCGCGGGACCAGCCCAGCCGATCGGGTCTTTGTTCTTCTTCGGCTTGGCATAGAGCGGCAGTTGCAGCGACCAGCTGACGAGCCCCTCATCCACATGCACGGCATAGAGGATCTGGTTCTTGTCCAGAATGAAGGCAAAATCTCCGGCCAGGCAGATGGGCTGCGTGCCTGTGGCGGCATGCGTCCACACCTTGGCGCCGGAATGCAGGTCAACGGCCATCATCGTATCGCCGAGGTTAATGGCATAGACCACGCCGCCCGCGATCACCGGCGAGGCGACGATATCCGAAAGGTCAAGCTGCCCGCCCTGGCCGAGCGAGGCGGCGAGGCTCTGCTCCCAAACCGGCGTGCCGGAAGCGGCGTTGATGGCGGCCAGCAGGCCGTTGGAGAACCCGGCGACGATGATGCCGTCGGCGAAGGCCGGCGGCCCGACCACGGCCACGGAGGTGCTGGTGGGTTGCCCGCCTGAGCCGTCGAAACGCCAGCCCGGCGTGCCGGATTTAGCGTCGAAGGTCAGCAGCAGATCGTTCTGCGTAACCAGCGAGACCAGTCCGCCCGCCAATAGCGGGGCGGAGCGGGTGGGGAAATCGAGCTGCTGGCGCCAGAGCAGCTTGCCGGTTTCGGCATCCAGGGCGCGCAGCTCGGCATAGCCGGTGCTGGCATAAACGATTCCGCCATCATACGCGATGCCGCCGCCCAGATTCTGCTCGGAGGCGTGTTTGGGGCGTGTGGTGTCGTGCCAGAGAGGCTTGCCGTTGGTGAGGGCAAAGGCATGCACCACGGCGTTGGCGTCCATGGTGAAGACCTTGCCCTCGGCAACGATGGGGCTTGCCACCAGCGGCTGGCGGAAGCCGCCGGGCGCGCCGATCTCGGCATGCCATTGCGGCTTGAAGTTCAGCGGCGCGCTCACATTGCCGGGCGCGTGGGCTGCGTTGGCCTGGGGCTGCGGCCAGTCGGCCAGGGCGCGGGCCTGCGGGATGCTCACGGGCGGCGGGTTTACCGCGACGTCCATGCCATCGCCTTCCGGCAGCAAGGAGATCTGCGTGCCGATGATCGGCGCTTTCTTGTGCGTGGAGCAGGCGGCCAATAGCCCGAGTGAGAACAGGCTGGCGGTGGCGGTGCGGCGTCGCATCATGGGGCGTTTCATCCGTTCAACTGGGCAAGCAGGCCCTGGGCGCGTTCGCGCACACCGGCCGGGGCGTTGGGGTCGGCGGCAAGGCTGGTGAACAGGGCTTTCGCCATGCCCGGGTTGCCTTGGTGCAAATAGGTCACTGCCTCCACCTCCTGCGCCAACGCATGGTACGGGTTGGCGGTGGCGGTAAGCGGCTGGAGACGGGCTTGAATGTCGGTATCCGGCACCGCGCCCAGGGCGTGCTGCGCCCAGAGCAGCGTGGCGAGGTCGCGCAGCAGCTTATCCGCGCCGCTATCCTGGGCGATGCCGGTCCACAGCGCGTTGGCCTGGTCCATCTTGCCCGCCCCGGCGTACAGCCCGGCGGCGCGCAGATTAGCCAGGGTCTTGTATCCTTCTGGCGCGGTGGCGGCGAATTTGTTCAGCGCCTGGGCGGTTTGCGCGGCCTGGTCGGGCGGCAGTTGCTGGCCTTGCTGGTCGGCGGACTGGGTAAGGGCAAGGTACTGGGTGGCCGCGCCCTCGGCCAGCTTGGCCTTATGGGCCGTATAGGCCTGCTGCGCGCCGACGCCGACCAGCACCAGCACCATGGCGGCAAGCAGGAGGCCGCCATAGCGCTTGGCCAGCGAGACCGCCCGGTCATGCCGCAGATCCTCGGAAACCTCGTCAAAAATATCGACCACGCGATAATCCCATAAGTGCCTTTGCCGGAATCTCTTAGCCGGGCGTGCCGCGCGCGGCAACGCAGGCGGCCAGGCGGCGTTGCACCCGCTCACGCCCGATCAGCGGCAGCAGCTTCGCCATCTCCGGCCCGTGCTCCTCGCCGGTCAGGGCAAGGCGCAGTGGCAGGAACAGCGCGCGGCCCTTGGCCCCCGTGGCTTCGGCGACGGCATTGGTCCAGCCCTTCCACGTTTCCTCATCCCATGGCTCGGCGGGCAGGCTGTCCAGCGCCGCGCGCAGCACCAGGGAATTGCCGGGAAGTTCGGGGGTGGGCAGTTCCTCGCTCACCACCTCCCACCAGCGCCGCGCTTCGGTCAGCATGTCCAGATTCCCGCGAATCGCCAGCCAGAACGCCTCGGTCGCCCCTTCGGGCAGACGGGGGCGCACCGCCTCGTAGTCCAGGTGGTGCAGGAACTTCCGGTTCAGCCCGAGCAACTGCTTGGCGTCGAAGCGCGGGGGCGAGCGGCCGAAATCGGAGAGGTTGAAGCTGGCGATCAGCTCCTCCATCGGCACCGCCGCCGGGTCCTTGTTGGTGCCCAGGCGCGCCAGATACGCCGTGATCGCCGCCGGCTCGATGCCGTCCTTGCGGAGAGATTTCAGCGAGATCGAGCCGATGCGCTTGGAGAGTTTCTCGCCATCCCCGCCAGAGATCAGCGGCAGATGCGCGAAGCGCGGCACCGGGGCCTTGGTGATCGCCTCGAACAGATCGATCTGCACGGCGGTATTGGAGACATGATCCTCGCCACGGATGATATGGGTGATGCCCATATCCGCGTCGTCCACCACCGAGGTGAAGGTGTAAAGCGGCGTGCCATCGGCGCGGATCAGCACCGGGTCGGAGACGGTGCCGAGCTTGATGTTGCGCGGCCCGAGCACGAGGTCGTTCCAGCTCGCCGCACCGTCCGAGAGCTTGAAGCGCCAATAGGGCGTCTTGCCGTTGGCCTCGGCGGCGGCGCGCTGTTCGGCGGTCATCGAGAGGGCAGCGCGGTCATACACCGGGGGCAGCTTGCGCTTCACCAAGGCGGCGCGCTTGGCGGCCAGCTCGTCCTCGTTCTCGAAGCACGGATAAAGCCGTCCGGCGGCCTTGAGCTGCTCCGCCACCTCGGCATAGCGGGCGAAGCGGTCGGACTGGCGCGCCGTCTCGTCCCAGGAGATGCCGAGCCAGCGCAGATCGTCGTAAATCCCCTGCTCATATTCGGGGCGGCCGCGCTCGGTGTCGGTATCGTCCAGCCGGAGCAGGAATGTGCCGCCTTGGCTGCGGGCGAAGAGGAAATTCACC
>DAIDJU010000055.1 GCA_027451225.1 Acidocella sp. | reverse complement strand
GCCGAGCCGGCATTTCCTGCTGTACCGGCCACGTGACGGGCGGGTGATCGAGATTCTCCGCGTGCTGCATCAAAGCATGGATATTGAGCGGCATGTTCCGCCAAGTGGGACTGGGGCGGACACGCCCTCGACGAGTTAAAGACCCAGCCCCCTCTGCCGGCCAAAGCTCCACTCCACGCCACCACCCGGCAGCATGGTGCCTGACACGTGCTGGCCAAGCTTAGGCTCCAGTGCCGGGCGCCAGGGCACGAGTTGGAAGCCAAGGCCATCGTCGATCATGGCAAAGCGGCCTGACGCCAGTGTCACGCGCTGGCGGTAGATGCCCGTCACATAATCCCCTTCGCCGGACGGAGCGTGCGCGAGGCCGGTCTCCGCGCCCAGCCGTTTGACCGTGGCGTCCAGCTCGCGCTGGCGCAGCGTCTCGATCAAGCCCCGCGCAAAAACCACGTGCTCGCCATGATGGTGGGCAAGCCCTTCTCCCACCAGATGATTGGCCCGCCGCGTCATGGCATCACGGATCTCGGCACCAAATCCGCCCGCCGTCGGCACGGGATCGCGAGCGACGAGCTGCCGGTCGAGCCAGGTGGCTCCCGGCGCGGTCACCTGCGTTTCCAGCGAGAGGTCCGAGCGTGTGGCCAACGAGAGGCGCAGCTTGCCCTTGGAATCTTCCCAGGCGCGTAATTCGACGATCGCCCCCGGAGGCGCATCACCGGTCATGTCGATGTCGGCAAAGCGCAGATGGTGGGTGCGTCCGTCTGTGCCGTCGACGATGGCGTAGGCGCTGCCCTGCAGCTCGTCGTGCAGCCCGCGCTCCACGAGCTTGCCCAGCACCGGGTCGGTGGTATCCTCGCCGTGGATGGCAAAGCCCGTCACGTCCGGGGCGCGGGCGCCCGCGGCCATGGCCCGGTGCATGGTCTTGATGATGTCGCCCCGGATCGACAGATCGCGCAGCGTTTGCTCGGCGCCCGGCTTGAGCGTCCAGCAACCTGAGCCAACCTGCTCGGCCAGCCCCAGGCGTTCCAGCTTCATCGCCCTGCCGACAAGTAGCCGGCGTAGCTCCGGGTCAGGACCGGTGGCGACCGGGCGGAGGTCAGCGATGCCGCCGGCCTCGTCGGCAAAGCCGCGCAGCGCGCGGTCGAGGCTCGTCCAGCGCTCCGCCCCAATTTCCTTCTGGAGCGCTGCGCTAATTTCGCGCGCGGTGCGGGGACCGAGTTCGAGGCCGACGCGCTCTTCGGCACGGCCGCGGAAGCCCCGGCTCATATAATCGCGGCTGATAACCAGGTCCTGGCCGTCATCGGCCCGGCCGCGCACCAGAACATGGATATGGGGGTTGTCGGTATTCCAGTGATCGACCGCCACCCAGTCGAGGCGGGTTCCAAGGTCGCGCTCGGCATCCGCCATCAACTCGCGGGTGAAGGTGCGTAGGTCTTCCATCTCACCAGCATCCTCGGGCGAGACGATGAACCGGAAATGGTGCCGGTCGTTTGCACATCGCTCCGCAAATGCCCTGACATGGGCGGTCTCCGTGGTGGCATCGAACATCTGCGCCCGCGTGCCGTCGCGGGTGACGCCTTCGCGTTCGAGGTAGCCAATGTGCTGGGCCAGTGGCGCCGAGCGAAATTTTGACCCGGCACGCCTGACGATGCGGGCCTTGATGACGACACGGCGGCTGGGCGAGCGGAGCGAACGCCCAAGCGATGCGGCTCGCCCCCGGCCGAAGCGTGAGCCGCCGCCGGTTGATCGGCGCGGCCCGAAGCCCCGGCCGGTGTGACCTGCTCGCCTAGCGGCCTGCATGACCTCGCCCACGAAACTCTTCGGCTGGGTG
>DAIDJU010000054.1 GCA_027451225.1 Acidocella sp. | reverse complement strand
TTCTGGAGGAAACGACCATGAGCGAGAAAATCGCCTTTATCGGCCTGGGCAATATGGGTCTGCCCATGGCGGCCAATCTGCTCAAGGCCGGGCACGATGTCACCGGCTTCGACCTCGCCCCCAACGCCAAGATCCTGGCGGAGACAGCGGGTTTGAAATTCGCCACCAGCGCGGGGCGCGCGGTGGCGGGCGCCTCTGTCGTCATCACCATGCTGCCCATGGGCAAGCATGTGCTCAGCGTCTGGAACGAGATCGTCGCCGAACTCCCCGCCGGAACCTTGATCATTGACAGCTCGACCATCGATGTCGAGAGCGCCCGCAAGGCCCACGAGCTTGGCGCGCGCCACGATCTTCTCACCCTCGATGCCCCGGTCTCGGGTGGCACCATGGGCGCGCAAGGCGCGACCCTCACCTTCATGGCGGGCGGCTCCGAGGCCGCTTTTGGTCGTGCACAACCTATTTTGCTGCAAATGGGCAAACGCGCCGTTCATTGCGGCGCGCCTGGCGCCGGGCAGGCCGCCAAGATCTGCAACAACATGATCCTGGGCATCTCCATGGCGGGTGTCGCCGAGGCGTTTGTTTTGGGTGAGAAACTTGGCCTCTCCCATCAGGCGCTGTTCGATGTCGCTTCCACATCGTCGGGCCAGTGCTGGGCGCTGACCACCAACTGCCCGGTGCCGGGGCCAGTACCTGCCTCCCCCGCCAACCGCGACTACAAGCCGGGCTTCGCCACCGCGCTGATGCTGAAGGATCTGCGCCTCGCACAGGAAGCGGCGCTGACCGCTGGCGCATCCAGCCCCATGGGCGCGCAGGCCGCGGCGTTATACAGCATCTTCGAGAAACTCGGCCATGGCAGCGAGGATTTCTCGGCCATTATCAACTTCTTCCGGGGAGCCGAAGGTTAATAATACAGTACGGTTGACCTAGGTCAACGCGAACCTGGTCCATCCTTGCTCAGGTGGCGGAAAGAACAGGGCGCTGGCCGTAATGGCCCGTAGCCCTGCCTCCACACATCGAAGGACCAGACATGGACCAGACCGGCCCTTTGCCGCCTCTCCCCAAGGCGAGCGATGAAAGTACACACCCGGAGACCCGCAAGCTTGGCCTGCTGATGTTAAGCGGCGTCGTCATCGGCTCGATGATCGGCGGCGGCGCGTTCAACCTGCCTTCCAACATGTCCAGCGCGGCCGGGCTGGGGGCCATCGTCATCGCCTGGCTGGTGACGTTTGTGGGCATGTACTTCCTCTCGGCCAGCTTCCGCATCCTCTCGGACAAGCGGCCCGACTTGAAAGCCGGCATCTACCGCTATGCCGAGGCCGGATTCGGCCCCTTCGCCGGATTCCAGATGGCCTGGGGCTACTGGCTCTCCGCCGCGTTCGGCAATGTCGCCTTCGCGGTGCTGATCATGCAGATCCTCGGCTATTTCTTTCCCATCTTCGGCAATGGGCAGAACTGGCCATCTATCATCGGCGCATCGGTGCTGATCTGGGTGATGTGCGGCATCGTGATGTCCGGCGTGAAGCGCACGGCGGCGTTGAGCGTGCTGGCGAGCTTCCTCAACATCACCACCATCGCCGCGGCACTTGTGGTGATGGCGCTGTTCGCCTCGGGGGCCAGTTTCAGCTTCGACCTCTGGGGTCACTCCCAGAACCTGGGCAGTGTGTTCGACCAGGTGAAGAGCACGATGCTGGTCACGCTCTGGGTGTTCATCGGCATCGAGGGCGCTGTGGTGATCTCGGATCGTGCGCGCAAGATGTCTCAGGTGGGGCCCGCCACGTTCATTGGGCTTGGCGTGTGCACCGTGCTGTACTCGCTGCTCTCCATCCTGCCTTTCGGCATCATGCATCAGGCGCAGCTCTCGGGGCTGGCCAATCCCTCCGCCGCCTATGTGCTGGAGCAGGTGGTGGGCAAATGGGGCGCGGTGTTCGTCAATGTCTCGCTGCTGGTGGCGGTGCTGAGCTGCTGGCTGGCCTGGACCATTCTGGTGGCCGAACTGCCTTTCGAGGGCGCGAAAGGCGGCGTGTTCCCGCGCTTCCTGGCGTATGAGAACACAGCCCATGCGGCGGCGCCCTCGCTGGTGCTATCCAGCATTGTCATGCAGGTCACGCTGTTCGTGGTGCTGTTCGCGCATAATGCCTGGATCTGGCTGATCTCGATCACAGGTGTCATGATCCTGCCGCCTTATTTCGCCAGCGCGCTGTATCTGGCCGTGTATGCCAGCGGGAATGGCTATCTGGCGACGCATGGCGAAGGCAAGGGGAACGCGCTGGTCACCGGCCTGCTCGGCTCCGTCTATTCGCTGTGGATGCTCTATGCCGCCGGGCCGGAATTCCTGTTGATGTCCACGTTGATGTTCGCGCTCGGCGTGCCGGTGTTCATCTGGGCGCAGCGCCAGCACCGGCCGGGCGAGCCGATGTTCCGCGCCTACGAGAAGATCGCCGTGGCGGCTTTGTTCGCGGTGGCGGCGCTGGCCTTGTGGCTGTTCCTCAACGGCATTGTGAAAATTACCTGACATGAGCTTCGGGACGATGTTCCGCTTCCTGCTCGCGGTTCAGGCCGAGGGCATGGGGCAGACCGAGCGCGCGCATCTGGCGCGGCTCGTTGAGGCCATCGTCGCGCGGGAGGTGACGATCACCGACGCCGCGGACCTTGCTGATGCCGAGCAGGCCGTGCTGGCGGATGCCTCCATCGGCTGCATGCTGGTGGAATGGGGGGCAGCCGAGGAGTTCGGCGATGTCGGCCAATTCATCCGCATGGTGCGCGGGCGTGGGCTGGAGATGCCGATCTTCCTCTTCGCCCGGCGGCATAAATTCCAGGAGATCGACGCGGAGACGCTCCGGCAGGTCTCGGGCTATGTGTTCGCGGGCGAGGACACGCCGGAATTCATCGCCAAGAACCTGCTCGACCATCTCAGCCGCTATGCCGACAGCCTGAAGACGCCGTTCTTCGGCGCGATGGTGGATTACGCCGAGCAAGGCAACCAGCTCTGGACCTGCCCAGGCCATAACGGCGGCGTGTTCTACCGCAAGAGCCCGATCGGCAATGTGTTCGTCGAGCATCTGGGCGAGGCGATTTTCCGTAACGATCTCGACAATTCCGTGGTCGAGCTTGGCGATTTGCTGGTGCATGAAGGCCCGGCGCGGCAGGCGGAGATCGAGGCGGCGAAGATCTTCGGCGCGGAACGCACCTATTTCGTGCTCAACGGCACCTCGACCTCGAACAAGATCGCGCTCTCGGCCATCATCGCGCCCGGCGATCTCGTGCTGTTCGACCGCAACAACCACAAGGCCGCCGTGCATGGCGCACTGCTGTTTGGCGGCGGCGTGCCGGTTTATCTTGAGGCCACGCGCAACGCGCAAGGGCTGATCGGGCCGATTGCCTGGGAGGCGCTGGAGGAAAGCAAAATCCGCGAGGCCATCCGCCTTAGCCCGCTGGTGGCGGATAAGGGCGTGGCGGACAAGCCCCGCCCCTTCCGCGCCCTGGTGCTGGAGCAATGCACTTACGACGGCACGATCTACAACGCCGAGATGCTGCTGCGAAAGCTGGGGCCGCTCTGCGAATACATATTGTTCGACGAAGCCTGGGGGGGGTTCATGAAATTCCACCCGCTCTTCGCGGGCCATTATGCGATGGGGCTGGAGCTGAAACCGGGCGATCCGGGTGTTATCGCCACGCAATCCACGCATAAGCAGCTGGCCGGGTTCTCGCAGGCGTCGCAGATCCATGTGAAGGACACGCATGTGCAGGGCCGCGCGCGGGTGGAGCCGCGGCGCTTCAACGAGCTTTACATGCTGCATTACTCCACCTCGCCGTTTTATCCACTATTTGCCTCGCTGGATGTCGGGGCGCAGATGATGAAGGGGCGCTCCGGCCAGGTGCTGTGGGACGACACGATCCGCACCGGCATCCAAATCCGTAAGAAGCTTCGTGAACTGACGAAGGATTTTGCCGAAACCGCGAAGTCGCCGGAGGAGGCGTGGTTCTTCGACCCGTTCGTGCCGGATGAAATGGGCGGCGTGGCCTGGGAGGCTCTGCCCGAGGACGAGCTGGCGGGCAATCCGCGAGCCTGGGCGCTGGCGCCGGATGCGGCGTGGCATGGCTTCCCCGGTGTCACGGATGGCTACGCCATGACCGACCCGAACAAGCTCACGCTGCTCACACCGGGTTTTGACCGGCGCACGGGCGACTATGCCGAACATGGCGTCCCCGCCCCCATCCTGGCCGAGTTCCTGCGCGAGCGGCGGATCGTGCCGGAGAAGAACGATCTCAACTCCATCCTCTTCCTGCTGACGCCGGGTGTGGAGGCGAGCAAGGCGGGCACGCTGCTGGCGGCCCTCGTCGCCTTCAAGCAGATGCACGACGCCAACGCGCCGCTTGTAGAGGCCATGCCGGATTTCGTGCGCCGCCACGCGGATCGCTACGCCGCGACAAGACTGCGCGATCTCTGCCGCGAGCTGCATGATTTCTACCGCCGCCACAATGCCAGCCGCTTGCAGCGTGAATGCTTCCTGGCCCGGCATCTGCCCGCGCAGGTGATGACGCCGCGTGAGGCCTGGGAAAAGCTGATGCGAAACGAGGTGGATTACATCCCCGTCCAGCAGGCGCAAGGGCGCATCGCCGCCACGCTGGCGCTGGTTTATCCACCGGGCATCGGGCTTATCGTGCCGGGCGAGCGCTATGACGATGGCCCCGTGCTGAACTATTTCGCGCTTGTCGAGGAGGGCTGCAACCTCTTTCCCGGCTTCGAGAACGAGATACAGGGCGTGTACCGCGAAACCGGCGAGGATGGCCGTATCACGCTCTACACCTACGCGCTTGCGCGCAATTGATAAAGGACATTGCCATGACCACGACTTTTCAGGACCCAGGCGTTTATTCCGAAATCGGCAAACTGCGCGAGGTGCTGGTGCACCGCCCCGATCTCAGCCTCACCCGCCTAACCCCCGGCAATTGCCACGACTTGCTGTTCGACGATGTGATCTGGGTGAAAAAAGCCCGGCAGGAGCATGATGCGTTCGTCGATACGCTGCGCGAGCGCGGCGTGGAGGTGATCGAGTTTGGTGCAGCCCTGGCAGAGACTTTGGCCGACACGACCGCCCGGAACTGGCTGCTGGACAAGCGCCTCGGCACGGCCGAAAGCGCCACCGGCGTGGATGCCGAGCTGCGCGTCTGGCTCGCCGAACTGTCTGCCGCCCAGCTCGCCGCCTATATGATCGGCGGCATCGCCCGCGCGGAACTGCCCTTTGCCGCGCATTCGCTCTTCAACATCACCCGCGCGCCGCATGAATTCGTGCTGCCGCCGCTGCCCAACCAGCTCTTCACGCGAGATACCACATGCTGGGCGGGCAATGGCGTGTTCATCAACCCCATGCACTGGCCCGCGCGCCAGCAGGAGGCCGCGAATGTCGCGGCGGTGTATACGTTCCATCCGCGCTTCAAGAGCGCGAAGTTCCATAAATACTTCAACGCCGCCGAGGAACATGCCGGATCGTTGAGCCTGGAGGGTGGAGATTTCATGCCCGTGGGCAATGGCGTCGTGCTCATCGGCATGGGCGAGCGCTCCACCCCGCAGGCGGTGACGCAATATGCCAAGCGGCTGTTCGAGACAGGTGCGGCGGAGCGCGTCATCGCGGCGCTGATGCCGAGCGACCGCTCCTTCATGCATCTGGACACGGTGTTCTCCTTCTGCGACCGCGATCTCGTCACCATCTACCCGGATGTGGTGCACCGGCTGCGTCCCTTCTCGCTCTACCCCGACGCGAATGGCGTGCGCGTGGTCGAGGAACCGGGAAGCTTCCTCGAAACCGTCGCCAGCGCCTTGAAGATCGGCAAGCTGCGGGTGATCGAGACCGGTGGCGACAGCTACGAGGCCGAGCGCGAGCAATGGGATGACGGCAACAACGTCTTCGCGCTCGAACCCGGCGTGGTTATCGCCTATGACCGCAACGTTTACACCAACACCCTGCTACGCAAGGCCGGGGTGGAGGTCATCACCATCGAAGGCGCGGAGCTGGGGCGTGGGCGCGGCGGCGCGCATTGCATGACCTGCCCGATCCGCCGCGACGCCATTTAAGGAGAAGCCATTATGTCTCATCTGCGCGGACGTTCCGTTCTCTCGATCGAAGACTTCACCCGGAGCGAAATCCTGGATCTTCTGAAACTCGCCGGCGAGCTGAAGGCCGCCAAGAAAGGCGGGTACGAGGTGCAGCGGCTGAAAGGTAAGACCATCGCCCTGATCTTCGAGAAGGACTCCACCCGCACCCGCAGCAGCTTCGAGGTGGCGGCCTACGACCAGGGCGCGCATGTCACCTATATGGGCCCGAGCGGCAGCCATATCGGCCATAAGGAGAGCGTGAAGGACACCGCCCGCGTGCTCGGGCGGATTTACGACGCCATCGAGTTCCGCGGCTTCGCGCAGGCGGATGTCGAGGCGCTGGCGAAATATTCCGGCGTGCCGGTGTATAACGGCCTTACCGACGACTCCCACCCCACCCAGGTCTTCGCCGATTTCCTGACCATGCAGGAACATTCCAAGAAGGCGCTGGAGGATATCAAATTCGCCTTCCTGGGCGAGGGCAAGGACAATGTGGCGCTCTCGCTGGCCATGGGTGCGGCGAAGCTGGGCATGCGCATGAGCATCGGCTCGCCCGAGGCGCTTTGGCCCAACCCGGAATATATCGCGCGGCTGCACACCATCGCGGCGCAAAGCGGGGCGGAGATCAGCTTCGAGGCCGATCCGAACAAGGCCGTGGCGGGGGCGGATTTCCTCTATAGCGATGTCTGGGTCTCGATGGGCGAGCCTGACGAAATCTGGGCTGAACGCATCAGGCTGCTGCTGCCGTATCAGGTGAACAGCACGCTGATGCAGGCCACCGGCAATCCGGCGGTGAAGTTCCTGCACTGCCTGCCCGCCTTCCACAATACCGAAACCACCGTGGGCCAGGAGATCGAGAAACGCTATGGCATCTCGGCCATGGAGGTGACGGAGGAGGTGTTCGAATCCCCCGCCTCCATCGTGTTCGACGAAGCGGAGAACCGCATGCACTCCATCAAGGCGCTGCTGGTCGCCACGCTGGCCTGATGCATATCGTCGCCGCCCTGGGGGGCAATGCGCTGCTGCGCCGGGGCGAGGCCCTGACCGAAGCGGCGCAGCA
>DAIDJU010000053.1 GCA_027451225.1 Acidocella sp. | reverse complement strand
GCGAAATCGCCCATGGTGGCGCGCTCGCCCGGGCGGGCGGCCAGCTTACCCGCCATGAAGTCGCGGAAGGAGGCGCCGGTGGCGTCGAAATACTCGCCGTCGCGGTAGACGAAATACATTGGCACATCGAGCAGCCAGTTGGCGTAGGCCTCAAAGCCGAAGCCGTCCTCGAAGATGACGGCCGGGATGCCGGAGCGGGCGTTGTCCGTGTCCGTCCAGACCAAAGCGCGGTTGGAGAGATAGCCGTTGGGCTTGCCCTCGTAGAAGGGCGAGTTGGCGAACAGGGCGGTGGCCAGCGGCTGCAAGGCGGAGCCGACGCGCATTTTGCGCACCATGTCGGCTTCCGAACAGAAATCGAGATTCACCTGCACGGTGCAGGTGCGGAACATCATGTCCAGCCCGCGCGTGCCGACCTTGGGCATGTATTCGCGCATCAGCTTGTAGCGGCCCTTGGGCATCATCGGCATATCCGCCCGCGTGGCGACGGGGTGGAAGCCCAAAGGCGCGAAGCCCAGCCCCAGCCCCGGCGCAATCGCGCGCAGGCGGGCGAGATGCGCGTCCAGCTCCGCCTTCGTGGCGTGCAGGTCGGCCAGTGGCGCGCCGGAGAGTTCGAACTGCCCGCCCGGCTCCAGCGAGAGCGACGCTCCCTGCCCCTTCAGCCCGATGGTGTTGCCGTGGTCGAGGATCGGCTCCCAACCCTCGCGCGCCCGCACGGCGGCGAGCAGTGCGGCGATGCCGCCTTCCTCCTCGTAGCTGGGCGGGCCGTCATCGCGCAGGCGGAAGCCGAAGGCCTCATGCTCGGTGCCGATCTGAAAGCTGTCCGCCGGTTTGCAGCCGGATTCAAGGTAGGCGGCAAGGTCGCGCGCATCCTCGATGATCCGCGAATCAGCGTCTCCGGGGTTAGACAAGCTTTGACTCCCTGTTAGGGCTGGGCCGCGAGTTGCAACGCCAGACCGGCTATGGCCGCGGTTTCGGCCCGCAGGATGCGGGCGCCCAGGGACACGCGCGTTACCTGGGGTGTGCGAGCGATAGCTTCAAGTTCAGCCTCGGTAAAGCCGCCCTCGGGGCCGATCATCAGCGCGGACTTGCCTGCAACCGGGCCGAGCAGCCCGCTGGTGCGGCGCTCATCGGCGATGAAGAGCTGACGATCCTCGGGCCATTGCGCCATCAGCCTGCCCACCTGCAACGGCGCGCGGATTTCCGGCACGGCCAGACGCTCGCATTGCTCGGCGGCTTCTATGGCGATGGCGCGCAGCCGGTCCAGGTTCACATGGTCGGCATTGGTTCGTGCGGTGATGATCGGTTGGATGACGGAAACGCCGAGTTCCGTCGCCTTCTCCACCACCATGTCCGTCTTGGCGCGCTTGAGCAGGGCGAAGCAGAGCCAGGCATCGGGCTCCGGGGCCTGGGGGCGGGTTTGCTCAGCCAGTGTGAGCGTAACCGCCTTGCGGGACAGTTTGGAGACGGCGGCGCGCCATTCGCCGCTCGCGCCATCGAAAACGCGCAGGGCATCCCCTTCCGCCGCGCGCATCACGGTGGCGATATAGTGGGATTGCGCCTCGGAAAGCGCGATGTCAGCCCCGGCGACGAGCGGCCCGGGCACATATAGGCGAATTGACGCGATGCTCATGCGGCGCTGAATAGCACCATGAGCGGATTCACCGATATACGCCTGACCGGCTGGGTGGCCCATGTGCCGCCACGTTTCGTGCCCTATGTGCTGCTGGCCCGGCTGGATCGGCCGATTGGCGTGTGGCTGCTGTTTCTGCCGGGGCTATGGGCCATCTGTTTGGCCGCGCATGGGGTCTGGTCCGGGCTGGGGCTGGCGCTGCTGTTCGGGCTGGGCTCGGTGGTGATGCGCGGCGCGGGCTGCGTGGTGAATGATCTGTGGGACCGCAAGCTGGACGCCCAGGTGGAGCGCACGCGCGGGCGTCCGCTGGCCTCGGGCGCCGTGAGCGTGACGCAGGCGGTCATCTTCCTGGCGCTGCTCTGCCTCACCGGGTTGGTGATTTTGCTGTTGCTCAACCGCACGGCGCAGATCTTGGGCGTGTGCTCGCTGCTGCTGGTGGCGCTGTATCCGGCGGCCAAGCGGGTGACGTGGTGGCCGCAGGTGGTGCTGGGCTTCACCTTCGGCTGGGGCGCGCCGATGGGCTATGCCGCCGCCGCGGGGCATCTGGCTTGGCCGGCCCTGCCGCTCTACGCCGCCACCATCCTGTGGATTCTGGCCTATGACACCATCTACGCGCATCAGGACCGCGAGGACGACGCTGTGGTGGGGGTAAAGTCCACCGCCCGGCTGTTCGGGGCGCGCACACGGCAGATGGCGGCCGTCTGCTACACCGGCACCGTGCTGCTGCTGCTGCTCGCCTTTTGGGGCAGCGGGCTGCATGTCTGGGCGTATTGGCTGATGCTCATCCCCGCAGGGCTGCTGGCCTGGCAGGTGGCAACACTTGATATCAACAATCCCGGCTATTGCCTCACCCTGTTCAAGCTCAACCGCGAGGTGGGGCTGGCCGTGGCGGTGGCGATCCTGGCGGGGCAGATCTGAACCCGGCGATGCCGGAGGAGGATATCTTCACCCGGCTCGCCCGCTCCAAATTCCGCAGCCGGTTTCATCTGGGCCCGCACGAGCGCGATTACGCTCGGGCCAAGGGGCGCGAGGTGATCGCGGAGCATGCGCGTGGGTTCATCGCCACCCGTCTGGCCCCCGAGGCTCCGGCCAATGACGGGCGGCAGACGCCGATGCGCGGGCATCCGGTGTTCATCGCCCAGCATGCCACCGCCTGTTGCTGCCGGGGCTGTCTGGCCAAATGGCACCGCATCCCGCAGGGGCAGGCGCTGAGCGCCGGGGAGCAGGCTTATGTGGCCGGGCTGCTGATGCGCTGGCTCGACCGCGAGATGACGAGGACCGAGATATGAGCACCGGCACACCGGCGACGCAGTTTCTGCGCGCCGCCAACATCGCCTTCCGCGTGGTGGAATATAAGTACGATCCGGGCCAGGAGCGCGTGGCCCTGCAAGCCGCAGAGGCCACGGGGATTCCACCGGGGCAATTGCTGAAGACGCTGATGCTGGAGGTGGACAACGCCCCCGCCTGCGCGGTGCTGCCGGGGGATAGGAGCCTCTCGATGAAACTGGTGGCAGCGGCTCTGGGGGCCAAATCGGCGGCGATGATGCCTCCAGAGAAGGCCGAGCGGCTGACCGGCTACCGCACCGGCGGCATCAGCCCGTTCGGACAACGAAAAAAAGTGCCCGTGCTGTTCGAGGCTTCGGCCATGGGGTTCGAGACGGTGGGCATCAATGGCGGCAAGCGCGGGCTGATCGTGGTGCTCTCGCCCCAGGCGGCTTGCGAGGCGCTGGGGGCAAAGGCGGCACCGCTCTGCGCCGAGGGATAAGCCGCCACGCTTGACGCCAACGGGCGTTCGGCAACATGATTGCGCATCCGGGGTGTCCGCGCTGTGCGGGCTGAGATCATACCCGCTGAACCTGCCTGGGTAATGCCAGCGAAGGGAGCCAAGCTCATGCAACGCCGTCAATTTATCTCATCCACCGCCGCCATGCTGGCGGCCCCTGCCCTTGCCCGCGCCGGCGCGGCGCAGAGCTTCACCCTCATCCTGGACTGGTTCATCAACCCGGACCACGCGCCGCTCTTCGCCGCCAAATATTGCGGCGCCTTCGCCCGCGCCGGGCTGGATGTGAAGCTGATCGCCCCCACCGACCCGGACGTGCCGCCGCGCCTCGTCGCCGCCGGGCAGGCCGATGCCTGCCTCAGCTACCAGCCGCAGCTTTATCTTCTGGTGGACCAGGGGCTGCCGCTGCGCCGCACCGGCACGCTGATCGACAAGCCGCTGAACACGCTGACCGCGCTGAAGGAAAGCGGCATCACCAAGCTCACCGAGCTCAAGGGCCGCAAGATCGGCTATTCGGTGGCCGGGGTGGAGACGGTGCTGATCGGCACCATGCTGAAATCGGTGGGGCTGACCCTGGCCGACGTGACGCTCGTGAATGTGAACTTCAACCTCGTCACCGCGCTGCAATCGCGCGCGGTGGATGCGGTGATCGGCACCTTCCGTACCTATGAGGATATCCAGCTCGCCCAGGCCGGGCTGGAGCCGGTGATCTTCGCGCCCGAAGATTATGGCGTGCCGATGGCCGATGAGCTGATCCTGCTCTCCGCGCAGAGCAAGCTGAAAGCCCCGGCGCTGGCCGGTTTCCTCGGCGCGCTGCGCGAAGGCGCGGCGGCGCTGGCGGCGGACCCGGAGAAGATGCTGGCGCTGTTCCTGAAGGACAATCCCAGCCTGAACGACAAGCTGGATATCGCCTCCTGGCACGCGCTGCCGCCTTACTTCGCGCATGATCCGGCGGCGCTGGATACCGCCCGCTACACCAAGTACCGGGACTTCATGCACGCGGCCGGGCTGATCAAGCAGGCTCTGCCGCTGGATGCCTACGCGGTGCAGATCGCCGGGTAAGATGCCGCCGCCGGGGATCGTGATCGGGGGGCTTTGCCTGCGCTATGCGGGGGAGAGCATCTTCGAGGGGCTGAACGTCACGCTCCCGGCCGGGCGGTTCTCCGTGCTGCTTGGCCCGAGCGGCGTGGGCAAGACGAGCCTGCTGCGGATCATCGCCGGGCTGGAGACACCCGCCGCCGGCCATGTATCCGCCGACGATGGCGCGCCTTTGGCCGGGCGGGTGGCCTATATGGCGCAGCAGGATTTGCTGCTGCCCTGGGCCAGCGCGCTGGAGAACGTGATGCTGGGGGCCGTGCTGCGCGGGCAAAGGCGGGAGCCGCAACGGGCCGAGGCACTGCTCCGCCGCGTGGGGCTGGGGCATAGGCTGCGCGCCTTGCCCGCAACACTCTCGGGCGGCGAGCGCCAGCGCGTGGCCCTGGCCCGCACACTCTATGAAGACCGCCCGGTGGTGCTGATGGACGAGCCGTTCTCGGCGCTGGATGCGATCAGCCGGGCGCGGTTGCAGGATCTGGCGGTGGAATTGCTGGATCAGCGCACCGTGCTGCTGATCACCCATGACCCGCTGGAAGCCTGCCGGCTGGGGCATAGCCTGTGGGTGCTGGCGGGCACGCCCGCGACTCTGGGGCCGCCGCTCACCGTGCCGGGTGCGCCGCCCCGCGCGCCGGATGACGAGTCGATGCTGCATAGGCAGGGCGAGCTGCTGCGCCGCCTCGCCCTGCTGAGCCCGGCATGATCCGCCCACTCGTCACGCTCGCGGTGTTTATCTCGCTGTGGTGGGGCATCGCGGCTTATGGCGGCGCGCCGCCTTACATGCTGCCCAGCCCGCAAGCCGTGGGGGCGGCTTTGTGGAACCAGCGGGCGTATCTGGCCGATAATGCCGGGGTGACGCTGGCGGAAATCGGGCTGGGGCTGACGGGGGGGACGATTCTCGGCGCGCTGGCGGCTTTGGGCGTGGCGGCTTCACCGGTGTTGCAGCGCTGGCTGCTGCCGGTGCTGGTGCTGAGCCAGGCGATTCCCGTCTTCGCCCTGGCGCCGCTGATGGTGCTGTGGCTGGGCTTCGGGCTGACCTCCAAGGTGGCCATGGCCATGCTGGTCATCTTCTTCCCCGTCACGGCGAATTTCCTCGACGGGCTGCGCCGCACCGAGCCGGGCTGGCTGGACCTCGCCCGCACCATGGACGCCAAGCCGCTTTACGTGCTGCTGCGCCTGCGCCTGCCCGCCGCCCTGCCTGCCCTGGGCTCCGGCCTGCGGGTGGCGGCGGCGGTGGCGCCCATCGGCGCAATTCTGGGCGAGTGGGTCGGCGCGTCCTCGGGGCTTGGCTATGTTATGCTGAACGCCAATGCGCGCATCCAGCCCGACCTGATGTTCGCGGCGCTGGCGGTGCTGATGGCGATCGCCATCGGGCTCTATGTAACCGTGGACAAAACGCTGCGCCGCCTGTTGCGCTGGGCGCCGGGCGGTTAAGAGGCACAAAAAAACCCCGGCGATGTGCCGGGGTTTTCTTTTGGGCGTTGAGGACCGTTACTTGAGAACGATCTCGACGCGGCGGTTCTGCGGCTCGCGCACGCCCGGGCCGGTGGGGACCAGCAGGTGGGTGGCGCCGTAGGCCTGGATCTCGATCTCGGAGGCCGGGACGCCGTCCTGCACCAGCTGCGCGGCCACAGCCTTGGCGCGGCGCTCGGACAGACCCTGGTTGTACACCGCGGTGCCCGAGGTGTCGGTGTAACCGGCAACGTTCAGGGTGGTGACGTTCTGGGTCTTGGAGTCGGCGGCGGCCTGCGCGATGATCTGGGTCGCGCGCGGGGTCAGGTTGTACTTATCCCAGTCGAAGAACACCAGATAGGTCTTGGCCGGAGCCGGGGCCGGGGCGGCAACCGGAGCAGCAGCCGGAACCGGGGCCGGAGCCGGAGCCGCGGACGGGGCATTGAAGAGCTGGTAGCGCAGGCCCAGCAGGAAGGTGTGGTACTCGTGCTGACCCAGCTTCACGATGCCGTTATTGCCGCCGACCTCAGCGTAGTTGCGGCTGGAGACCAGCTGCATGAAGCGGTACTCGGCGGTGGCGGACAGGCCCGGCACCCAGGGGAGCGGGTAGGACACGCCGGCGATCAGCTGGTAGGCGAAGCTGCCGGCATCGCCGCCGACGCGGTAGCCGTTGCCATTGCCCGCCAGGCTGTTGGACAGGTGAACCCACTGGTAGCCCGCACCGGCGCCCAGGTAGGGGAAGATCGGCAGGCCGACATTGAAGTCGTACAGCACGTTCACCATCGGGCCGTAGGTCTCGGTGCCGCCATGAGCGGCGGAGATGCCGTTATTGGCGCCGTAGTTGTGGGCGGAGCTCAGGTTGTTGCGGTAGAAATTGCCGCCGATTTCAGCCCGGAAGCCGTTGCCCAGGCCGTAACCAACAGACACCTGACCCGAATAGGAGGGGGTGGTGTTGAACTTGCCGTAGCTGCCGTTGTGGTTGTCGTAGCTGAAGCCATCCTGCAGGGAGGTACCGGCGCCGAGGCTGACATACGGCCCCTTAACCGGCTGAGCCTGGGCGGCCAGCGGCAGAGCCAAGCACGTAGCTGCGGCAAGCGCGAGACGGAGTTTCATTAGTGGTATCCTTACCAAATTGGTTGCGCCGGGCAGTATAAGCCATTCAAAATCAAACAAAACGCACTCAGCGGGACCCAGCCATGACTCTGCTGGGACTGTAACACGCCTGACACATTTGTTACCGGCGCCCGTTTCGGGCGTGCTGCTCCCCCAGAAAAAACGCTGGGTTTCCTTCAAAAATACGATGAAAAGGATTGTTACTCCCGAGCAACCCCCCACTGCTGCTATGCGGTAGCTGCGATGCAGCATTGCATATTGCGGAAATCCGCCCCCAAAAATGGGGATTTCACCTGCCGTGAGCGGCCCTGACAATTAACTTTAAGATATGAACTCGACACCAACAAGATTACCGCGCGCCCAGCACCGGCGCACCTTGCGCTGCGTATTGTCCGCAAAACGCAAAATCAGCGTTTCCGGCACCTCGACCATCACTTCGGTTTCGACACAGGCGCCAGTTGCCGACAAATCATGAATGATACAGTCGATTACAGTGGGGCTAAAGCTACCATAAAGCAGCTTCCCTGACTTTATCGCGCGGTTCCGATGCTCGTTACGGCGTTCCGGGCTGTTGGACGCGGATTGCGGAATCATTGCGCTCATACCAAGCGCCTCCTCCGATTTGAATTTTTTTCTATCGCAACTACAGCATAAAATCGGCGGAAAATCCATGCAAATTCATTGTGAATTTGCAACCGACATCCTCCATGCCAGAAAAAACACCACCTCAAAAATCTTGATAAGCAGATTATTAAAATTGGCTATTTTAACTTTATGCGCCTGAACCAAACATCTTTAAGAAAATCGCAAAAACCACACCAGGACATTGATTTTTGATACGTTTTCAAAAACCGATTTTATACAGTGATATTCTGATAACTTTGTGATTAAATACCGTTATGATTTTGTGTTAGGCAGCATATATCGTGGATATTACAACCCCAAAACCAGAACCCGAAAACGCCGACACCCATTCCTCAGATCTCAATCGTGAGCAGCGCCGCGCAAGGCGAGAAAAACTGTCTTCCTTAGGGCTCTTGGCGTATGGCGGCGAGGAACCGCGCGTACTTAGCTGCGAGATTCTCGACATGTCCGAAACGGGCATACGCGTTGAGACTTATGTGCATCCATCTGAGGTGCCGGAGTTCGTCTCCTTGGAATTTGCCGGAACCTATTACCGCGCACGGCGGCGCTGGGTTGATGGCAACCAGATCGGCCTGGAATTGATCCAGGACGAAGCTTTAAGCACAGCCGCTCCTGAAACGCAGGAGGCCGTATAGCGTGAACCTCTCGGTCCAGTCACACCGGCAAAAACATCTAATCGTTTGATTTTCCTGGTGCCGTCCGCCGGAATCGAACCGGCGACCTACTGATTACGAATCAGTTGCTCTACCAACTGAGCTAGGACGGCAAAGCCAGGGCGAGGGTGGCTATATCGAAGCCTGCGCCCCGCTGCAACCTCTATTGGCCGGAATCACGCCTGGCGAGCATGCTGATCGCCGACCAGTCCAGCTCTGCTCCGCCCGGCTGGGCCAGCAGGGCCAGAAAACGATCGCGCAGCAGGCTGGCCAGCGGCAGGGGCACGTTCAGCGCCTCGCCCGCGGCAAGGATCAGACGCACATCCTTCTGCCCCAGCGGAGCCGCGAACCCGGCAGGGGTAAACGTCTCCCCCGCAATCAGCCCGCCATAGGTCTTGTATACCGGGGCGGTGAACAGGGTGGAGGTCAGCAGGTCGAGATAGGCTGCGGGGTCGATGCCGCCCTTGGCGACCAGGGCAAATGCCTCGCTGAGCGATTCGATGACCGAGCCGATGAGGAAATTCCCCGAAAGCTTGACCAGATTGGCGCTGGACGGCGTCTCCGCCACGACGAAGCTCCGCTGGCCCAGAACATTGAAAAGCGGCTGCAACCGGGCAACCACCTCCGGCGCGCCCGCCGCCACGATGAACAGCTTCGCCGCCGCCGCTGCGTCAGGGCGGCCGAACACAGGGGCCGAGACAAAGCCCTGCCCCGCCTTGGCATGCGCCTCGGTCAGCCGTTCCGCCAAGGCCACGCTGATGGTGCTGGAGGACACATGCACCGTCCCCGGCGCCAGGGTGGAGATCAGGCCATCAGCGCCAAACACCACGGCCTCCAACGCTTTGTCGTCGGCCAGCATGGTGAATACGGCCTCGGCGCCTTTCGCCGCTTCGGCGGGCGTGCCGGCCAGCTTCGCGCCCTGCGCGACCAGCCCGGCGGCCTTGTCCACCGAACGGTTATATACCGCCACCTCATGCCCGGCCTTAACGAGATTGGCCGCCATGCCCTGGCCCATTTGGCCGAGGCCGATGAATGCGAGCTTCATGAAATCTCCCTGAATAACTTCGTCGCAGAGATGGGGGCGCTGCGGCGCTATCCCAAGAGGCGGCCAATCACCCGCGCGGTGTAATCCACCACCGGAATAATACGGCCGTAATTGATCCGCGTCGGGCCGATCACCCCGATCGCGCCGACGATTCGGTCCTGCGCGTTGCGCGCCGGGGCCACCACCATGGAGACACCCGCCGCCCCGAACAGCCCGGACTCAGCGCCGATGAAGATGCGCACGCCATCCGAATTCTCCGCCAGTTCCAGCAGGCGCAGCATGGTTTCCTCGGCTTCCAGCCGCTCGAACAGCGCCTGGATGGCGGCGAGCTTCTCCAACTGGTCCACATCTTCCAGCAGCCGTCCCTGCCCGCGCAGGATCAGCGAGCCGCCCCTGCCCTCGCTGCCCCAATCGGCCAGACCGGCGGCAATGACGGCGCCGGTCAGCGCGTCCAGCTCCGTGCGGTCGGCGGTCATCTCGTCGCCCACCTGCGTGCGCAGCTCCGCGATGGTCAGCCCCGAGAGCCGGGCGTTGAGGTAGTTGCTCGCCTGTTGCAAGGCGCTGGGCGGCAGGCCGGGCGGGGTCTCGATAATGCGGTTCTCCACCTGCCCATCGGCCGAGACCAACACCACCAGAGCCCGCCCCGGCGAGAGCGGCACGAACTCGATATGCTTGACCGCGCCCTCGCCCTTGGGGGCCAGCACCAGCCCGGCGGCGGCGGAAAGCCCGGAGAGCATGGAGCTGGCCTGGGCCAGCGTATCCTGGAGCGAGCGCCCGGAACCGGCCAGCGCCATGTTGATGGTGGCACGCTCCTCCTCGGCCAGTTCGCCGAATTGGAGCAACCCGTCCACGAACAGGCGCAGGCCGCGCTCGGTGGGCAGCCTTCCCGCCGAGGTATGCGGCGAGAACAGCAACCCGGCATCGGTGAGGTCGGCCATCACGTTGCGGATGGTGGCCGGGGAGAGCTTTTGCGGCAGCAGGCGTGAGAGCGTGCGGCTGCCCACCGGCTCGCCGGTCTCCACATATTGCTCCACGATCTCGCGCAGCACGGCGGCGGAGCGGATATCGAGCCCCGGCGGCAGCCGTGGCGGGGGGGATTTGCCTCTATGGTCCATTGTCACAGTCTCGGATAATAGCACCGCAAATCGACTAGGAGAGACCATCATGCGGCCCTCAGGCAGAAATTTCAACGAACTCCGTAAAGTCTCCATCGAGACCGGGTTCTCCCACCACGCCGAGGGCTCGGCGCTGATCCGCATGGGCGGCACCGAGGTGCTGTGTACCGCCAGCGTGGAGGGCAAGGTCCCGGGCTTCATGCGCGGCCAGGGCGAGGGCTGGATCACCGCCGAATACGGCATGCTGCCCCGCGCCACCCATACCCGCGGCGACCGCGAAGCCGCGCGTGGCAAGCAATCCGGCCGCACGCAAGAGATCCAGCGCCTGATCGGCCGGGCGCTGCGCGCCGTGGTGGACCGCAAGGCGATGGGCGAGATCACCGTCACCCTGGATTGCGACGTGCTGAACGCCAATGGCGGCACGCGCTGTGCGGCCATCACCGGCTCCTACGTGGCGCTGGCCCTGGCCTTCCGCAAGCTGCGGAGCAACAACATCATCAAGGCCATTCCCTTCACCGGGCAGGTAGCGGCGGTCTCCTGCGGCATCTTCCAGGGCAACCCGGTGCTGGACCTCGATTATGCCGAGGACTCGGCGGCCGATGCCGATGCCAATTTCGTGCTCACCCAGGGCGGGGGCATCGTGGAGATCCAGGCCACGGCGGAAAAATCCACTTTCGACGACGCCTCCTTCCAGTCCCTGCTGAGCTTGGCACGCCTAGGCACGGCGGAGCTGTTCGCGGCGCAGAAGGCAGCTCTGAGCTAAAGTTCCGGGGCGGGATGCAGTGCCCGCCCCTTTCCACCCGGCGCCAGGGCAGTCGGCCTAAAGCCCCAGACGCGGCATCTCGATCGCGGGGCAGCGGTCCATCACCACCGCCAGCCCGGCGGCGCGGGCCTTTTCCGCTGCACCTTCGTTGATCACGCCAAGCTGCATCCAAATCGTCTTGGCGCCAAGGCGGATCGCCTCCTCTACCGGGGCCTCCACCTCCTCCGACCGGCGGAACAGATCCACCATCTCCAGCGGGGCGGCTTCGGCCAAGCTCGCCACCACCTTGCGGCCCAGAATCTCCTGCCCGGCGAGGCCGGGGTTCACGGGCGTCACGTCGAAGCCCTTTTCCAGCAGGAATTCCATGACATGGTGGGAGGCGCGCTCGGGCTTGGCCGAGGCGCCGACCAGGGCGATGCGCTTCGTCTGCGTTAAGATATGGCGGATCGCGTCGTCGTTCATTTCGTATCTCTTCCCCAAAAATCGCCGCCCGGCTAAGCCTGCGGCCATGATCAAAAACGTCCTGGCCTGTGTACTGCTGAGTCTGCTGACCTTCGCCATGTGGGCGAATCCGAACCAGCCGCAGGCAGGGGATGTGACCATGCCGCCCGGCAAGTTCAACAGCCTCTCCTACGGGCCGTACCAGCCCTGGCAGAGCCCCTTCTCCACCGACTACCCCACCGGGGCCGAGGTGGCCAAGGACCTCAAGCTGATCGCCACGGAATCCGACGGCATCCGCACTTATTCCTCCAGCCATGGGGATTACGATATCGGCGCGCTGGCCAAGCAGGCGGGGCTGAAGGTATGGCTCGGCATCTGGCTTGGCAGCAACCCCGCCGACAACGCCAAGGAGATCGCCGCCGGGATCGCCGAGGCCAACGCGCACCCCGACACCGTTACCCGCGTGATCGTCGGCAACGAGGTGCTGCTGCGCCGCGACCTCTCGGTGGACGATCTGATCAAGAACATCGACTATGTGCGCGCCCGGGTGAAACAGCCCGTGGCCTATGCCGATGTCACCGATTTCTGGAAGAAATTCCCGCAGGTCGCGCCGCATGTGGATGTGGTGATGATCCACTTCCTACCCTACTGGGAGGACACCCCGCTGAGCGTGGACGACGCCCTGGCCGAAATCCAGACCACCACCGAGCAGTTCAAGGCGATGTTCCCCGGCAAGCAGATTTCCATCGGCGAGACGGGCTGGCCCTCGGCCGGGCGCTGGCGCGGCCCCGCCGCCACCGGGCGCGTGCAGGAGGCCGTGTTCCTCCGCCGCTTCGCCATGCTCGCGGCACGCGATGGGGTGGATTACAATCTGATCGAAGCCTTCGACCAGAACTGGAAGACCTCCGAGGGCGTGGCCGGGGCGAATTGGGGTATCTGGACCGCCGGACGCCAGCCGAAATTCCCCCTCAACGGCCCAGTGGTGGAGAACCCGCAATGGCCCTGGTATGCCGGGTTCGCGGCCCTGGCCGGAGTGCTGCTGTTCGCCGCCGTGGGGTTTCGCAACCTGCGCCTCGCCCTGCCTGCCTTCGCGCTGGGCAATGGGCTGGCCGTGGCCTGTGTCGGCACCCTGCCCTATTTGCATGTGTACTGGCAGCATCTGGGCGTGCTGTTCACCCCACGGGAAGCCAGCCTGCCCTTCGAGACCTGGATGCTGCTCGACGCGCTGGTGAACCTGCCGCTGCAAGCCTTGTTCGCGCTGCTGGTCATCCGCCGGGCCGAGGCCATGCTGACCGGGCGGACGCTGCCGCCCGTGACCACCGGAGCCGCCGTGCTGGCGGGGCTGCGCCGGTTCCGCCTGAGCGTGAACTATGACAGCCTGTGGTTCGTCTTCCTGGTCTCGGCCGCCATCTTCCAGGCGCTGCTGGTGTTCGACGGCCGCTACCGCGACGCGCCGACGCCGGTCTTCATCATCCCCGTCATCGCCGCCGTGCTGCGCTTCTGGAGCAAGGACAAGCCACAGCAGGTGGGCTGGGAGGAAATCGCCGCCGCCGCCGCCCTGGCCGTGCTGGCCCTGGCCGACATGGTGGTTGAGGGGCCGAGCAATCTCGTCTTCGTCATCTGGAATATCGAGGCGCTGGTGCTCGCCGCCCCGGTGCTTGCCACGCTCCGACGGGCTCAGAGGTCGTAAGGCGGGGCTTTCTCGTAGGCGGGCAGGGTTTCATCCCACGCCTGCCAGGAGACGCGCTCGCACACCCAGCCCTGCACGGTGGGGCGGATCGCCTCGGGGGCGTCCAGCGAGCCGAGGGTGACGCCGACCGAGCGGCCCTCATCGTCGGTCATGTAAAGCGGGCCGCCGCAATCGGGGCAGAACCAGCGGGTGGCGTGCGCGGATGAGGCATAGCCCCTCGCCCGCCCCTTGGTGACGCGAAAGCGCGAGGGCGGCACCTGCACCCAGGGCAGCGACGCCGCACCGCTGGCCTTTCGGCACTCCCGGCAGAAACAGATATCGGCGACATCCCCCGGCAGGTACTCCAGGCTGTAGGTTACAGCGCCGCAGAGGCACCCACCCGTGAGACGCGCCATGGCTAGAACGATGGCGGCGAGTTGGCGCTGATCAGCACACAGGGCTCCGGCCCTGGGTTGCGGAAGCGGTGCGGGATGTCCGACCGGAAGTAATAGGCGTCGCCGGGGTTAAGCACGCGCTCCTGCACGCCCACGGTCAGGATTACACTGCCCGAGACCACGATGCCGCATTCCTCGCCCGCGTGGCGGAGCATGGCGTCCCCTGTATCGGCGCCGGGCTGGTAGGTCTCGCTCAGCATTTGCAACGAGCGGTCCTTCACCTTGCGGCCGACCATGCGCATGGAAATCGCCGGATCGTAGGAGATCTCGGTCAGTTCCTCCCCGGTGAAGAACACGCTGTCGGACGACGAAAAATTGAGCGTGAAGAAATCCGCCAGCGAGAGCGGAATTCCGTCCAGGATCTTCTTGAGCGAGGAAATGGACGGGCTGACCCGGTTCTGTTCGATCAGCGAGATCGCCCCATTCGTCACCCCTGCCCGACGGGCCAGCTCACGCTGGGTCAGCCCGAAAATCTGCCGCACCAGCTTCAGCCTGGTGCCGATATCGTCCAACGTGTCATCGTTCTGCAGGGCTGCCGGCATAATCTCCTTATGATCCGCACGTTTAGGATTTTCAACAATGCTACGCGGGCAATATTCTCGCGCGCAACGAAAAACGTGAAACCTCCAAAAAACATCATCCAATTATTCTTGACGGCCAAAGGGGGCCTAAGCCACACTCCAAAAGCCAACAATTTTGGGGTTTTACGTGCTGTGGGCGATCAAGCCGTCCGGAACTAATTTCCGCAACCAAACCGTCCAGGCAGGCCCCTGATGTCTGCCTCGGTTCCCACCGCCACCCTCCATCCGCCCAAGCGCGGCGCTATTTCCATCCGTGGCATCACCCGGATTTTCACCGGCTCCACCCCCGCCGTGGACCATGTGGACCTTGAAATCCATGCCGGTGAGTTTTTCACGCTTCTTGGTCCCTCGGGCTGCGGCAAGACGACGCTGCTGCGCATGCTCGCCGGGTTCGAAACCCCGGATGAGGGCAAGATCCTGATCTCGGGCAAGGATATGGAGGACGTGCCGGCGCATAAGCGCGCGGTGAACACGGTGTTCCAGTCCTACGCGCTGTTTCCGCATCTCAACGTGGAGCAGAATATCGGCTTCGGCCTGCGCATGAAGGGCGTGAAGACGCCCGAGCGCAAGAAGCGCGTGAACGCCGTGATGGAGATGATGCAGATCGGCCAGTTCGCCACCCGCAGCGCCGCCCAGCTTTCGGGCGGGCAGCGCCAGCGCGTGGCCCTGGCCCGCGCCCTGGTGAACGAGCCGGACGTGGTGCTGCTGGACGAGCCGCTCTCCGCGCTGGACGCCAAGCTGCGCAGCGAGCTCCAGATCGAGCTGCTGCGCATGCAGAAACGCTTAGGGATGACCTTCATCTTCGTTACCCACGACCAGCACGAGGCGCTGGTGATGTCCGACCGTATCGGGGTGATGAGCCAGGGCAGACTGGAGCAGGTCGGCCCGGTGCTGGATGTGTATGAGAAGCCCCGGAACGTGTTCGTGGCGGAGTTCCTGGGCCTGTCGAACATCTGGCCCATCACCCCCACCGGCCCGCATAGCGCCGCCTCGCCAATCGGCGAGCTGGGCATCGCCGCACCGCTGAACGGCGCGAGCATGGCGATGATCCGGCCCGAGAAGATCTGGATCTACAACGACACCGCCGTCCCCAAGGATCGCGCCAATCTGTTCCTCGGCACGGTGCGCGAAGCCATTTATATGGGAGCCTCGACGCAATACCGCATCGAGCTGGCGGGCGGGCAATCCGTACTGGCGTTCGACACCAACAACCAGGCCGCCGAGCGCAGCTGGCGGCCCGGCGAGCCGGTGGCCGTGGAGCTGAAGCCTGACAATATCATGCTGATCTCACCATGAGCGGCGCCTTGAAAACCGAGCAGGAGATCGAGGCCGGGCGGCAGCGTTTGCGGCTGTGGGTCACCTCCGGGCCGGGGCTGGTCTGGATCATGCTTTTCCTGCTGATCCCCAGCGCCGTGCTGCTGGGCATCGCGTTCTTCTCGTCGGATGATTACGGCGCGCCGGTGCTGCCGCTCTCCGTGCAGCCCTTCCAGCAAGTGGCGGGGTATTCGCTGCTCGGCTGGGATCCGGGCAATATCACCATCTTCCTGCGCTCCCTGGGGCAGGCCGGAACCGCCACGCTGGTTTCAGCCGCGCTGTCCTACCCTCTGGTGTTCTTCATCCTCAGCCAGCGCGAGGATCTGCGCCCGCTGCTGCTGCTGTTCATCGTGCTGCCCTCCTGGACCAACCAAGTGGTGCGCACCTATGCGTGGCTGGAACTGCTCGGCCCCAACGCGCCGGTCTCCTGGGCGGCGCATCTGCTGCATGCCGTGCCGCCCGATCTCGGCCTCGCCCCGGGCAGCTTCGCCGTTACCACCGGGCTTGCCTATAACTACCTGCCCTACATGATCGTGCCGCTCTATGCCTCGGCCGAGAAGCTGGACTGGACGCTGGTGGAAGCCGGGCGCGACCTCTACGCCTCGGGCCTGCGGCTGTTCTGGCATGCGGTGTTTCCGCAGACGCTCCCCGGCCTGCTCTCGGGCGTCATCTTCGTCGCCATCCCGGCCTTCGGCGACTACGTGGTGCCGCAGTTGCTGGGCGGGGACAAAGCGCTGATGATCGGCTCGCTGATCGCCAACCAGTTCACCGAAACGCCGGACTGGCCCTATGGCGCGGCGCTGACCATCATCATGCTCGTCTTCACCGGCATGGGGCTGGTGGGCTTCCGCATCCTCACCCGTAAGCTGGGCGGGGCCGAGGAGGTCACGATATGATCCCGCGCGGCGTACGCTACGCCCTCTCGGGCATTTCCTGGCCGCTTTACGCGCTGCTCTACACGCCGCTGGCGCTGGTGGCGTATTACTCCTTCGCGCCCGCGCCGAACGAGGCCGGCCATTCGCTGCACGCCTATAACCTGCTGCTGCACGATGGCGACGTGTTCTCCGCCCTGCGCCGCTCGCTCATCCTCGCCATCGGCTCGGCCATCACCTCCACCGCGCTCGGCACGCTGCTGGGCTACGGGCTATGCCGCTTCCGCACGCCCAACGCCAAGGGCGTGCTGGCGCATATCCCCAGCCTGATCATCTACACGCCGATCATCATGCCGAGCCTCGTGTTCGGCATCTCGGAGCTGATCTTCTTCAACCTCGTCCACAACGCCACCGGCATGCTGGGTGCAGGGCTGGAGACGATGATCATCGCGCATATCACCTTCCAGGTGCCATATGTCGCCCTTACGGTATATGCGCGCCTCGCCGGGCTGGACCGCTATCTGTTCGACGCCGCCAACGATCTTTATGCCAACGGCCTCAAGAGCTTTCTCTATCTCATCATCCCCTTAGTACAGCCGGCGATCATCGGCGGGTTCATGCTTGGCATCACCCTGTCCATCGACGACTTCACCATCAGCTTCTTCACCTCCGGCCCGGGCAGCGTCACACTGCCGATCTATATCTACGGCGCCATCGCCCGTAAGGGCATCTCGCCCGAGATCAACGCCATCGGCACGCTGATGATCGGCACCATCATTCTGCTGGCGCTCATCCATTTCTTCATCACACGGCACCGCGACCGCGCGGGCCAGTTCGCAGCAAGAGGAAGCATCTCATGAAATTCCTGTCTTACATCGCCGCGGGCGCGATCGCGCTTGGCCTCGCGGCCCCCGCCGCGCATGCCGGGCAACCGACGCTGAACCTGTTCATCTGGTCCGACTATATCGACCCCGGCCTGATCAAATCCTTCGAGGCGCAGTGCAACTGCAAGGTCGTGGAGACCGATTACGAGAGCAACGCCGAGCTGGAAGCCAAGCTGCGCGCGGGCGGTGATTCGCAGTACGACGTGGTGGTTCCCTCCTCCTACTACGTGCCGGAGTTGCAGGATGAAGGGCTGATCCAGACGCTCGACCATTCCAAGCTGCCGAACTTCACCAACCTGGCCACGAAGTTCCAGAACCCTGATTACGACCAGAACGACGCCTACTCCATCCCGTATCAGTGGGGCACCACGGGCATCGTGTACGACCCGGCCAAGATCAAAGACCCCGGCACCGGCTGGGGCCTGTTGTTCGACCCGAAGATGAACCCGAACTATCCGTTCGTGATCCCCAAGGGCGAGGGGCGCGACCAGATCGGCGCTGCCTGCGCCTATCTCGGCTACGGCTTCAACTGTTCCGAGAAGAGCCAGTGGATCGCCGCGGCCAAGCTGATCGAGCAGACCAAGAAGCGCTCGAACTTCGCCGGGTTTGTCGATGAAACCCCGGCGCGCGACCAGATGAAGAGCGGGCTGATCGCCGCCGCCATGGCGTATAACGGCGATATCGGCCAGTGCTATGGCGACGGCTCCTGCAAGAGCCTCAAGTTCTTCCTGCCCAAGGAAGGCGCCGAGATCTGGGTGGACACCATGGCCATCCCCACCCATGCGCCGCACCCTGAGCTGGCGCTGCAATTCATCAACTTCATCCTGGACGCCAATAACGGCGCGACCCTTTCCAATTTCAACCAATATGCCAGCCCGAACGCGGCCTCGCAGAAGCAGCTGAGCGGCATTCTCGCCAGCAAGCTGCTCAACCCCAGCCCCGAGGAGATGCAGCGTCTCGTCTTCCTCGCCCCGCTGCGCGGCGCCCAGTACAAGCTGTTCAACCAGATCTGGACCAGCGTACTCCAGTAAACTGAGCCGGCGCTCCGCACCCGCGGGGCGCCGTTCCGACGGCGGCGCTCAATCCCGGACGCCGCCCGCCTATCGAGGACAACATGAGCAATGAACAAGTTAATCTGAAAGAGTGGTTCGACGAGCATCGGATTACCGAAGTCGAATGTCTGGTGCCGGACATCACCGGCATCCCGCGCGGCAAGATCATGCCAGCGCAGAAATTCTTCCAAAGCGGCGCGCCGCGCCTGCCGGAAGCGATTTTCATCCAGTCCGTGACTGGCGAATACCCGGACGACCCGGAAGACAAGCTCACAGATCCGGCGATCATCGACATCAAGCTGATCCCCGATGCCAGCACTGTCCGCCTCGTGCCCTGGGCACATGAGCCGACCGCGCAGATTATTCACGATTGCCAATACGCGAACGGCACGCCGGTGCCGATGGCGCCTCGGCAAGTCCTGCAGCGCGTGCTCAAGCTGTACGAGGAGAAGGGCTGGAAGCCGGTGCTGGCGCCGGAGCTGGAATTCTACCTCGTGGCCCGCAATACCGACCCCGATTACCCGCTGGTGCCGCCCGTGGGCCGCTCCGGCCGCCAGGAGACCGGGCGGCAATCCTACTCGGTGGACGCGGTGAACGAGTTCGATCCGCTCTTCGAGGAAATGTACGATTTCTGCGATCTTCAGGAGATGGATCTCGACACGCTGATCCATGAGGAAGGCGCGGCGCAGGTGGAAATCAACTTCCTGCATGGCAACCCGCTGCATCTGGCCGACCAGGTGTTCCTGTTCAAGCGCACGGTGCGTGAGGTGGCGCTGCGCCACAACATCTACGCCACCTTCATGTCCAAGCCGATGGGCGGCGAGCCCGGCTCGGCCATGCATGTGCACCAGAGCATCGTGGACCCGAAGACGGGCGAGAACCTGTTCGCCGGGCCGGATGGCAAAGCCAGCCCGCTGTTCAAGAGCTATCTGGCGGGCTTGCAGAAATACATCCCGGCGGTGATGCCGATCTTCGCGCCGAACGTGAACTCCTACCGCCGGCTCACGCGCTTCTCCAACGCGCCGATCAACCTGCAATGGGGGTACGACAACCGCACCTGCGGCCTGCGCGTGCCGTTTGGCGAACCCAACGCCATGCGCGTGGAAAACCGCGTGCCGGGGGCGGACGCCAACCCGTATCTCGCCTTCGCGGCAACATTGGCCTGCGGCTATCTCGGCATGGTCGAAGGACTGGCGCCGACGGAACCGCAGATCGGCTCGGCCTATTCGGGCGAGTACACCCTGCCGCGCGAGCTTTCCCATGCGCTGGACCTGATGGCCAACAGCCAGCCGATGCGCGATGTGCTGGGCGAGAAGATGGTGGACGTGCTGGTGGCGGTCAAACGCATCGAGTACGAAACCTATCTGCGCGTCATCTCCTCCTGGGAGCGTGAACACCTGCTGCTCAACGTCTAACCGGAGCGGCAAATCATGTTGAACAACTACTACCACGCCACACGGCGTGTGGATTTTGCCGCCGATACCTTGGCGGGTGACGTAACCGTGGATGCCGCCGTTATCGGCGGCGGCATCACCGGGGTTTCGGCGGCGCTGCATCTGGCCGAGCGGGGCTATTCGGTGGCCTTGCTGGAGGCTGAGGATATCGGCTGGGGCGCTTCCGGGCGCAATGGCGGGCAGGTGCTTCCCGGCTTCGGCTGCTCGCTGCACAAGCTCAAGCACCTGACCGACGCCGCGACAACCAAACGCCTCTGGGACATGTCCCTCGAGGCGGTGGATCTGCTGCACACGCAGATCGAGCGCTTCGCCATCCCCGCCGATCCGGTGCGCGGCTATCTGCACGCCGCCATCAAGCCACGCCAGGTGCGGGATCTGCGCGTGGAGCAGGAGGAACTGGCGAGCCTCGGCGCGCCGGTGGGGCGGCTGCTGGAGGGGGCGGAGTTGCGCGCGCGCCTCAACAGCCCGCGCTATCTGGCGGCGCTGGAAGATGGCATCTCCGGCCATATCCACCCGCTGAACTACACGCTGGGGCTGGCCAAGGCCGCGCAGGCGGCGGGGGCCAAGCTCTATGCCGGGGCCAAGGTCACGAATCTTGAACAGGGCGACACGCTCACCTTGCAGGTGGGGCCGCATAAGGTACGGGCCAAATATCTGCTGGTGGCGGGCGGGGCTTACCTTAACGGGCTGCTGGAGGGGATTGCCGGCTACATCATGCCGGTGGGCACCTATATCATGGCCACGGAGCCGCGCGCGGATGTTCCCGGCCTGATCCCCGGCAACGAGGCGGTGGCGGATCTCAACTTCGTGCTCGATTATTTCCGCCGCTCGGCCGATGACCGCATGTTGTTCGGCGGGCGCGTCTCCTACTCCACCCTGCCGCCGCCGAGCCTCGGCGCTTCCATGCTGCGCCGGGCCGTGCGGGTGTTCCCGCAACTCAAGGACGCCAAAGTGGAGTTCGTCTGGGGCGGGAATGTGGACATTACCGTCAACCGCGCCCCGCATTTCGGGCGGCTCGCGCCGAACATCCTGTTCACGCATGGCTTCTCGGGGCATGGCGTGGCGCTGACGGGGCTGGCGGGCAAGCTAGCGGCGGAGGCCATCGCCGGGCAGGCGGAGCGGTTCGACGTGTTCGCCCGCATCCCGCATGCCAAGTTCCCCGGCGGGCGGGCCTTCCGCACCCCTGCCCTGCTGGCGGCCACCACATGGTTCCGCCTGCGGGACATGCTGTAGGGGCGGAGATTGCATTCCGGCGAAGGGGCGCGCCAATATCGGCGTAACCGAACCCAGGAGGGGCGAAGATGTCGGTACGCAAATTTCTGCTGCCGGTGAGCGATCCGGCCTCGGCCCAGCCCGCCCTGCAAACCGGGCTGATGCTGGCCAGGATGTGGAACGCCCATTTGCAGGTGCTGCACATCCAGCCCGATGCGCGCGATATCGCCCCCTTCGCCGGAGAGGGGCTTTCCGGCGCGCTCATCGAGGACATGCTCACCGCCACCGAGCGCGAGGGCGGCGCGCGCGCGAAGCTGCTGTGCGAAATGTTCGAACAGGCGGCCGAAGCCGCCGAAGTGCCGATCAGCACCGCCCAGCGCGGGCGCGACGAGCCGAGCACCTGCTTCACCACCGTCACCGGGCGGGAGGAGCAGGTCATCGCCTTCAAGGCGCGGCTGGCGGACCTCACCATCGTGCCGCATCCGCAGGCGGGGGAGGATGTCTCCGCCGCCGATGCGCTGCATGCCGTGCTGTTCGATTCCGGGCGGCCCGTGCTGCTGGCCCCCACCGTGCCGCCACAGAGCATCGGCAAGCGCGTGGCCATCGCCTGGAATGGCACCGCCAACGCCGCCTCGGCCCTGGCCTCGGTCATGCCCTTCGTGCGTCAGGCCGAGGCCGTGCGTATCCTGGTCTCGGAGGATTACGCCAAGCCCGGCCCCAGCGGGGAGGAAGTGGCGCAATATATCTCGCACCATGGCGTCAGCGCCGATGTCGCGCGCTTTTCCGCCATCAACCGCATCACCGGTGCGGGGCTGCTGGCGGCGGCGGCGGCATTCGGGGCGGATCTGATGTCCATGGGCGCGTATTCCACCGCCTCGCGGCTGCGCCAGCTTATCCTGGGCGGCACCACCCGCCATATACTGGAAAACGCCCAGCTACCCGTGCTGATGAACCGTTGATTAAGTCCATCACTCTAATTTTCGCCCGGTTTTGCACGCCGTGAAGAAATGTAACCCCTAGCCCCCGGACATTGAGCGCTTATCGTTATTGTGGCATTTATGTCACAGTACAGAAATTAGACAGCGATAAGTCAAAAATTTTTACCGCAGGAGACCACACAAGACATGCGTAAATCCTTTACCCGCGGCACCGCGCTCACGTTGGCCCTCTTAGGCGTTACCGCCCTGGCCGGCCTGCCCGTCACCCCGGCTCATGCGGCGGACGCATCTCTGGATGAAACCACGGCCGTGCAGCAGAGCTTCACCCCGGTGCCGGATTTCTCCGGCCTCGTGAAGCATGTGGCGCCCGCCGTGGTGTCGGTCGATGTGCATCTGAAACTCGACCAAGCCTCGGACAACCAGGACGATAACGGCGGCAGCCAGAACCAGAACGGCCTGCCGCCTGGCTTCCCGCAGATCCCCGGCTTCCCGCCCGGTTTCCCCTTCGCCTTCGGCACGCCGCAGCAGCCGCAGGCGGTGGAAGCCAAGGGTTCGGGCTTCATCATCGACCAGAACGGCACCATCGTCACCAACAATCATGTGGTGAAGGGCGCGCGCACGGTCACCGTCACCCTCTCGGACGGCAACACCTACCCCGCCAAGATCCTGGGCACCGACGCCAAGACCGACCTCGCGGTGCTGAAGATCAATGCCGGGCATCCGCTGCCTTATGTCGAGCTTGGGCCCTCCGCCTCGGTGGTGCCGGGCGAATGGGTGGTGGCCATGGGCAACCCGTTCGGGCTCGAGGGCACGGTGACGGCGGGTATCGTCTCCGCGCTGAGCCGCGATATCGGCGACGGCCCGTATGACAAGTTCATCCAGATCGACGCGCCGATCAACGAGGGTAATTCCGGTGGCCCGCTCTTCGACCAGAAGGGCGAGGTGATCGGCGTGAACACCGCCATCCTGTCGCCTTCCGGCGGCTCCGTGGGCATCGGCTTCGCCATCCCGTCGGACATGATCAAGCGCGTGGTCACCCAGCTCATCAGCAACGGCAAGGTGGTGCGCGGCTATCTCGGCGTCGCGGCGCAGCAGATCTCGCCGCAGATGGCCCAGGCGCTCGGCCTGCCCACCGACAATCCGGCCAAGGACGGCGCCCTGGTGGCCGCCATCTCGCCGGGCAGCCCCGCCGAGAAGGCCGGGCTGAAGCCGGGCGACGTGATCACCAGCGTCAACGGCCAGACCGTGACCAGCCCTGGCGATCTGGCCAGCGACATCGCCAATGTCGACCCCAACCACAAGGCCGACATCGTGTATCTGCGCAACGGCAAGCAGGACACCGTCTCCGTGTCGGTAACGACGATGCCCGCCAACCCGGATGCCGGCTTCCAGCAGAATGGCGGCGGCAACTCCAGCACCGGGCAGCAGGGCGCGCTGGGCCTTACTTTGGCGCCGCTGACCCCGGATGCGCGCAACCAGCTCAACCTGCCCGATAGCGCAAGCGGCACCGTGATCACCGCGGTGAAGCCGAATTCGCTGGCGGATCAGGCCGGGCTGCAGCCGGGCGACCTGCTGGTGGGCGTGGGCGCCACCAACGTGAGCACGCCAGATGAAGCCGTCGCCGCCATTGCCGCCGCGCGCAAGAGCGGCAGCGGCGCGCTGGCACTGCGCATCATCCGCCAGGGCCAGGCGCTGTTCATCGGCATCGGGCTGAGCAACAGCAGCGACAATTCCGGCAACTGATCAGCCGGGCAAGCGCTACTGAAAAAGGCCGGAGGAAAAATCCTCCGGCCTTTTGTTTTGGACATCTTGTAAGTGCAGCTTTTTGAAAAAAGCTGCACCCAAACTTGTGTTGGTTTTTTAAGCCGGCAGACGCAGATGGTAGCTCTTGGGGCGCGTCAGCGTTTCGTAGCCCCAGCGCGAAAGCGTGTAGCCGCGCCCGGTATCCTTCACCCCCACCCAGGGGAGTGCCGGGTCCAGAGCGTCGCAGCGATTGAGGAACACGGTGCCGGTTTCCACACGGTCGCCGATGCGCTCGGCGGCGGTCACGTCACGCGTGAAGATCGCGGCGGTGAGGCCGTATTCGCTGTCATTCATCAGGCGGATGGCTTCCTCGTCATCCCGGACCTTCATGATGCCGACGATGGGGCCGAAGGTCTCCTCGGTCATCACGCGCATCGAATGATCCACATTGATGAGGATTTGCGGCGCCATATAGGCCGTGCCCGCCTGATCCGCCGCGAAGGTCTTGGGATCAATGAGCGCGCGCGCACCCTGGCTCACGGCGTCGTCCACCTGGCCGCGGATGAACCCCGCCGCCTTGGCGGACACCACCGGGCCGATATTGGTCTCAGCCACGGTCGGGTCGCCCAGGCGATAGGTGTTGGTAAAGGCCACGGCGCGTTCCACGAACTCCTCGAACACGCTCTCATGCGCGTAGATGCGCTCGATGCCGCAGCAGGACTGGCCGGAGTTGAAGAATGCGCCGTCGATGAGGTTGTCCACCGCGAAGCCGACATCCGCATCGGTGCGGACATAGGCGGGGTCCTTGCCGCCCAGCTCCAGCCCCACACCGATAAACCGGTCCGCCGCCGCGCGGGAGACGGCATGGCCCACCGGCACCGAGCCGGTGAAGTTCACATGCGCGATGCGGGCATCCTTCACTAGCTTTTCGGCGGTGGAGCCGGCCACATGGATGTGCTGGAACACGCCATGCGGCAGCCCGGCCTCGTCGAAAGCCTGCTGGAAGCGCTCGGCCACCAGCTGCGTCTGCGCCGCGTGCTTCAGCACCACGGTGTTGCCCGCCATGATCGCGGGCACGATGGAGTTGACCGCGGTGAGCAGCGGGTAGTTCCACGGCGCGATGACAAAGATCACCCCCAGCGGCGTGCGCTTCACGTAGCGCTTGAAGCCGTCCTTCGGGCCGGGGTCGAGGTTCGCGAGACCGGCCGGGGCTTCGGCGATCATGTAGCGGGCGCGGTCGATGCAGGTGCGCACCTCGCCCGGCGCCTGGGAGACCGGGCGGCCCATCTGCCAGGCCAGTTCCAGGGCGATCTCGTCGATATGCGTCAGCAGCGCGTCGCAGAATTTGGAGCAAAGGGCCGCGCGCTCTTCCAGCGTGGTCAGCGCCCATTGCGCCTGCGCTTTTACCGCATTGTCCAGCACCGCGTTGATATGGTTCTCGCCCGCGAAGGGACGCTCGGCATAGACCCGGCCGTCCACGGGCGTGATCGTCTGTTGCATGCTCATTTTGTTTCTCCCGGCGCTTGCGTATGCGCCCACAGCTCATGTGCGGCGTAGCAGAGTCCGCCTATGCACGCCGGCGCCAGAAAATACATGACCCTGAACAACAGAATAGCCCCCAGCGCATCTGCCGTGGGCAGATAGGCGGAAAGACCGAGCAGCAACACGGAATCGAACACCCCCACCCCGCCCGGCAGGCCGGAATAAGCGCCAGAGGCGAAGGCGGCGAGATAGAGGCTGAGCACCAGCGGGTAGCCCAAGCCCGGCGTGGGGGGCAGCACGGCGTAGAGTATGGCGCTGGTCGCCGCGATATCGGCGCAGGAGATGAAGATCTGGGCGATGGCGAGGCGCGATCCGGGCAGCGGAATCTCGCGCCCCAGCAGCCGAATGGCGCTGCGCCCATGCGCCGCCGCGACATAGGCGACAGGGATGCAGATAAGAACCAGCCCGGCCAAACGCAGCACCTCCGGCCCGGCATTGCCGAAGCCGGGCATGGCATCGGGCCGCAGCAGCAGGAACGTACCCAGCAGCGAGGCGAGGCCAAGGGTAAAGCTGGTGCCCGAGAGCGCGACAATGCGGGTAATGCCGCGCCCCGGCACGCCCCATTGCGCGTAAAGCCGCACACGGATGGCGGCGGCGGAAATGGCCGGCGCGCCCAGCACATGGCTCAGCGTATAGGCGCAGAACGAGGCCAGCCCGACGCGGTGCAGGCCAAGCCGGGGGAATGTCTCGCTCCGCCGGGCGAACAGCACGCCCGGCAAATCGTAGGCGCACATGATGCAGAAGCTGAGCGCCAGCGCCAGCACCGCGTGCAGGATATGCTCGCGCGGTGTGGCCTCAAGGGCTGCGAGGATGTCCGCGAGGCTGAGTTTCTTCAGCGCCCCGCGCAACCCCACCGCGGCGCCGGCCAGCACCAGCAGGCCAAGCACCGGCGGCAGGTATTTTAGCGCTTTGCGCCGCATGGCCCGCGCCTTAAGGCTGGCTTAGCCGCGGGCCAGGGAGGTTTCGATCAGCGCGATGCTGCGCTCCACACCGTACAGGGCGATGAAGCCGCCAAAGCGCGGGCCTTCCGGCGTGCCGAGCAACACCTGATACAGACAATCGAACCAGGATTTCAGCGGCGCGAAGGGATGGCGCTTGCCGACCTCGTAAACAAGGTTCTGCAGCTTTTCCGCCTCGGTCTCGCCCTTATGGCTGGCCTGCTCGTTGGCTTTCAGGCTCTCGGCCAGATCCACCAGCGCGCCGCGCTCCACATCGGTGGGGCTGCGGAACTGCTTGGCCGGGATCACGAAATCCTTGGTGTAGGCAACCGCGTGGTGCACCAGCTTGGCCAGGAACGGATCGGTCTCGGCATTGGCCTCGGGCATATAGGCGCGGATAAAGCCCCAGAGCATCTCCGGGCTGTCCGCATTGCTCACCGAGGCGAGGTTGAGCAGCATGGTGAAGCTGATCGGCGAGCCCGCATGCTCGGGCAGCACGCCGCCATGGATGTGCCAGGCCGGGTTGTCATGCGGCTTCTCGGCCTTGGGCAGAACCGCGACGTTGTTGATGTAATCGTCCGTGGCGCGGGGGATGACATCGAAGAACAGACGCTTGGCGCGCTGCGGGGCGTGATACATGAACTGCGCCAGGGATTCCTTGGGCGCATAGGTCAGCCATTCCTCGATGGACAGGCCATTGCCCTTGGACTTGGAAATCTTCTGGCCCTTATCGTCCAGGAACAGCTCGTAGGTGAGCGTCACCGGCGGCTCCTTGCCCAGGGCGCGCACGATGTCGGACGACAGCTTCACCGACGGGATCAGATCCTTGCCGGACATTTCGTAGTCCACATCCAGCGCGTACCAGCGCATGGCCCAGTCGGCCTTCCATTGCAGCTTGGCCGCACCGCCCAGCACGGAGGTCTCGAACTTCGCGCCAGTGTCCGGGTCGGTCCAGAACACGGTGCCGTGCTCCACGTCCACCTTGTCGATGGGCACCTGCATGACCACGCCGGTGCGCGGGTGGATGGGCAGGATCGGCGAATAGGTGGCCGCGCGCTCGGAGCCCAGCGTGGGCAGGATGATGTCGACGATCTCCTGGTGGTGGCGCAACACGTGCAGCAGCGCATCGTCGAACCGGCCGGAGGCGTAGTAATCGGAGGCGGAGGCGAATTCGAACTCGAAATCGAAGGCGCGCAGGAATTCCTGCAGCATGTTGTTGTTATGCGCGCCGAAGCTCTCAAACTTACCGAACGGGTCGGGGATGCGGGTCAGCGGCTTGCCGAGATGCTGGCGCAGCATGTCCTTGTTGGGCACGTTCTCGGGCACTTTGCGCAGGCCGTCCATGTCGTCCGAAAAGGCGAGCAGGCGCGAGGGCAGGCCGGTAAGATCGGTGAACGCCTTGCGAACCCAGGAAGTGCGCGCCACCTCGCCGAACGTGCCGATATGCGGCAGGCCGGAGGGACCGTAGCCGGTCTCGAACAGCGCGTGGTCCTTGCCTTTCTGTTTCAGGCGCTCGGCGATACGTTCAGCTTCACGGAAGGGCCAGGACAGAGAGGTTTGTGTATTTTCGCTCATGGTGCGCTTGCTCTAGAACCGGAACGGCAGACCCGCAACTGGGGGTGTGTGGTTGAGGCGAGACAAACCGTGAACAAGCCCGTATAACAACCAGGAATGCCGATTCTCCCTCCCCTGCCCGCTTTGGTGGCCGGACATGGCCGCGCCGTCATCCTCGGCACGGATGGCGTGGTGGCCCCGCTGAAGCTGGGCACCGTGGCGCGCCAGCTTGGGCAGGATTCCGCCCTGGTGGTGCATGGGCCGGTCACGCTCAAGCGCCTCGGCAATCCGGCAATCCAGCTGCTGGACTTGCTGGAACTCTTCGCCTTCGTCTGCCCGGCGCAAACGCTCGCCCCCACCCCCGCCGGACTCGCCCGCGCGCTGGAGATGGACGTGCCGCAGAGCCTCGACTCCGCCGCGCTGGCGCTGGCGGAAATGGCCGAGGCGCTGCTCGCCCGGCTGGCGGCGGGCAAGGACACGCCCGCCAACCGCGATGCCCCTGGCTTGGCCGCGCGCATGGGGGAATTTGGCTGGGGCTGGGCGCCTTACGTGCTGGCGGCCCTCGGCCAGCCCCATGCCCGGCCGGACGGCATGGCCATGCGCCTGGGCAAACGCCTGCCGAAATGGGAGGAAGTCGCCCCCCGGCCGCCGCCATCGTCTTTCCCCGTCACCTCAGCCCAGGCGCGCGCACGGCTCGCCACGCTGCTGGGGCCTGGGGCCGAACAGCGCCCGGCCCAGGCGGATTTCGCCTCGGCCGCGACGGAGGCCTTCGCGCCACGCCTCGTTGAGGGCAGCCCGCATGTGGTCATCGCCGAGGCCGGGACCGGCACGGGCAAGACGCTGGGCTACCTCGCCCCCGCCTCGCTCTGGGCCGAGCAGAACAAGGGCGCGGTGTGGGTCTCCACCTATACGCGGCATCTGCAACGGCAGATCGAACAGGAGGCCAGCCGCCTGCCCGGCGCGTTGAAGGTGGTGCTGCGCAAGGGACGGGAGAATTATCTCTGCCTGCTGAATTTCGAGGACGCCTCGGGCGTGGAGCGCTACGCCACGCCGCTGGGGCTGATTGCCCGCTGGGCCATGGCCAGCGCCGATGGCGATCTCTTCGGCGGCGACCTGCCCGGCTGGTTCGCCGAACTCTTCGGCGGCGGGCTGCTCGCGCAAATCGCCGACCGGCGCGGCGAGTGCATCCATGCCGCCTGCCCGCATTTCTCCACCTGCGTCATCGAGCGCGTGGTGCGCAATGCGCGGGAGGCTGATCTCGTCATCGCCAACCATGCGCTGGTGATGGCCCAGGCCGTGTGGGGCGGGCTGGACGACGATTACGTGCCCACGCGCTACGTGTTCGACGAAGGGCATCATATCTTCGACGCGGCGGATAGCGCCTTCTCCGTGGAGCTTTCCGGCGCCGCCATGGCTGAACTGCGGCGCTGGCTGCTGGGGGCCGAGGGCACACGCTCACGCGCCCGTGGCCTCGCCCGGCGGCTGGAGGATCTCGCCGCCACCGACGACACCACCAAAAAACATGTGGAAGCAGCGCTGAAGGCGGCGAAGGCCCTGCCCGCACCGATGTTCTCCACCCGGCTCGACCCGGAGCTGGAACCGGACAACAACCCGGCCGAGGCGCTGCTGCGAGCCTTGCGCGAACAGCTCCGCGCCCGCGCCAAGGAGAGCGAGCTGAACGGGGCCGTGGGATTCGAGGGCGATTTGCACCCGCTGAACCCGGACATATTGCCCGCGGCACAAACCCTCTCCCGCGCCCTGGCTGAACTGCGCGCGCCGCTGGAGGCGCTGCGCGAGCATATGCTGGACCGGCTGGAGACTGACCCGGAACTGGAGGAGACCGTGCGCCAACGGCTGGAGGGCATCGCGCGCGGGCTGAAGCGCCGGGGCATGGACCCGCTTTCCGCCTGGACGCGCATCCTAGACGGCTTGGGCAACGAACCCGCCCCCGGCCAGCGCCCGGCGCGCATCGAGTTCCTGCGCCTCGACCGCGAGGCCGGGACCGACCGCGACATCGCCTTGCTCTCGCACATGCTCGACCCGACGGAAGCGTTCATCCAGAGCATCGCCATCCCCGCGCATGGGCTGCTCATCACCTCCGCCACGCTGCGCGACGGCAGCGACAATGAAACCGCCTGGGAAAACGCCGAGGCGCGCACCGGGGCGGTGCATCTCGCCACGCCCGCGATTCGCGCCGCGTTCGAGTCACCGTTCGACTATGCGGACCGCACGCGCATCGTGCTGGTCTCGGATGTGAACACGCAGGATATCGGGCAGCTTGCCGGGGCGTATCAGGCGCTGTTCCAGGCGGCGGGCGGCGGCGGGCTGGGGCTGTTCACCGCCATCTCGCGGCTGAAGGCGGTGCAGTCGCGCATCGCGCCCAAATTGGAGGAAGCGGGCATTCCGCTCTACGCCCAGCATGTGGACGCGATGGATAACGCGACGCTGGTGGATATCTTCCGCGCCGAGGAACATTCCTGCCTGCTCGGCACGGATGCGATGCGCGACGGCGTGGATATTCCGGGCAACGCCCTGCGCCTCGTGGTGTTCGAGCGCACGCCCTGGCCGCGCCCGGATATATTGCACCGCACAAGACGCACACATCTCTCGCATGGCGCGCCGAAGGATTACGACGATGCGATCGTGCGGCTGAGATTACGTCAGGCGTTCGGACGATTGATCCGCCGCGCCGATGACAGAGGCGTGTTCGTGCTGCTGGATAAGCAGGTGCCATCGCGCCTGTTCAGCGCCTTCCCCGAAACCGCGCCGATCATCCGCTCTGGTCTGGCCGAGGCCATTACCGGCATCCGCCGTTTTCTGAACGCCGGATAAAGCGAACCCGCCAGAGTTTCCCCTGGCGGGTTCGGTCACTCAGTACAGCTCACTCAGTACATATGCTGGCCGCCGTTGATGGAAAGCGTCGAGCCGGTGATGAAATCGGCATCGTCGGCGGTGAGGAAGGCCACGCCACGGGCGATATCATTCGCGGTGCCGAGGCGCCCGCGGGGGATCTTGGCGATGATCTTCTCCAGCACGTCGGCCGGCACGGCGCGCACCATGTCGGTATCCACATAGCCGGGGGCCACCGCGTTCACGGTGATGTTGTAGCGCGCCCCTTCCTGCGCCAGGGCCTTGGTGAAGCCATGGATGCCGGACTTGGCGGCGGCGTAGTTTACCTGACCGTATTGCCCGGCCTGACCGTTGATGGAGCCGATATTCACCACGCGGCCGAACTTCTTGGCCTTCATGCCGTCGAACGTGGCTTTGCAAAGATTGAAGCAGGAGCCAAGATTGGTGTCGATCACCTCATCCCACATGGTGCGGGTGAGCTTGCCCATCACCGCGTCGCGGGTGATACCTGCGTTGTTCACCAGAATCTCGATGGCGCCGTGGCGGGCAGCGATATCATTCACAGCCGCAACGGATTCATCGTAACTGCCGGCATCGAACTTCAGCGCCTCGATGCCCGTCTCCTTGCTGAAAGCTTCCGCCGCGGCGGTATTGCCCGCATAGCTCGCAACGACTGTCCTGCCTGCCTCTTTAAGGGCAACGCTAATGGCTGCGCCGATTCCACGAGTTCCGCCAGTAACCAATGCTACGCGAGACATATTAACATTCCTCCAGTGTTTTCCAGACGCTAGACCGACTCACAGCGGGTGGTGAGCCGCTAAACGCAGAGTTCCACACCTGCCGCCTTTGATCCAGTGGGTTCTTTTTCAAAACAAAATCTTTTCACGAACATGACCTAAATCAAGTCGCGCCAAGATATTGCGTGCTGGAGATCAATGTCCCCCAGCTGCGCCAGCGCCTGTGACCTTTTTGAGGCAGAGCGTGGCAACAATGGAAACCAGCATGGCCGTGCCGAGCAAAGCAAAAGCATCGCCATAAGCAAAATAATCGGCCTGCAAACGCACCGTGGTTCCAAGAAGCTGAATCGCTTGTTGCTGCGCTGCAGCAGGATCGTTCATGCCGTGCGCCATGAAATAGTTTTGCAACATTTGAAGTCGTTGCTGCGTTGCAGCATTCAGTAGGCTTACAGTTGGCGTAATGATCGCGGAGTGGAATTTCTCGCGGTTGGTGATGAAGGTCTGCACCACGGCGATACCGATCGCCCCGCCGAGATTACGCAGCATGTTGAACAGCACCGAGGCCGACCCCGCATCCTTCAGCGGTATTCCGGCGGTGGCGATGAACGTCATGGACGGGAACACCAGCGCCTGGCCGACGGCGCGGATGAGGTTGGGCAGCAGCATCTGCGGCCCGCTATCGTCGGGACCGAGATTCATGTTCATGAACGAGCTGATGGTGAACAGCGTCAGCCCCAACAGCAACAGCCAGCGCGGGTCGATCCGGCGCATCAGATACGGGCTGAACGGGATGATGAGCAGCTGCGGCAGGCCGATCCAGGCCATTACCAACCCGGCCTGCTCGGCGCTGTAGCCATGCGCCACCGCAAGATAAAGCGGGATGAGATACACCGCCGAATACAGCACAAACCCCAGCGTGGTGTTGGCGACGCTGGAGAAGGCGAAATTGCGCAGCGCCAGCAAGCGCAGATTCACCAGCGGCGCCTTGTTGCCCGGGCGCAGCTCCTGCACCAGAAACGCGATCAGCGAAATGACGGAGATAATCGACAGGCGCTGGATGAACACCGAGCCGAACCAGTCGTCCTTGTTGCCCTCCTCCAGCACCGTTTGCAGCGTGCCGAGCCCCACCGCCATGGTGATAACGCCAATCCAGTCACCCTGGCGGAATTTCTCCAGTTGCATGGGCGCAGGCTGCAGCCCCCAGACCAGGGCGCTGAGCATCAGCCCCCCCGGCACTAGATTCAGGAAAAAAATATAGCGCCAGCCGTAAATATCGGTGATCGCCCCACCGATGGTGGGACCGATGGCCGGGGCGAAGGTGGCCGAAAGCGCGAAGATGGCGAAGCCGGTGGGGCGCACACGCTCGGGCAGCAGGGTGATGACGCAAAGCAGCCCGAGCGGGATGAGCACGCCGCCGGAGAAGCCCTGGAGGGCGCGCAGCGTCACCATCTCGGGGAAGTTGCCGGCAAAGCCGCAGGCGGCCGAGAAGAACAGAAACAGCACCGTATTGGTGATGAGATAACGGCGCAGCGAGAACACCGAGGTCAGCCAGCCCGAGAGCGGGATGACGATGATCTCGCCGATCAGATAAGCGGTGGAGATCCAGCCGCCGTCATCCAGCCCGGCGCCGATGCCGCCCTGGATGTCGGGCAGCGAGGTGTTCACCACCTGGATGTTCAGCACCGCCATGAACGCGCCGATCAGCCCGCCCGCCACGGCGACAAGGTTGCGCGGCGAAACCTTCTCCGGCGGGGTCACGACTGGCCGCGTGTATCGATTTCCGGCTCAACCGACATGCCCGGCCGAAGCTTGCCGATCTGCCCTGGCGTCAGGTCGAGCAAAATCTTCACCGGCACGCGCTGCACGATCTTGGTGAAGTTGCCCGTGGCATTATCGGGCGGCAGCAGCGCGAACGTCTGCCCCGAGGCGGGGTAGATGGCATCCACATGCCCGCGCACGTCGAGATTAGGGAAGGCATCGACATGCACCCTCACCTTCTGGCCGAGCGCCATGTTGGTGATCTGCGTTTCCTTATAATTGGCCAGCACATACACCTGGGCCAGCGGCACCACGGCCATGATCTGCGTGCCCGGCTGCAGATAATCGCCCACCGAGATATTCTTGTTGCCGACCATGCCGGCCACCGGGGCGCGGATCTCGGTATGTTCGAGATCCAGCCCCGACTGCGCCGCCTGCGCCTTGGCGCGGGCCAGGGCGGCGGTCAGTACGTCCACCTGGGCGATGGCAGCCTGAAGATTCGCCTTGTCGGCATCGAGCTGGGCGCGGATGGCGGCCACATCGGTATTCGCCTGCTCGGCCTGCTGCACCGTGCTGGCGCCCTTGGCGGAGAGGCCGGTATAGCGTGTCTGATTCTGTTCGGCGAAAATCTCGCGCGCCTGATCGCCCTGCAACGCCGCCTTGGCGGCCTCGACCTTCGCCTGTTGCAAAATCAGCCCCGCCTGCGCCGCCCCTGCCGCCGCCTTGGCCTCGGCCAGAGCGTTCTGGTAGTCGCGCTGGTCGATAACCGCGAGCAACTGCCCGGGCTCCACCGAATCGCCGTTATCAACCGCGACCTTCGTGACATAGCCGCTGACCTTGGCTGCGATCAGGCTCGAATCCGCGGCGAGATAGGCGTCATCCGTGCTGACGAGATACTGGCCCAGCAGCAGATAATGGGCGAGCCAAGCCAAAAGGGCTGCCAAAATAAAAACAGCCGCGCCGAGCATAGCCCAGCGCGGCATGGTCTTGGATGTGTTCACGTCAGCCACATTGTCCCTCTCGCCTTATTGAGGCCGAGATAAGGGACGCAGCGGAGATTGCAAGCCTGGTTAGACTTTCTCCACCTGGGCGTATTCCAGATCCACGGGGGTGGGGCGGCCGAAAATGGAGACCATGACCTTCACGCGGCCCTTCTCCTCGTCCACTTCCTCGACAACGCCGTTGAAGCTGGTGAACGGGCCATCGGCCACGCGCACCTGCTCGCCGATCTCGAAGGTCACGGCGGGGCGGCGCGTCTCGGCGCCTTCCTGCTGCTGCTTCATGATCCGCTCGGCCTCGGCGTCGCTGATCGGGGACGGCTTGTTGCGGCTGCCCAGGAAGCCGGTCACCTTCGGCACATCCTTCACCAGGTGCCAGGCGTCATCGGTCATATCCATGTTGATGAGCACGTAGCCGGGGAAGAACTTGCGCTCGGTGTTCACCTTCTGGGCGCGGCGCACCTCGGTGACCTCCTCGGACGGCACCACGATCTCGCCGATCTGCTCGGCCAGGCCTTTCAGCTCGGCCTGTTCCTTGATCTGCTGCGAGATCTTCTTCTCGAAACCCGAATAGACGTGCAGAACGTACCAGCGCTTGGCCATTAAAAAATTCCTTAGCTTCCGACGCCGAACAGCGCGCGCATGACCGCGCCGATAATCTGATCGACAGTCAGGAAAAACAGGGCCGTGACGATCACCATGGCAAGCACGAGTCCCGTGGTCTGCACGGTCTCCTTGCGCGAGGGCCAGGTGGTCTTTGCCGCCTCGGCACGCACGTCGCGCGCGAATTTTACCAGGTTGAACGCCAAAACCGAACTCCGAGAAACAGCGAATAAAAACGTGCTGGGATAGGGATGGCAGGGGCGGAGGGTCTCGAACTCTCAACCTCCGGTTTTGGAGACCGGCGCTCTAACCAATTGAGCTACGCCCCTATCCGTACCAGCACGGTAACGCCGCCTTCCACACTGTGGCGCGTCCGCTGTCAAGTGTCTGCTCCTTTAGCCGGACATTTTGCGTCTGGCAATTGGAGCGGGTGACGGGAATCGAACCCGCACAACCAGCTTGGAAGGCTGGGACTCTACCGTTGAGCTACACCCGCGTGCAAACACTCGCCCGTTGCCGGGCAGTGCATGGTTAAGCCAAGACCAGGGCGCGAGTAAAGCCCAGGAACAAAACTTTGAGATTTGATAAAATTTTTCAGGAAAATGGTGGAAGGGGTTGGATTCGAACCAACGTAGGCGCACGCCAACGGATTTACAGTCCGTCCCCTTTAGCCACTCGGGCACCCTTCCGCGTGGGGCGCTCCTTGCCCCGAAACAGGTTCGGTTGTCAACGCGTGAGTGGAGAGATAGTGAAACGCCATGACACAAAACCGCCCGCCCCGCGGCAAATCCGGCCGCCACGGCGACCAGAACCGCCCCTCCTCCGGCCGCCCGCGTGGCGGGGAAACTCGCCAAAATCAGCCCGCCCGCGCCGAGCATAAGCCCGAGCGGGCGCAAGGCCGTGGCGAGCATGGCGACCAGAACCGCCCCTTCTCCAACCGCCCGCGTGGCGGGGAAACTCGCCAAAACCAGCCCGCCCGCGCCGAGCATAAGCCAGAGCGGGCGCAGGACCGTGGCGAGCATGGCGGGCGCGGGCGCGGCGAACGCCCGGCCGCAACGCCTGCGGGCGCGGTGTGGCTGTACGGCACCCACGCCGTGGCGGCGGCACTAAAAAATCCGCGGCGGCGCTTTCGCCAACTCGTGATCACCGAGGAGGCGCAGGCCTCGCTGGCGGCGGAATGCCCCCAGCCCTGGCCCATCCAGCCCGAGATCACCCAGCGCGAGCGAATCGACCAGATCCTCGGCGCGCGTCCCGGTTCGGGCATCGTGCACCAGGGCATCGCCCTGCTTACCGACCAGCTTGAGGCCCCCACCCTGCTGGACGCGCTCAAGCGCCCCGGCCCGATTCTGGTGCTCGACCAGATCTTCGATCCCCGCAATGTCGGCGCGCTGATGCGCACGGCCCAGGCCTTTGGCGCCTGCGCCGTCATCGCGCAGGACCGCAACGCGCCCGAGGAAACCGGCGCGCTGGCCAAGGCCGCCTCCGGCGCGCTGGAGACGATCCCGCTGCTGCGAATCGTCAACATCGCGCGGGCGCTGGTCGTGCTGAAATCCGCCGATGTCTGGGTGGTGGGGCTGGACGGCCATTCCTCCACCCGGCTCCGCGGCGGGGATTTCGCCGGGCGGCGCGTGGCGCTGGTGCTGGGCAGCGAGGGCGAAGGCATGCGCCGCCTGACGCGCGAAACCTGCGACGAGGTCTGCGCCCTGGCCATGCCGGGCGGGATGGAGAGCCTCAACGTCTCCGCCGCCGGGGCGGTGGCGCTGTACGAGCTGACGCGCGCGCCGTGAACGTCCTGTTCCTGCAAACCGCCGACGCCGCCCGCTACGCGCCGATGCTGCGCCTCACCGGCCAGACCGTGCAGGCCTATGCCAGCCGCCACGGCCATAGCTACAACAGCTTTCTCGGCATCAAGCGCGGGTTTCACCCGTGGCACGCGGCGTATAACCGCATCGAGATGCTCACGAGCCTGATGGTGGAGGGTTATACCGGCTGGGCCGTGTATCTGGACGCCGATTCCTACATCCACGGCCAGGATTTCGACCTGCGCGCCTATCTGGCCGGCAAGGAGCATCTGGCGCTTATCGCCGCACCGGACCTCGCCGACCCGCCGCTCTGGTGGCGCGTCAACGATGGCGTCTTCGCCATCAATCTCGGCCATCCCATGGCGGTGCGCATCCTGCTGCACTGACGCGCCGCGTTCCACGCCATCAGCGACGATGAACTGCGCCGGGCGGATCAATGGGCCGCTGTGCCCGATGATCAGATTCTGCTGCATGACTGCCTGCGCAACATGCCCGAGGCCGAAAGCGCCTGCCTGACCACGCGCGACGTGTGCGGCGTGCTGAACTACGCCCATGCCGCGTTCATCCGGCAAGTGCTGCGCGCGGTGACGAACGATGACATGGGCCAGCGCATGGCGATCATCGAGGCCGCCGTGGCCGAAGCCATGGGCAGCACCTTTGCGCCGCTGAGCGCCTCCGCCCCCAGCGCCGCCAGCCGTAGGCGGGACGCCGAGGATTATGTGACCGCGCTCTACCAGCTATTGCTGCTGCGCGAGCCGGACCCGGAAGGCCTCGCCCATGCCGTAACGAATTGCGCCAACTCCGGCCATAGCTGGGCCAACGAATTGCGCGCCATTCTCGGCTCCGGCGAATTCCGCGCCAAGGTGCGCAGCTTCGCCGCGCATTACACGCAAGGCGGGAGCTGACCCGCGCCCCACTCATGGGCCGGCGCGGCAAAATGCTTGCGCCGCCCGGCAAAACCCCTTAATTCTTTGGCCATGGCTTACGCCCCAACCCTTTTCGGGCTGCTTCTTCGACTTACCCGCCCCTGAGCGGCTAGGTTATTTTGCGTGCGCCCGGTGCGGCACGCCATCGCTCAGGGGAATGCCTAACAACCCAACCCACGGCATTTTAAGCGGAAGAGCAGAGATATGAGCACGATCAACCATCCGAACTTTGGCGCCATCGACGACAAGCGCGTCATCATCTTCGACACCACGCTGCGCGACGGCGAGCAGTCCCCCGGCTTCTCCATGAACATCGACGAGAAGCTGCGCGTGGCCGAGGCCCTGGCCGCCCTGGGCGTGGATGTGATGGAAGCCGGCTTCCCCGCCGCCTCGCCCGGCGATTTCGAATCGGTCAGCCGCATCGCGGAGGGCATCAAGGGCGTGGTTGTCGCCGGTCTGGCCCGCGCCGCCGTCAACGACATCACCCGCGCCGGCGAGGCCATCCGCGCCGCCGAGCGCAAGCGCATCCACACCTTCATCAGCACCTCGCCCCTGCACATGAAGTACAAGCTGCGTAAGGAGCCCGAGCAGGTGCTGGAGGCCGTGACCTCCTCCGTCACCCTGGCCCGCAACTTTACCGATGACGTGGAATGGTCCGCCGAGGACGGCACCCGCACGGATATCGACTTCCTGTGCCGCTGCGTCGAGGCCGCCATCAAGGCGGGCGCCACCACCATCAACATCCCCGACACCGTGGGCTACGCCGTGCCGGAGGACATGCTGCGCATCTTCTCCACCGTGCGGGAGCGCGTGCCGGGGGCGGATCAGGTGATCCTGTCCGCGCATTGCCATAACGACCTGGGCCTGGCGGTGGCCAACACCCTGGCCGCCTTGCAGGGCGGGGCGCGGCAGATTGAATGCACCATCAACGGCATCGGCGAGCGCGCCGGCAATGCCGCGCTGGAAGAGATCGTGATGGCCATCCGCACCCGGCCGGACGCCAACCCGTACCACCACAATATCGAGACCACGCGGATCCTGCGCACATCCAAGCTGCTGGCCACCGTTACCGGGTTCGACGTGCAGCCGAACAAGGCCATCGTGGGCCGCAACGCCTTCGCGCACGAATCGGGCATCCACCAGGACGGCATGCTGAAGAACGCCGCCACCTACGAGATCATGACTCCCGAATCGGTGGGCTGGCAGAAGACCTC
>DAIDJU010000052.1 GCA_027451225.1 Acidocella sp. | reverse complement strand
TGTGCAGATGCGCGAGGGGTATTCCTATGACACCGCGCGTTATCGCTATGACATCGTCTCCGGCATGTCGGATGCTGCCACCAAAGCCGCCTATCAGGCCTGGTTCAATTATCCGAACCCGCAATCCCCGCAAGTGACCATCGGCAAGAACGGTGTGGTCACGGTTGAGCCGATCTCAGTGGCGCTGATCGGGCCGGGTGTGGCGCAGGTGCGTTATCAGCGGATTTTCGAGGCGGGCATGAATAGCACTGTCACGACCACCTGGACCGCCACCGAACAATTCGAGCAGGTCGACACCTTGCCCGATGCTGAACGGCTGACCGATCCGGGCGGGATCATCATCACCAGCTATCAGGATGAAGAGGATACCGCGCGATGAGGCGGGTTCTCGCGCTGGCCTTATTGGGCGGGTGGATGGGGTTGGCGGTGGCCCCGCAGGCACATGCGGATCAAACCCCGGCTGCTGGGCGGTATGACAGCCGCATGCGCTATGTCGCCTATAATCCCGGGCAAGTGGTCCATTTATCGACCATTGTGGGCGCAACGATGGTGGTGAGCTTCGCCTCCGACGAAACCGTAACCTCCGTCGCCGAAACCGACAGTCTGCATTTGGCGGCTGTACCGAAGGGGAATTATCTGTTCCTCAAGCCCAGTGCGGCGCTGACATTGCAGCCAATTATTGTGCTGACCCAGCGCTCGGATGGGTCGCTGCGTCGCTATGTGTTTGAGATCGAGACGGTGAGCGCGCCGAGCACGGCGGATGGCGCCAAGGGCGTGTTCTATGCGGTGCAGTTCACCTATCCGGCGGACGCGGCGAGAGCCGCGGCGGCGCGCGCGGCTCTTGAAGCCAAAAAGGTGGAGCAGCTCAACCAGCAGGCCTTGCGACGGGCGACGCAAATGGCGGCGAACGCGGTGCTGCAAGATGAGCAGACCAATCCCAATGCTGGGCCACGCAATTACCGCTATGTTGCTCAAGGTGACCGCTCCCTCGCCCCGGTGGCGGTGTGGGATAATGGCTATTCTACCCTGCTACAATTTACCGGGAATGAGCGCATTCCCTCGATCTTCGTGATAGACCCCGATGGCAAGGAATCCACCGCCAGTTACGCGGTCAATGGCGATATCGTACAGCTCGACCAGACCGCGCGGGAATGGCGCCTGCGCGATGGCGGCACGGTGCTGAATATCTACAATCTCGGTTACCAGTCGGTGGGTGGTAATCCCGAAACCGGGACGACCAGCCCCGATGTGTCGCGGGTCGTCGTGCCACCAAGCGCGCCGCAGCAGGAGGCATCGCCATGAGTGGGCAGGTTCCGGGCGGCCAGCAGGCGTCAGGCCAGGCTGCGGCATCGGGCGCACAGACGTCAGGGCAAACAGCATCCCAGGCGGGGGCGTCACCCGTGGAGGATGGGCGTTCTCCGGTTGCGGGTGCGGCGCGCCGTGAGTTGAGCATTGGCACCAAGCTCGGCCTGCTGGCGCTCATAGGGGTGCTCGGGCTGGGGTTTATCTGGTTCAACGCGCTGTTCAGCCATAAGCGGGGGGAGGGAGGTGGCGCTGCCCCAGCTTTATACACGAATGGAGGCGAGGTGTTTGCCGCCCCGCCCGCGAAAACCGCCAAGCCAGCGGTACAGACCTTGCCTGCGCCAACAGATGCGCAGGCGCCGTTGCTCGGGGCTACTCAGCAATCCTCACCGCAATCCTCACCGCAATCAGCGCCGATCCTGGCGTATTCGGGCTCGAGTGTGCCCACGCCAGTCCAGCCGGTCTCAGCATCCACCGCGAATGCCCAGCCGGGCGGCGCCGTGATCCCGCCAGCCCCCGATCAATCCCCTTTGGCGGCCCGGTTGAAGCCGACAATTCTGGATGGCGAACAGGCCACGGTCATGCGGCACCCGGACATGGTGATCACCGAAGGCACGATGATCCCGTGCACGCTGCAAACCGCCATTGATAGCCAGTTGCCGGGGCTGGTGACATGTGTTGTGCCGATCGATATCAGGGGTGCAACGGGCAATGTCGTGCTGCTGGATCGCGGCACCAAGATCGTCGGTCAGTTGGAGACCGGGCTGCTGCAAGGGCAGAACCGGGTGTTCGTCGACTGGACGCGGGCGGAGACGCCGGATCATGTGATCGTCACGCTGGATTCACCTGGCTCCGACGAGTTGGGCCGGGCGGGCTTGCCCGGGGCAGTGGATAATCATTTCTGGGATAGGTTTGGTGGAGCGCTGATGCTGACTCTGGTGCAGGGCGGCTTGCAGGCGGGAACCCTGGCGGCAGCGGGCAATGGCAACAACAACTCTACCTCCCAGCAGGCAGCCCTCGGTTTTGTCTACGCCGCGCAAAGCAATGGGCAATCAGTTGCCAATACGGCACTGGCAAATTCGATCAATATCCCACCGACTTTGACCAAGAACCAGGGCGATACCGTGTCATTGATCGTGGCGCGTGATCTGGATTTTTCCAGCGTGTACCGGCTGCGGTTGGACAGCACAGGCGCGGAGACCGGCAATGGCGGGTGAAGCAGCACGGTTGCTGGCATTCCTGATGCAGCCTCTTTCCCCCTGGCTGGATGACCCGGCGACGGAAGAGATTTGCATCAACCGGCCCGGCGAGCTGTTCGTGCGCCAGCGTGGCCAGTTCCGTGCCGAAGCCGTGCCGTTCGATTATGCGGACCTCGAGGATATCGCCACCTTGGCAGGGGCATTGCGCAAGCAGGATGTGGGGCCACGTAGCCCGCTTTGTGCTACGGAGCTTCCCCGTGGTGAGCGGCTGCAAATCTGCATGCCACCCGCCGTGCCGCAAGGCACGCTCAGCATCACCATCCGCAAGCCGGGACAATCTGTGGCGCCGCTCAACTCGCTGGTGAGCCGCTACTGCGTGAATGATTGGAATCACTGGGCTAGCCGTAAAGAAGCGGCGCAGCGCGATTATGCCGCTTTGCTCGCTTTGTACGATGAGGGCGATATCCAAAAGTTCCTGGAACGCGCCGTGCAGGCGCGGCTGACCATTCTGCTCTGCGGCGCCACCGGCTCGGGCAAGACGACCATGAGCAAGACGTTGATCAGCGCTATTCCGGCCCATGAGCGCCTCATCACCATTGAGGATACGCTGGAGCTGGTGATCCCGCAGCCGAACCATGTCCGGCTGCTTTATGCCAAGGATAATATCGGCTCGGCGCGGGTGACGCCGGAGATGCTGCTGCAGGCCAGTCTGCGCATGAAGCCGGACCGGATTCTGTTGCAGGAGCTGCGCGACGATGCGGCCTGGACCTATATCAATGAGATCGTCTCCGGCCATCCTGGCTCCATCACCACAATCCATGGCCGTAACCCCGAACAGGCCTTCCGTCGGCTGTTCGCGTTGGTGAAGGGCAGCCCGCAAGGCGGGCGCTGGGATGACAGGACGCTGATGGAATTCTTGTCCGCCGCTGTCGATCTAATCGTCCCGTTCCACAATGAGGGGGCGGTGTATGAGATCGGCGAAGTGTGGTTCGCCGCCGATGCCGCGCGGCGTGGAGAGACGGCGGCGCATTTGCTGCGGGCGGCTTGAGCCATGAGCATCGCCCTCTCAGAGCAGGCTGGGCAGCTCATCGTCAAAGCCGGCTTTGGTATCATCCTGGCGTTGATTGCCTGGACGGTGGTGGCGTCCTTTGTGTTTCTGTTCGGGACTGGGCTGCTGCACGCGTTTCCACACCCCTTCTGGCAATGGTGGCTCTATGCGTTGAACTTTGATGGCAACCCGCGTGTCGCGCTCTGGCTGAAGATCGGGGCTATTGCCGGCGTTCTACCACCGGTGGGGATGATGGCGGGGCTGATCTATCGTGGCCAGCGTGTGATAGGGCCAAAGCTCAGGCGGCCGCTTTTCGGTGGCATCGTCAAATCGCCTCTGGCGGTGACGGATAATCATGGCCGCGCCGCCTGGATGAGCATGGCGGCGGCGCGTGAGCGGTTCCCGGGTCCGAACTCAGCCTTTGGCGGCATTGTGGTCGGCGAGGCGTATCGGGTCGATCAGGACAAAATAGCAGCGCAGCGCTTCGACCCAGAGAACGCCAAAAGCTGGGGGCAGGGCGGGCAGGCGCCGTTACTGATCGACCCATGCCGGGAGGGGCCGACCCACTCGCTGATGATCATCGGTAGCGGCGGCTACAAGACCACCACCGCGGTCTCCAGCCTGCTGCACTGGACCGGCTCGGCGGTGATTCTCGACCCTGCTGGCGAACTGGCACCGATGCTGCGGGACGCGCGCAAGGCGATGGGGCATGCGGTGCATGAGCTCGATCCGCGCGCAGGGATCGGGTTTAATGTCCTGGACTGGATCGACACCACCTCACCGCTGGCGGCCACGAATATCGATTCCGTGGTGGCCTGGGTCTGCGGGGATCTCAAACCGGCGGTTAAGAAGGATGATTTTTTCGACAGTATGGCGCGCAATGTGGTGCGCTGCTTCCTCGCCCATATTCTGTTCGACGAGGCTGCACCGGAAAAACTCAAAACCTTGCGGGCAGTCCGTCAGGCAATCGCCATGCCGGTCAAAGAGGTCCGGGCCGTGCTGCGGGGAATTTTCGAGGCGAGCCCCAGCCTCTATGCGCGCCAGCTGGCCGGGCCGGTTTGCGGGCTGGTCGAGGAGACGTTCAGCGGGGTAATCGGCAGTGCGGCCGAGTTGACCACCTGGCTTGCCAATCCGGCTTTCGCCAATCTGGTCTCAGGAAGCTGTTTCAAGACATCTGATTTGCTGGCGGGCAAGGCCACCATCTTCCTTAAAATGCCGTTGAAAGCGTTGGAAACCGAACCCGGCATATCGCGCACCATCATCGGGGCGTTGCTCAATGCCGTGTACGAGGCCGATGGGGCGATGCGGGGGCGGGTGCTGTTCCTGCTCGATGAGGCAGCCCGGCTCGGCTACATGAAAATTCTGGAGACCGCGCGCGATGCCGGGCGCAAATACGGCATCACCATGCAGCTGCTCTACCAGTCGAGCGGGCAGATCGTCGAACAATGGGGCGAGCAGGGCAAGCGGTCTTGGTATGACGGTGTGTCTTATCGCTGCTATGCGGCGGTACAGGACGTGGACACCGCCACCGAGTTGGAAAACTCGTTTGGCACCTACGGTGTGATGGCAAGCTCCGAGGGCATGAATACCGGCAAATCCGGCAAGGCCATGCAATCTTCCTCGCTCTCGCGCGGTTCGAATATTTCCTATCATGAAATTGGGCGCCCGCTGATCCGCAAAGCGGAGCTTATGCATGATGTGCGTGACGACGAGATGTTCGTGCTGGCGCGCGGCATGGCGCCGCTGCGCTGCGGCCGGGCGATTTATTTTAGGCGTCCCGAGATGCGCGCGCGTGTGGCGGAAAACCGCTTCCACAAGCCGTCGCGTCAGGCCGGCACCAACCAGCAATCAAACCAGGAAGGAGCATAACCCAATGTCTGAAATCGACGCAGATCTCGACCGCGCCGCCGCCGCGTATTGGCTGTCAGTGGCCAGCAAATCTGGGCCGGAGAAGAATGCGGCACTCACCCGGGCAGCGAGCCTGTTGCGCGATGCGCGGGCGGAGGCGCGTATCCCCGATAGCGCGCGCCAGCCAACACTCAATGATCTGGACGCGCCGCCCTTGGACGTGGCGCATCGGCGCCGGCTGACGCCGTGACAATCCTTGGAGGTTCCGCGCAGGGGCACTCCGGCATTCCCCCGTTCCCGTGATGGAACGCCAGGGCGACAAGGCAGAGCGTCGAGGAGGGCAGCCATCGCCAGCCTTATCCCTGGAGGCGATTGCCGCGCGGCTAGCGGCATTGGATGCCGGGCAGGCGGCGATGAATGGCGCGTTGAGTTTGATGCTGGATACGCTGCATGTGCAGACCTCGCTGCTGCGTAAGCTCAGCGAGTTCGCCGCCGAGGAGGCGGCACCTTCGCCGCTGCTCACCACCCTGCAGGGCCTCACCGCCGCGATCATGGAGCTGGATGCCTCGGTTGGGGATGTGGAGCGCAAATTCGACGGCTTGGCGCAAATCCTGAGCGTGGCTTTTGGCATGTCATCTGCCGAAGCTTCGCCCGGCCAGAAGGGATCGGCATGGCCGCAGGATCCGGCCATGGATGATGAGGACGGCTGAATGCTGACCTATCGCACCGGAGCAGCAGGGGCGCCGGGGGCCGCGCGGTTCATGAGCGAGCATCTATTGCAGCAGACTTTGTCCCCGGAAATGGCCGTGATGGCGGAATATTACGAGCAGGGCGTGACCCCGCCGACGCTCGCTGATGCCGCCGCCTCGCGTTACGGCCGGTTCAAGGCAGGTGGCCAGTCTTTGGCGGCGGAGACGTTAGATGGGCTGGTGCAAGCGGAAGCGGCCCGTCTCGCCGAGAGCGGCCTATCTCGCGGCCCAGGCCTGGAACAAGACGGGGATGAGTTGATCTTGCATTCCGTCGCGGCCTTCGCGGCGGTGGGGCTGGTGGGCCGTGACGAGGCACTGGCCTGTCTGACGCGTTTGTTTGGGGCTGGATCTGGTTTTGGCATCGGCAGTGGCAATGAAGGTGGCGTGGATAGTACAGGAGCCGCTTTCACCGAGGGCATAGGTGAACGTTTGGACGCCGCGATGGCCGCGGCCGCGAGCACGCCTGACCGCAGCAGCGCCACGGCAACGCCGCGGCGGGACATGAACCCCCTGCTGGCGCGGCGGCTGGGGATTGAGCCGCGGCGTGGGCTGAAGCCCGATGAGGTGGCGTGCCTGCTGAACGGCCAACGCGCCGATGGCGGTGCGATCGAGGGGAAGGTGCGGCGCGCTTCGAGCCTGCCCCTGGCGCAGATATTTGGGGTGGATGCGGCGCAGGTGCAGACGCGCGAACAATTAGAGCGGATGCTGGCGGGCCAGAAAGTGGATGGCGAGGCATTGTCCGCCGAGGAAGCCGAACGCGCGCTGCGGCGTTTGCTCTCGGGCCTGGGCGTCAAGGACAAAACGCCTTCCCCCGAACAGCGGGCGCATATTCTGGCCGGGCGAGATGCCGAGGGACGGGAGGTGAGTGCGCGCCAGTATCGAACCTTGCTTGAAGCTGCCAAGATGCGGATTGGCTATATCGATCTGACCTTCTCCGCGCCCAAATCCCTCTCCATCGCCTGGGCCTTTGCGCCCACCAAAGCCGAACAGGCGATGCTGCATCAGGCGCATCGGGACGCGATTGACAATGTCATGGCGGTCATCGAGCACGAAATCGGCCGAGCCTCAATCGGCGATGCGGCCAAGCGGGGCTACGAAGCTGGTTCCATTGGCTGGGTGTCGTTCGACCATTACGCGGCGCGGCCGACGATTGAGATCGTGCGGGTGGATGAGCATGGGGAGCCGGTGACGGAATTGCACACGCTCACCGGAACGCAGGGCCGGGCGCCGGGCGATATGCAGATGCACACCCATGTCGCGCTGTTCAACGTCGTGGAGACGCCGAGCGGCCGGGTGGGCAGTATCAACCTCGCCTTGCTTGAAGGGCGGATCCATGAATGGGGCGCGCTGTATCAGGCCTATCTCGCCGATCATCTGCGCGCCCATGGCGTGGCCGTGGAGCTCGATGCCCGCACCGAAATGGCCAAGCTCTCCGCCGTGCCGGAAAGCATCGTGGCACAGTTCAGCAAGCGAACCGTAAGTGGCACTGAGGCGGCGCGGGACTATGCGCGGGCGCAGGGGCTTGACTGGGACAAGCTTGCGCCCGCCCGCAAAATTGCCCTGCTCAAATCCGGGGTGCAGAATCCGCGTGAGGCCAAGAGCGATGACGTGAGCGATCTTGCCGCCTGGCGGGCAATGGCGGCAAGGCTGGGCTACCGGCATCGCAGCGTGTTGCGCCCCAGTGAAATCGCCCCCTTGCCCAGCCGAGAGCAGCGGCTGGAGACGGCCTTCCAGGCCGCTTTGCCGTTGCTGAGCAAGCAGTTTGACCGACGGGCGGTGATCGATGGTGCTGATGTCCGGATCGCCGCCGCCAAAGGGCTGATCGCAGCAGGGATTGGCGAGGCCAATGACGTGGATGCTCTGACCCAAGCCTTCCGGGAGAGGGGCGTGCAGCGTCAGGGTGAGGATGCCGCGTTGATCTGGGGCCGGGTGCCAGGACGGCAGGGGAGGGACCGTGTGGCGATCACCACCACGCTGGAGCTGCGAGAGGAACAGCGGCTTATTGAAACGGCAAGGGCTGGAGC
>DAIDJU010000051.1 GCA_027451225.1 Acidocella sp. | reverse complement strand
CGCCGCGGCCCCCGATGGCTCGCTGGTGATTGTGGACCAGCATGCCGCGCATGAGCGACTCACCGAGGAACGGCTGCGCGCGGAATTCACCGCCGGGCGCGTGGCCAGCCAGCCGCTGCTGGTGCCGGTGGTGGTGGATTTCCCGCCGATCGAGGCTGCAAGGCTGCTGGCGGAGACGGAGACGCTGGAAAAGCTGGGACTGGAGATTGAAGCCTTCGGGCCGGGGGCGATTCTGGTGCGCGCCCTGCCCGCCGCGCTGAAGAACCCGGATGCCGCCGGGCTGCTGCGCGACCTTGCGGGGGAGTTCGCCGAGTCGGACGCGCCGCTGGCGCTGGAGGCGAAGCTGGACGCGGCGCTGGCGCGGCTGGCGTGCCATCGCTCCATCCGCGCCGGGCGGCGGCTGGCGGTGGAGGAAATGTCCGCCCTGCTGCGCGAGATGGAGGCAACGCCAAACGCCGGCACATGCAGCCATGGGCGGCCGACCTTTCTCAAGCTCTCACGCGCCGATCTTGAGGTTATGTTCGGACGACGCAACTAATCCGTCTCTTGCCCTGACGCCTTGGCGCACGCATGATTATTCCCGAAAGGAATAATACATGACCGAAACTGTCCACCAGCTCATCAACGCCTATTACGCCGCCTTCAACTCTGGCGACGCCACGGCGATGCTGGCCCTGCTTACCGATGACGTGACACATGACATAAACCAATCCGGCAGCGAAACCAGCAAGGCGGCCTTCGCCGTGTTCCTGGACGAGATGAACCGCTGCTACCGCGAACGCCTGAGCGACATCGTGGTGCTGGCCGATAAGAGCGGCACCCGTGCGGCGGCGGAATATGTGGTGCATGGCGAGTATCTGCAGGCCGGGCATGGCATGCCGGAGGCGCATGGGCAGAAATATGTGCTGCCGGGCGGTGCGTTCTTTACCATCCGCGACGGCAAGATTGCCCGCGTGACGAACTACTACAACCTGCCGGACTGGCTGGCGCAGGTCGCCAAATAAACTAACACCGCAGAAGCAATAAAAAAGGCCGGGGAAATTCCCCGGCCTTTTCCATTTTGGCTGACTGCCGGATTAGAACAGCAGACCGGCTTCCAGGGTGCCGGTGAACTGGCCATGGCTGCCGGAGTAAGGCTGGTAGGAGAAACCGTCCGATCCCTTGGTGTGCAGCATGTAGATGTAACCCGCGTTAGCACGAGCAAACAGATTCTTATACTGCCAGGTCGGCGCAACGGCGAGGCCGATGGCTTCAGCGTTAGGGTTGATCGCCCAGGCGTAGGTCGTCGGGGTCTGACCCGGCACCGTCGACGCATTCGCGGCAGCATGAGAGTCGAAGTACTCAACCCAGCCACCCAGAGAGTAGGGGGAGGTGCCGAAGGTATAGTCGCCGAACAGGGCGGCACCGAAGGTGCTGGACTCGCCAGTAATGCCGATCTGACGATCCGGACGGGCGTAGGTGTACTGGATCTCCGGCACCAGGTTCAGATTGCCCAGGGTGTAGTTGTAATAAGCGCCGATCAGAGCGCTGTTGGCATAGGCATTGCCCCAACCGGTCTTGGTGGAGCTCGGCAGCCCGTACATGTAGGTGTTCGGACCGGTCTTGCCGAGGTTATAGGCGCCATACACGTTCAGGGCATTGTTGGCGTTGAACTTGTAGGTCGCCAGAGCCTGGATGGTGTTCCACACGCCGGAGTCGGTGGAGTCGCCAAACTGCACGGTGGCGGAGAACGGCCCTTCGGTCAGGGTCGCCTCAACGCCGCGGGCGTTGTTGTTCTGCACGTAGTACAGCAGGGTCTCGAGCTGCACGGCGTTGTAGTAGTCAGCGCCATATTCCCAGCCCTCGACGGAGGGGAGCATACCAGCGGAGACGGTGACCGGGGAGTTCGGCGGGGCGATGGTGATGTAGCCCTCATAGAGCGGGCCGGTCGGGAACTGGGTCACGGACGCCTGGGCGATGTGGCCCTTGCTGTCGTAAGCTTCGGCGCCCAGAACCTGGAAGGAGTTCGCGCCCAGCTCAATGGTGAACTGCACAATGCCAGTGGTCTTCTGGATGTTCAGGATGCCGGAGCTGATGTCGAAGCCGTTGGACTGGATGCCGTTCGGCGTGTTGCTCATCACATAGCCGTAACCGTCAACGCCGCCGCTGATTTCCAGGTCGCCGAGCGGCCCGCCGTCGATGGTGATGGGCTGCGGGGCAGTCAAAGCATGGGCAGCGTGCAAAGCCAGGAGGGAGGACGCGGCTGCAAAGCCGAGGCCAAGAAGTTGACGACGCATATATTAAGTCTCCTCTACGCGCATTTTTTAATGCGACTGATAACAGGCCCCGGCCCACCACTCCCCAGACATTCAGGATCTCTGCTGTGGCAGGCAACAAAGGGTAACGACTATATTTCTAACCGCCAAAAAGGCATCGGTACTAGGCAAAAAGCGCAACCCTATAACTTTGCAGCATTTGTGTGGCGCAAATGACACAAAACCTTAAACGGCTTAGCCTTGACGAGGAGAATTTACAGCCTGCGCGACAAACACGCCCAAAGCACAGGCAAGCAGACATAAAATCACTGATGCCGTGACATAAAAAACAGCACGCCCAGCGTGGCCATTGCGGGCCAGCTCGACCGTTTGCAAACTGAAAGAAGAAAAAGTGGTAAACCCGCCGCAAATACCTACGGTAACGAAAATCCGGGCTTCTAACGGCAGAGGGAAACGCCCCTGTGCGCTGGCGATGGCGCCGAAACAACTGATGACGAATGAGCCGACCACATTGATGAGCAGCGTGCCCCAGGGAAAGCCGGGGCCGAGCGCCACCGTCATGGCATTGCCCAAAGCATAACGGGCGACGCTGCCGAGAGCGCCGCCCAGAGCCACCCAAAGATAGGCGGCGATATCGTCCACGTTACTTTGTCTCGGACAACAGGCTCGGCTGGTGGTCGCGCGGCTCGTTGTTGTCGGTCAGCTCGATCGGGTAATCCCCGGTGAAGCAGGCATCGCAGAAGGCCGGGGAGGCGGCATCGCGGCCCGGTTTGCCGAGGGCCTTGTAGAGACCGTCGATGGAGATGAAGGCGAGGCTGTCCGCGCCGATCAGCTTGGCCATCTCTTCCACGCTGTTGCGCGCGGCGAGCAGCTTGCCACGCTCGGGCGTGTCGATCCCGTAGAAGCAGGAATGAGTGGTCGGCGGGCCGGCGATGCGCATATGCACCTCCGCCGCACCGGCCTGACGCACCATCTCCACGATCTTCTGCGAGGTGGTGCCGCGCACGATCGAGTCGTCCACCAGCACCACGCGCTTGCCTTCGATCATCGCACGGTTGGCGGAGTGCTTCAGGCGCACGCCCAGATGGCGGATCTGATCCGTCGGCTCGATGAAGGTACGGCCCACGTAATGGTTGCGGATGATGCCCAGCTCGAAGCCGATGCCCGAAGCCTCGGCGAAGCCCATGGCGGCGGGAACGCCGGAATCGGGGACGGGCACGACCACATCGGCCTCGATCGGCGCTTCCTTGGCCAGCTGCGCGCCGATCATCTTGCGCGCGGTGTAGACCGAGGTCCCTTCCATCACCGAGTCGGGACGGGCGAAATAGATGTACTCGAACACGCAGAAGCGCGGCGGCTGCGGGGCGAAGGGCTTGATGCTCTGCACGCCCTTGTCGTCGATGACGACGATCTCGCCCGGCTCCACATCGCGCACGAACTCCGCGCCGACGATATCCAGCGCGCAGGTCTCGGACGCCAGCACCCAGCCGGTCTTGCCGTCCGCGCCATGGGTACGGCCCAGGATGAGCGGACGCACGCCCAGCGGGTCGCGCACGCCGATCAGCTGCTCCTGCGTCAGCGCCACCAGCGAGTATGCGCCGATGACCTGCTTCACCGCGTCGATCAGCCGGTCGATCACGTTGGTGTAAAGCGAGATCGCGATGAGGTGGACGAACACCTCGGAGTCCATGGTGGACTGGAACAGGCAGCCGCGGCGCACCAGGGCGCGGCGGAGCGTGTTGGCGTTGGTCAGGTTGCCGTTATGGCCCACCGCCAGCCCGCCGAACTCGAACTCGGCGAAGAGCGGCTGCACGTTGCGCAGCACGGTCTCGCCCGAGGTGGCGTAACGGTTATGGCCAATGGCGCGGGTGCCGGGCAGGCTCGCCATCACCTTGGCATCGCCAAAATTATCGCCAACCAGGCCTAGGCCCTTATGGGAATTGAACCGGACGCCGTCATGCGTCACGATACCGGTCGCCTCCTGGCCGCGGTGTTGCAGGGCGTGCAGCCCCAAGGCGGTGATCGCCGCCGCATCAGTCACATTCCAGGCGCCGAAAACGCCGCACTCCTCGTGCAACTTGTCATCATCAATCATCGGGCCCAACCCTCCAAACCTACGCGCGGGTGAAGTAACCGCGCGGGGGCGCGATGTCGAGGCAGTTGCGCGGAAAACCGCCTCCGCGTGTTTAATATGTTTGCAATGCACTGCCCGCGACGGGCTGCTGCATCAGCGTGGCGGCCGCGGGCGCGGGGCTGCCGGGCAGCGGGTCCACCTTGGGCTGATATGTACCCGGAAGCAGCGAAACCAACACCTTGGCGCCCTGATAGGCCATGGGCAGGAAGCGGGCATTGACCACCGGATCGGGCCATTGCGGCTGCGCCACGCCCACCGAGAGCGCCACATAAGCCACGCACACCACCAGCGCGCCGCGCACAGCGCCGAACACCAGCCCCAGGCTATGGTCCAGCCCCGAAAGCGCGGAGTCCCGCACCAGCCCGCCGATGAGCGCGCTGACCAGGCTGAGCACGATCAGCACAATGAGGAACACCACGGCCATGGCGCCGTAGATGACGAAATTCTTCATGCTCGCGGGCAGGATGGAGGCGATCTCGGGCTGGGCCATCGGATAGAGCTTCACCGCCGCGAAGGCAGCCCCCACCCAGGCGCCAACGCCCAAAACCTCACGCACAAAACCACGCACCATCGAGATCGCCGCCGAAAGCAGCACCACCACAAGCGCGGCGGCATCGATCCAGGTCATCAATCCTCCTTATTACACGCCGGCTTTACCCCGGCCGTAACGATGGCAACAAGGTCAGTCAGATGCCCGATTTCAACCAGTCCCAGCGATTTCGGCACGGAAATTTTTGCGGTACCGCCCGCCACGCGCTTGGGCGCCGCCGCGCGGGCAAAGCCAAGCTTCGCCGCTTCCTTCAGCCGCAGCTCGGCCTGGGCCACCTGACGCAGCTCGCCGGAGAGCCCGACCTCGCCGAAAAACACCATCTCCGGGCTGGTCGGCACGTCGGACGCCGCCGAGATCAGCGCCGCCGCCACGGCGAGGTCCGCCGCCGGTTCGCCCACCCTGAGGCCGCCCGCCACGTTCAGATAAACGTCGTTCATGGCGAGCTTCAGCCCGCAGCGCGTCTCCAGTACCGCGAGCAGCATGGAGAGCCGCCCCGAATCCCAGCCGATGACCGAGCGCCTAGGCGAGCCGCCGGGGTTGGGGGCGAGCAGCACCTGGATTTCCACCAGCACGGGGCGCGAGCCCTCCAGCCCCGCGAACACCGCCGAGCCCGAGACATTGCCCCGCCGCTCGGCCAGGAACAGCGCCGAGGGGTTGAGGACCTCGGAGAGGCCGGAGCCGGTCATCTCGAACACGCCGATCTCGTCGGTCGCGCCGAAACGGTTCTTGATGCCGCGCAGGATGCGGAACTGGTGGCCGCGATCGCCCTCGAAATGCAGCACCACGTCCACCATGTGCTCCAGCACGCGCGGCCCGGCGATGTTGCCTTCCTTGGTGACATGCCCGACCAGCATGAGCGCGAAGTCCTGGGTCTTGGCGGCGCGGATCAGCTCGAAGGCGGCGGCGCGGACCTGCGTGACCGAGCCGGGGGCGGAGTCCACGCCCTCGGTCCACATGGTCTGGATGGAGTCGATAACCACCAGCGCCGCCTTGGGAAATTGCGCGAGGCTGGCCAGGATGTCCCCCAGCTGCGTGGCGGCGGCCAGATGCATGGGCGACTGCGTGAGGCCCAGCCTGCGCGCGCGCAGGCGGATCTGGTCCACCGACTCTTCGCCCGAGATATACACGACCTCCCGCCCGGCCCGGCCCAGCGCCGCACCCGCCTGGAGCAGCAGGGTGGATTTGCCGATGCCCGGATCGCCGCCGACCAGCACCACCGAGGCCGGAACCAGCCCGCCGCCGAGAACACGGTCGAACTCCGCGATGGTGGTTGGCACGCGGGGCGGCGGCGGGGAAATGCCCTCCAGGCCGACGAACTCGATCTTGCCCGCACTCCGGGCGGTTTCCTTCAGCCCACCAGGCAGCGCCTTGGGAACGATCTGCTCTTCCAGCGTGTTCCACGCGCCACAGGCCTCGCACCGCCCGGCCCATTTGGGGAATACGCCGCCGCAGGCCGAGCAGACATAGGTTTTAACCGGCTTCGCCAAGATCAGCTTGGCTGCCAGCCATAGGTTTTGGCGAGGAAGGTTTGCAGGCTTGCCTGATCGTTATTAGGCAGGCTGAGCGCGGCCAGGGCGGCCGCCAGCACGGGGGCGGGTTGCAGGCTGATGGCGCTGGCATCGGCCGCGGCCAACAGGCCGGGGGTGGCGCGCGCGGTTTCGGCGGCCTTGCGCCACAGCGCCACGGAATTGGTGTCGGTCAGGCGCGGGAGCACCAGCAGGAAATCCAGCCGCGCGGCGGCGGCGGCGCTGGCATAGGCGGTGTCGAGAAAGGGTTCCGTGCCGGGGCCGAAGGCCAGAGCGTCCGGCAGATTGGGGAAGAGCGGATCGGCGGTCACGCGGCCGCTGGCATCCATCACGCCGAGGCTGAAGGCCGGAACCGCGCCCGAGGCGGAGAGCGGGGCCAGATCCTCGGGCACGCCCTCGCCGCTGATGAACACGGCATCCACCTCGCCCGCGATGAAGGCGCGGGTTTTGGCGGCTGTGTCCCGCAGGCCGAACACCGGGGCGGTGGCCACGCCGATTCGCGCCAGCGCCAGCAGCGCCGCGAGATCGGCGCTCTGCGGCGAATCCGCGCCCAGGCGCAGCGGGGCCATGGATTTAAGCAGGTTGAGGTCGGGCTTCACGCCGCCGGGGGCGCGGACCATCAGTACGCCGGAATTGCTGCCCGCGAGCAGCGGGGTCCAGCGCGTGGGGTCGAAATGCACGCGGCTATCGCCGCAGAGGAACGCGGTGAGGGCCACGCCGGGCAGAATGGCGGCGGTCTTGCCGTCCGGCACCACCAGGGCGTCCAGCCTATTGGCGCCGGTCACGCCGTCCAGCCCGCCGACGGTCATGGCGTTGAGGGCCGGGTTGCCGGGGAAAGCGCCGGACATGGCGAGCGCGCAGGCATCGCCCCAGCGGCTGGTCTGCTGGCCGTCCGGCCCGGCGACGAGCAGGGTCAGCGGCGGCGCGGCAACGGCGACCGACACATCGTCGGCCCGCCCCTTGCCCGCCAGCAGGGCGGCGAGCGCCAATCCGCTGAACATGTCCCGTCGTTTCAGCATTCCATCTTTCCGCGTTTCCCGGCAGCGGACATTAGGGGAACGCCCGGTTTCGTCAATTGTCGTACTGGACCAGCGCCTCAAACGGCACGTCCAGCTTGTCGCGGCCGTTCAGGAAGGTCAGTTCGATGAGCGAGGCGGCGGCGACCACATCGCCCCCCACCTTCTGCAGGAGATTGATCCCCGCGGCCATGGTGCCGCCGGTGGCGAGCAGATCGTCCACCACCACCACGCGGGCGCCGGGCTCGATGGCGTCGGCCTGGATCTCGATGCGGTCCGTGCCGTATTCCAGCGCATAATCCAGCCCCACGGTGGCGCCCGGCAGCTTGCCCGGCTTACGCAGCATCACAAAGCCGCAGCCCAGCTTGAGCGCCAGCGGGGCCGCGAGCAGGAAGCCGCGGCTCTCAACGCCCGCCAGTACGGTGGGGTGATAAGCGCGCACCACGTTGGCCAGACGGCCCATCGCCACCTGCCAGGCATCGGCGTGCCGCAGCAGGGTCGAGATGTCGTAGAAAAGAATCCCCGGCTTGGGGAAATCCGGGATACCGCGAATATGTTGCTTCAGGTCCATGATGGCGCTCCTATAGCCGGTCCGGCACGGGGGGCAAATCCCGCCGCCGCGCGGCTGCTTTTGGGGTTATCGGGCGTCGCCCGGCACGGCGGCGGGGGCTGGCTGCTGCACGCCGTTCACGGCGTTGTAGAGCTGGCTGTTCGTCAGATCGTCGGACTCCTTCGGCTCCTGCCCCGGCGGGTAGGGCGAGGGCAGAGACGGCGTATAGCCCTGCCCCAGCGGCAGGTTGGAATATTTCTGCACCTGGCTCAGCGTCGGCATCGGCTGCACCGGGCCGGGCCAGACATCGCCGCCCTGCGGTTGCAGCGGGGCCAGGGAGACATCATGCCCCAGGGCGCGCTGGGCTGTCTCGCTGGTGGTGGCGGGGGCGTTGGGGTTGCCGAATGGCCATAAGGAATGGGCGGCGAAATGCCGCTCGCTGGCGCAACCGGAAAGGACAATCAGCAGGCCCGCGGCCAGGGATTTGCGCAAACTTCCGTCTCCTTGGGGATGGGGGCGTATCAATTACAGGAAGGTTAGCGGTGGATTCAGTGCTCGGCGCCGACGCCGGCATGGCGCAATCCGGCGGTGAGGTAGTCCCAACCGGTAATCAGGGTCAGCGCCGCCGCCAGCCAGAGCAGCGTGCCGCCGATCCAGCCCATCGGCAGATGGCCCAGCCCCATCACGCGCGCGCCATCGCCCCCCAGCAGCAGCAAGCCGAGGGCGACCATCTGCACGCCGGTCTTCCATTTGGCGAGCTTGGTCACCGGCAGGCCGACGCGGATTTCCGCCAGATATTCACGCAGACCCGAGACCAGGATCTCGCGCAGCATGATGACGATGGCCGGGTAAAGCCCGTATTCCGGCAGGCGGCTGAAGCCGACCAGCGCCATGAGCGTGGCGCCCACCAGCAATTTATCCGCGATGGGGTCGAGCATGCGCCCGAAATCCGAGAGCTGCTTACGCTCGCGGGCCAGATAGCCATCGAGATAATCGGTGATCCCGGCCAGGGTGAACACCAGGGCCGCGAGAAAATCGGGCAGCGGCGCGCGCAACGCCGCCAGCAGCACCAGCAGGGGGATCGCGCCGATCCGGGAGAGGGTCAGCACATTGGGCAAATCTGTCAGCATCGCCGCCACCCTAAACGGGTTTTTGCCACGGTGAAACCGCTAAAACCCGCACCAGCACGCGCTTCAGGCCGCCCGGGTGAGGCGCTTGATCAGCGCCGAGAGATGATGGCGGCGCATCTCGGCCTTCGCCTTGGTGCTGGTGGTCATGTAGTTCATCTGCACCACGTAGCGCTGGCCGACATAGCGCTTATGCCCATGCCAAGTGGTGGGGCCGTTGGGAAAGACGAGCAGCGTGCCATCCACCGGCGGAACTTCGGCGGCGTAATCCTCGATATCGTCCGGCCCGCGCAGCAGGCGCAGGCAGCCTTCCTGGCGGCCCCAGGCGGCTTTGTCGCTGGGGTTGAGGTAGAGCAGAATGGTGACGCGCTTGGCCGAGGAATCCGTATGGATCCGCCCGTCCTGATCGCCGGACATGCCGCGCAGCGTGGTCATGGAGGGCGCGCTCTTCAGGTCCAGCCCGAATTTCTCCGCCACGATCTGGCGGAAGGTTTCGTCCTGCAAACCGGCGATGACGGATTTGGCGGCGGGGCCGAGCTTCAGCGCCTCGATGGGAAAACTGCCGCGCCCTTTCATCGGCGGCAGGTCGGCGAACACCGCCCCCAGCGCCTCGGGCTTTACGAAACGCGGCAGCAGAATATGCGCGAACGGGTCGTTCGACACCCGCGCCGCGCGCAGCGCCTCGAAATCAAGCACATCCATAGGTTGCATTCCTGGCAAATCTCCCATTCCGGCATCAATGCGCCGTTAAATTTTGCGGAGCAACCCTGTGCCAATGACGCCTTCCCCGTGTTGCTCCGCACAATCGGTTGCAGTATCGCCCCCGGCATGTCCAGCGCCTCCTCCACCGTGACCGGCGTGATTCCGGCCTACCGTGCCCGCATCGCCGCGGGGCAGATCGTTTACGACCCGGCCCAGGCCGCCGCCGCCGAGCGGTTGCAGGATTTATGGAGCAAGCTGCGCGGCTACGACCCCGCCCCCGCCGCGAGCAATGGCGGCGGCTTCCTCAGCCGCCTGTTGCGCCGCAAGCCGGTGGAAGACGCCCAGGACCATCCGAACGGGCTGTATATCGTCGGCGAGGTCGGGCGCGGCAAATCCATGCTCATGGACCTGTTCTTCGAGGCGGCGGACGTGAAGCGCAAGAAGCGCATCCACTTCCACGAGTTCATGCAGCAGACGCATAAACGCTTCCACGCCATCAAGCGTGCCCATCCCGAGATCGCGGACCCCATCCCGCCTCTGGCCGACGAAATCGCGGGCGAGGCCGCCCTGCTCTGCTTCGACGAGTTCCAGGTGCACGACATCGTGGACGCGATGATCCTGGGCCGGTTGTTCGAGGCGCTTTTCGCCCGCAACGTGGTGGTGGTCGCCACATCCAACACGCTGCCAGGCGACCTTTATAAGGGCAAGCCGGGGCGCGACGCCTTCCTGCCTTTCATCGCGCTGATCCAGCAGAAGCTCGACGTGCTGGTGCTGGAGTCGGCGCAGGATTACCGGCGCGGCCGCCTGCACGGCCTGCGCGCCTGGTACGTGCCCGCCGACAGCCGGGCCGATGCCGCGCTGGACCAGGTCTTCAGTACGCTGACCGAGGGCGAGACCGTGCGCTCCGACACGCTGCTGATCCAGGGCCGCAAGCTCGCCGTGCCGCTGACCGCCGCCGGGGCCGCGCGGTTCGACTTCCACGCCCTGTGCGGCGTGGCGCTGGGGGCAGGCGATTATCTTGCTTTGGCCACGCATTATCACACCCTGGTGATCGACGGCGTGCCCCGGCTCTCGCCGGATAATTTCGACGAGGCGCGGCGCTTCGTTACGCTCGTCGACGCGCTCTACGAGCACCGGGTGAAGCTCTACGCCTCCGCCGCCGCTTATCCGGACGAGCTGTACCGCGCGGGCGAAGGCGCGCAGATTTTCGAACGCACAGCCTCGCGCCTGGAGGAAATGCAAAGCGAGACCTACCTCGCCTTGCCGCACCTGACATAACAGCCGCCGCAACCCGGCATAACACCTGACATAAAATGCATCGAGGCAGGGCGCATGGTTTTTGCCATGCAGCCAAGTGCTTGCTGCGCCCGGTGAATAATAGTAGCACCCCCTCACGCCCCTTCAACCCAAGAAACAGGTAGGCTGAACGTACATGAACATCCATGAATACCAGGGCAAAGAACTGCTGAAGGCCTATGGCGTCGCGGTTCTCGACGGGCATGTTGCCTGGACGCCCGAAGAAGCGGTCGAAGCCGCGAAAAAGCTCCCCGGCCCCATCTACGTGGTGAAGTCCCAGATCCACGCCGGTGGCCGTGGCGCCGGTAAGTTCAAGGAAGACCCGAACGGCAAGGGCGGCGTGCGCCTGGCCAAGACCCTGGACGAAGTGCGTGACGCTGCCGCCGCCATGATCGGCCACACGCTGATCACCAAGCAGACCGGCGCCGCCGGCCGCCTGGTCCGCCGCGTGTATGTGGAAGCCGGCTGCGACATCAAGCGCGAGCTGTACCTCTCCCTGCTGATCGACCGCTCCGTTTCCGAAATCGTGATCATGGCCTCCACCGAGGGCGGCATGGAGATCGAGGAAGTGGCTGAGCACCACCCCGAGAAGATCCTGCGCGCGCCGGTTGACCCGGCCTCCGGCATCTCCAGCTTCCATGCCCGCAAGCTGGCCTTCGGCCTGGGCCTCGAGGGCAAGCAGGTCGCCACCTTCGGCAAGTTCGTCAACGCCATCTACAACGCCTATGTGGCGCTGGACGCGGCGATCATCGAGATCAACCCGCTGGTCGTGACCGGCGCTGGCGAGATCTACGCGCTCGACGCCAAGGTGTCCTTCGACGACAACGCCCTGTACCGCCACCCCGAGATCGAGGCGCTGCGCGACGAGGGCGAGGAAGACCCGAAGGAGCTGGAAGCCAACAAGCATTCGCTCTCCTATGTGGCGCTGGATGGCAACATCGGCTGCATGGTGAACGGCGCGGGCCTGGCCATGGCGACCATGGACATCATCAAGCTCTACGGCGCCGAGCCCGCGAACTTCCTGGACGTTGGCGGCGGCGCCACCAAGGAGCGCGTGACGGCAGCGTTCAAGATCATTCTCTCGGACCCGAATGTCGAGGGCATCCTGGTCAACATCTTCGGCGGCATCATGCGCTGCGACGTGATCGCCGAGGGCGTGGTCGCCGCGGCGCGCGACGTTTCGCTCTCCGTGCCGCTGGTGGTGCGCCTCGAGGGCACCAACGTGCAGCTCGGCAAGGACATCATGGCCAAGTCCGGCCTGCCCATCATCCCGGCCGACAACCTGGCCGATGCCGCTGAGAAAATCGTCAAAGCCGTGAAGGAAGCCGCGTAATGGCCATTCTCGTCAATAAAGAAACCAAGGTCATCACCCAGGGCTTCACCGGCGCTCAGGGCACCTTCCACTCCGAGCAGGCCATTGCTTACGGCACCAAGGTCGTCGGCGGCGTGACCCCCGGCAAGGGCGGCTCCAAGCATCTCGACCTGCCGGTGTTCAACACCGTGCACGAGGCCGTGGAGAAGACCGGCGCCAACGCGTCCGCCATCTACGTGCCGCCGCCGTTCGCCGCCGACTCCATTCTGGAGGCGATCGACGCGGGCGTGGAGCTGATCGTCGCCATCACCGAGGGCATCCCGGTGCTGGACATGGTCAAGGTCAAGCGCGCGCTCTGCGGCTCCAAGTCCCGCCTCGTCGGCCCGAACTGCCCGGGCGTCATCACCCCGGACGAGTGCAAGATCGGCATCATGCCGGGCCACATCCACAAGCGCGGCTCCATCGGCATCGTCTCCCGCTCCGGCACCCTCACCTATGAGGCCGTGGCGCAGACCACCGCCGCTGGCCTCGGCCAGTCCACCTGCGTGGGCATCGGCGGCGACCCGGTGAAGGGCACCGACTTCATCGAGGTGCTGGACCTGTTCCTGCACGACGACGAGACCCAGGCGATCATCATGATCGGCGAGATCGGCGGCCCCTCCGAGATCGATGCGGCAGAGTTCCTGGCCAAACACAAGATCAAGAAGCCGATCGTCGGCTTCATCGCCGGCGCCACCGCGCCTCCGGGCCGCCGCATGGGCCATGCGGGCGCCGTGATCTCCGGCGGTAAGGACACTGCCGCTGCCAAGATCGCCGCCATGCAGGAAGCGGGCATCTTCGTTGCGGACAGCCCGTCCTCGCTCGGCAGCACCATGGTCAAGGCTCTGAAGGGCTAAACTATTAAAGGGGCAGGGAAATCCAGCACTACCATGCGCTTGGAACAACCCTGCCCCTTTAACTTGGATAACGGCATCATAACCATAAGTGTCTTATATGCGGCGCGGATGGGGAGACTTCGCCGCGCAGCCGTGAACTCCCCGGTTCACCGCCTCACCGGGCGGTAGCATTGGAAATGTGAGGAACAGGTATGGCCGGTGTAGATGTGATTGCCACAGCAATGAATGGCGCGAATGCCCAGTTCATTGCCCAGCTTTATGCCAAATGGGTCGAGGCTCCCAACTCCGTTGATCCGGATTTCGCCGCCCTGTTTGCCGCCATGGACGATGAGACGCGCTCCATCATGATGGATGCCACCGGCGCCTCCTGGGCCCCTCGTCCGACAGCGTTTGTGACCAATGAGGTCGAAGGCGGGGGCAAGCCCGCCAAGTCCACCGCCTCCCCGGCCGAAACCCGCGCCGCCACCCTCGATTCCATCCGCGCCCTGATGCTGATCCGCGCCTATCGCGTGCGCGGCCATCTGGAAGCCCAGCTCGACCCGCTGGGGCTGAAGCAGCCCGGCAAACACTCCGAGCTCGACCCCGCCACCTACGGCTTCACCGAAGCTGCCGATTTCGAGCGCCCGATCTTCCTCGACGGCGTTCTCGGTTTTGAGACCGCGACCCTGCGCGAAGTCATCGCCGCACTGCGTAAATCCTATTGCGGTGAAATCGGCGTCGAGTTCATGCACATCCAGGACCCGGCCCAGAAGAGCTGGATCCAGCGCCGCATCGAGGGCGCGCCCTGGCTCAACGCCTTCAACGCCAAAGCCAAGGCCAAGATCCTCAAGCAGCTGACCGAGGCCGACAGCTTCGAGAATTTCTGCCAGCGCCGCTTCGTCGGCACCAAGCGCTTCGGGCTTGAGGGCGGCGAGAGCACCATCCCCGCGCTGCACTCCATCATCGAGACCGCCGCCAACGCGGGCGTGAAGGAAATCGCCATCGGCATGCCGCATCGCGGCCGCCTCAACACCCTGGTCAACATCGTCAAGAAGCCGCTGGTGCAGCTCTTCGCCGAGTTCGGCGGCGCCGCCGCCAAGCCCGATGACGTGCAGGGCTCCGGCGACGTGAAGTACCATCTCGGCACCTCGACCGACGTCGTCATCAACGGCAATAAGGTGCATCTCTCGCTGCAGCCCAACCCCTCGCATCTCGAGGCGGTGGACCCGGTGGTGGTCGGCAAAATCCGCGCCCGCCTGGACATGGCCGGCGACCGCACCCGCAAATCCGCCATGGCCATCATCATGCATGGCGACGCCGCCTTCGCCGGCCAGGGCCTGGTGTACGAGACCCTGGCGATGAGCCAGCTCATCGGCTACCGCACCGGCGGCTCCATCCATCTCGTCGCCAATAACCAGATCGGCTTCACCACCGTCCCGGCGCACGCCTTCTCAGGCCTGTATTGCACCGACGTGGCCAAGGCGATCCAAGCCCCGATCCTGCACGTGAACGGCGACAATCCGGAGGCGGTGGTGTTCGCCGCCCGCCTGGCCGCCGAGTTCCGCCAGGAATTCGCGGTGGACGTGGTCATCGATCTCGTCTGCTACCGCCGCCACGGCCATAACGAGAATGAAGAGCCGGCGTTCACCCAGCCGATCATGTACAAGGCCATCAAGGCGCTGAAGACCACGCGCGCCCTCTATGCCGAGGCCCTGGCGCGCGAGGGCAGCGTGAGCGCCGAAGAGGCGAAGGCGATGGTGGATGAATACACCAAGACTCTCGAAGACGCCTTCGAAGCCGCCAAGAACTACAAGGTGAACAAGGCCGACTGGCTGGAAGGCCATTGGGCCGGTTTGAAGCAGGCTGACGAAGAGGCCGAGCGCCAGGAGGCCGCCACCGCGGCGCCGCTGGCGCAGCTCAAGGAGGTTGGCGCCGCCATCTCCCGGGCGCCGG
>DAIDJU010000050.1 GCA_027451225.1 Acidocella sp. | reverse complement strand
ACGAAGCTCATCTCGAAATCGAGCTGGTAGAACTCGCCCGGAGAGCGGTCGGCGCGGGAGGCTTCGTCGCGGAAGCAGGGGGCGATCTGGAAGTAACGGTCGAAGCCCGCGACCATGAGCAGCTGCTTGAACTGCTGCGGGGCCTGCGGCAGGGCGTAGAACTTGCCCGGATGGTTGCGGGCGGGAACCAGGAAGTCGCGCGCGCCCTCGGGGCTGGAAGCGGTGAGGATGGGCGTCTGGAACTCGGTGAAGTTGGCCTCGATCATGCGGCGGCGGAAGGAGGCGATGACGCCAGCGCGCAGCATGATGTTTTTGTGCACCTGCTCGCGGCGCAGGTCGAGGAAGCGGTATTTCAGGCGCAGCTCGTCCGGGTAGTTCTCGTTGCCCGCCACCTGGATGGGCAGAACGTCCGACGGTCCCTGGAGCTCCAGCGTTTCCACGCGCAGCTCGATCTCGCCGGTGGGGAGCTTGGGGTTGGTGGTGCCGGGGGCGCGCTCGACCACGGTGCCGGTGACGGTGATGACCGACTCGACGCGCGCGGCCTCGGCGGCGGCGAAGGCCGGGGTGCCGGAGGCGAACACGCATTGCGTCAGGCCGTAATGGTCGCGCAGGTCGATGAACAACAGACCGCCATGGTCGCGCTTGGCATGCACCCAGCCGGAAAGCCGGGCGGTTTTGCCGATGTCGGAGCTGCGCAGGGCGGCGCAATTATGAGAGCGATAGGCGTGAATCTGTTCCATGGCGGGCAAAGAAACCGGGGGCTGCTTCCTGTCAAGCCGGTAGGGGATTAAGGGAGGGATATGACCGAGATACCAACCCAGTTCATCACCACCACCGAGGCTCTGGCCAGCCTGTGCGCGCGTTTGGCCGAGGAAGAGTTCATCACCGTGGACACCGAGTTCATGCGCGAGAAGACCTATTACCCGGAGTTATGCCTGGTGCAGCTGGCCGGGACCAACGACGTGGCGGTAGTGGATGCGATGGCCAAGGGGATCGACCTTGCCCCGCTGGGCGAGTTGCTGGCCAAGCCGGAGCCGGTGAAGGTGTTCCATGCCTGCCGCCAGGATGTGGAAATCTTCCTGCTGCTGTTCGGGGCGGTGCCGGCCAATTTGTTCGATACCCAGGTGGCGGCCATGGTGGCCGGGTTTGGCGATCAGGTGGGGTATGACTCGCTCGTGCAGTCCCTCACCGGTGGACATATAGATAAGACGCACCGCTTCTCCGATTGGTCGGCCCGGCCGCTGACCAAGGCGCAGATCGACTACGCCGCCGCCGACGTGACCTATCTGCGTACCGTGTATGAGAAGCTTTCCGCCCGGCTGCAGGTTGAAGGGCGGCTGGAGTGGGTTGGCCAGGAGATGGCCGTGCTGGCGGACCCGAACACTTATCGCGTGGACCCGGCCCGGGCCTGGGAGCGGCTGAAGATCCGCACCAATAACCGCCGCCAGCTGGCGCTGGTGAAGGCCATCGCCGCATGGCGCGAGCGTGAGGCGCAGCGGATCAACATCCCGCGCGGGCGGTTGCTGAAGGACGAGCAGATCCCCGAGGTGGCGGCGCTGGCCCCCGATAACGCCGAGGCGCTGACCCGGGCGCGGGGGATTTCCGCCGGGTTCGCCAATGGCAAGTCGGGCGTTTCGCTGCTGGCGGCGATCGCCGAGGCCAAGGCGCTGGGCGAGGGGGATTTGCCGCGCATCGAGCGGCCCCGCGACACGCCGCGCGCCTCGCCTGCTTTGGTGGCGCTGCTGAAGGTGCTGCTGAACGCCGCCGCCGAGCAGAACAACGTGGCGGCAAGGCTGGTGGCCAGCGGCGAGGAGATCGAGGCGCTGGCGCTGGATGAGACCGCGCCCAACCCGATTCTGGAAGGCTGGCGGCGGGATATGTTCGGTGAGGATGCGCTGCGGCTGATCCGCGGCGAGATCGCGCTCTCCACCCAGGGTAAGCGGATCAAGATCGTCGAGCTGCAGGGGTGACACTGCTCATCCGCCCGGCGCGGGCGGGAGAGGGGCAGGCGCTCTATGACGTGACGGCGGCGGCGATCAGGGGCTTGGCGGCGGGGCATTACGCGCCCGCGCAGATCGGCGCCTGGATGGATGGCCGTGACGCCGCGCAGTACGAAGAGGTGATTGCGGCCGGCACTGTGCGCGTGGCCGAGGCGGGCGGGGTGATTTTCGGCTTCGTGGATACCGCGCCGGGCGTGGTGACGCGGCTGTTCGTGCGCCCGGAGGCCGCCGGGGCCGGGTTGGGGCGGCGTTTGCTGGAGATTGGCGTGGCGGCGGCGTGGCTCGAGGAGCGGGTGCGGCTGGAGGCGACGCTGAATGCGGCCCCGTTTTATGCCCGTTGCGGTTTTGTGGAGATAAGCCGGGGGATTTACGCCCATCCGCGCGGCGGGTTGCCGGTGGAGGTGGTGAATATGGAGTTGCGCCTCACACCGTAAGCTTGGCCAGGGTGGCGTCGTCCTGCTCGCCGTTGAAGAATTGCGCCAAAGCCTGGGCGAAGAGAGGATCGTCGCTGGCGGCGGCGAAGAGGGTGAGGCTGGAGCTGAGTTTTCGCGCGTCGATGGGGCCGAAAATGTCCAGCGCGCTGTTGCCGGATTGCAGGGCGAGGCGCGTGCATTCGCGCAGACGCCGCCCGAGAACCGGGTGGGCGAGATAGGCTTTTGCCTCCTCCAGCCCGGAAATGGCGTAGCGCTGCGACATGGCGGAAAAGCCCAACCCCTGGATTTGGGGGAAGATGAACCACATCCAGTGCGAACGCTTGTGCCCGTCCGCGAGTTCGCGGCGGACCGTGTCGATAACCGGGGCCTGGGCGGCGATGAAGCGGTCCAGCTTGAAGGCGTCCATGCCCCGGTATGTGGGACGTTCAGGCGACCCGTTCAATCCGCGCGCCGCAGGCGGCGAGTTTCTGCTCCACCGCTTCGTAGCCGCGGTCCAGATGATAGACGCGGGAGATGGTGGTTTCGCCCTGTGCGGCCAGACCCGCCAGCACCAGGGAGAAGGAGGCGCGCAGATCGGTAGCCATGACCGGCGCGCCGGAGAGCTGCTTCACGCCCCGGATGATGGCCGAGGAGCCATGCACGTTGATCTTCGCGCCCATGCGGTTGAGCTCGGGCACATGCATGAAGCGGTTCTCGAAGATGGTCTCGGTGATCATCGAGGCCCCGTCCGCCACCGCCATCAGCGCCATGAACTGGGCCTGCATGTCCGTGGGGAAGCCGGGGAAGGGCTCGGTCATCACGTCCACCCCGTGCAGCCCGTTGGCGCGGGCGACGCTAAAGCCGTTTTCTTCCTCGGTGACGACGATGCCCGCCTCGCGCAGAGAGGTGAGCACCGCGCCGAGATCCGCCGCACGGGCGTTCTCCAGGAAGAGATTGCCGCCGGTGATGGCCGCCGCGCAGGCATAGGTGCCGGTTTCGATGCGGTCCGGCAGGATGGCGTGTTCCGCCCCGTGCAGGGATTTCACGCCCTCGATCACCAGCGTATCCGTGCCGATGCCCTCGATTTTGGCACCCATGGCGGTGAGGCAGTTGGCGAGGTCGGAGATCTCGGGCTCGCGGGCGGCGTTTTTCAGCGTGGTCACGCCGTCGGCCAGGGAGGCCGCCATGAGCAGGTTCTCGGTGGCGCCGACGGAGACGAAGGGGAACACGATGGTGGCACCCTTGAGGCCCTGGGGCGCGGTGGCGTCCACATAGCCGCCATCGAGCTTGATCTTCGCCCCCATGGCCTCCAGCCCCTTGAGGTGGAGATCCACCGGGCGGGTGCCGATGGCGCAGCCGCCGGGCAGGGAGACGCGAGCCTCGCGGCAGCGGGCCAGAAGCGGGCCGAGCACGAGAATCGAGGCGCGCATCTTGCGCACGATGTCGTACGGGGCCTCGGTATTGGTGATGCGCCCGCCAAGCGCGATGCTGCGCCCGTTCCACTCCACCGCGATGCCGTGCTGGCGCAGCAGGTCCGTCATGGTCTGAAGATCGGCCAGGCGGGCGGCGTTGGTGAGGGTCAGGGTATCGTCGGTGAGCAGGCCGCAGGTCATTAGCGGCAGGGCGGCATTCTTGGCGCCAGAGATGGCGATGGTGCCGTTAAGCGGCACGCCGCCGGTAATACGAATCGAATCCATGGTAATCTTACATCCTTGGCAGCGAGACGCCGCGCTGGCCCATATATTTGCCGGATTTGTCGGCGTAGGAAATCTCGCACGGGCTTTCGCCCTTGAGGAACAGGAACTGGCAGATGCCCTCGCCGGCGTAGATCTTGGCCGGAAGCGGGGTGGTGTTGGAAATCTCGATCGTCACCTGGCCTTCCCATTCGGGCTCCAGCGGCGTGACGTTCACGATGATGCCGCAGCGCGCATAGGTGGATTTGCCGAGGCAGATGACCAAAATATCACGCGGGATACGGAAATATTCCACCGTATGGGTGAGCGCGAAGCTGTTGGGCGGGATGATGCAGACCGGGCCGGTGCGGTCCACGAAGCTCGCCGGGTTGAATTCCTTCGGGTCCACCACGGCCGAATCGACATTGGTGAAAACCTTGAAATGGTCGGCGCAGCGGGCGTCGTAGCCATAAGAGGAGAGGCCGTAGGAGACCACCCCGTCGCGCTTCTGGGCCTCGACGAAGGGTTCGATCATCCCATGCTGCTGGGCCTGCTGGCGAATCCAGCGATCGGACATCACGGGCATTTTTTATCGTCTTCCTTTTCGGGGGCAGGGGGGGCGGCGGCGCGTGCCTGGGCCTTGCGGCGTTGCAGATTGGCCCGCAGGGCGGCGGCTTCCGCAGCCTCCCGCGAGGCCCGGGAAGCCTGGGCCGGGCTGGGTTTGGGAGGAGTCTGCGGCGCTTTCATACGGCTTGTTCAAACCGCCTTGCGCAGAAAGTGTCAACTTAATGCGCCGGGGGATGTTGCGTCCCGTCGCGGGATTGAATATAGGGGCGCCCACCGCACGCTGTCATAGCTCAGGGGTAGAGCACTTCATTGGTAATGAAGAGGTCCTGGGTTCAATTCCCAGTGACAGCACCAGCGGTCTTGCAACAGGGGACGGCTTCGGCTAGTCACCCGCTACCCAAGTGCCCAGGTAGCTCAGTTGGTAGAGCATGCGACTGAAAATCGCAGTGTCGGTGGTTCGATTCCGCCCCTGGGCACCATTTCTCCTTCAGACTATCAATATTTTTAACACCTTCCGGCGCAATGCTCTGGTGTTTTTCCAAGGCGCAGGCTAGACCTTTCGCTAACGCGCCCGGCTGTTCGCAGTCGCGCCTGGAGCGTTTTGACTGATACGAACAGCGGTTTGGCGAAAACAGCCCGCCCAGGCCGCGTAAACAGGAAAGAGGCTTATAAGTATGTCGAAGGCATTTATTGCTGAGGTTATCCAGAACTCCGCCGAGATTACGGGTGTTGCCGCTAACCGCGCCGCGACCGACCTGATCGAGGCGATCGTCAAGGAAATGAAGAAGAACGGCAAGTTTACGCTGCCGAGCTTTGGCACCTTTACCGTGCGCAAGACCAAGGCGCGCAAGGGCGTGAACCCGCGCACCGGCGAGGAGATCAAGGTGAAGGCTGGCAAGACCGTGCGCTTCAAGGCCTCTCCGACGCTGAAGAAGCTGGTCTGAACGGCCTCGCTAACAAGTGTTAAAAAACGGCTCCGGGGTGACCCGGGGCCGTTTTTTGTTGAGCGTTAGATGTCGAGCTCTACAACTTTTCCAGCGTTTTCCTGGATGAATTGAAAGCGCAGCTCGGGGCGCTTGCCCATCAGCTGCTCGACCAGGTCGGAGGTTGCGGCACGGGTTTCAGGCGAGGCCATGATGCGCAGCAGCGTGCGCTTGGCCGGGTCCATGGTGGTTTCCTTCAGCACGGCGGGTGGCATTTCGCCGAGGCCTTTGAAGCGGCTGATCTCCAGTTTCGCGCCGGGCTTGAATTTCTTCACCAGTTTTTCGCGTTCGGCATCGTCCATGGCGTAGATGCTCTTGGCGCCTTGCACGATTCGGTAGAGCGGCGGCTGGGCCAGATAGACATGGCCGTGGCGGATGAGTTCCGGCAGCTCGCGGTAGAAGAAGGTCATCAGCAGCGAGGCGATGTGCGCGCCGTCCACGTCGGCATCGGTCATGATGATGATGCGCTCGTAGCGCAGGCCCGCGCGGTTGAAGTTCTGCCCGGCGCCGCAGCCCAGGGCTTCGATGAGGTCCTTCAGCTCCTGGTTCTGCCGCAGTTTCTCGCCCGAGGCGGAGGCGACGTTGAGGATCTTGCCCTTGAGTGGGAGAATCGCCTGGGTGTTGCGGTTGCGGGCCTGCTTGGCGGAGCCGCCGGCCGAATCACCCTCGACCAGGAAGATTTCGGTGCCTTCGGCGCTTTCCGTCGCGCAGTCGGCCAGCTTGCCGGGCAGGCGCAGGCGGCGGGTGGCGGATTTGCGCGGGGTGTCTTTGGCCTCCTTGCGGCGCAGGCGTTCCTCGGCGCGGTCGACAACAAAGGCGAGCAGGTTGTCGGCATTGGCCGGGTCGCCGGCGAGGAAATGGTCGAAGCGGTCGCGCAGCGAGGTTTCGGTGAGGCGCGTGGCCTCGGAGGTGGTCAGTTTTTCCTTGGTCTGGCCCTGGAATTGCGGCTCGCGGATGAACAGGGAAAGCTTGGCGCGCAGGCTGCCCAGCACGTCCTCGGCGATGATGGCGGCGCCCCGCTTGTTGCCGCGCGTTTCGGCCCAGGCGCGCAGGCCTTTCAGCAGCGCTGAGCGGAATCCGGCCTCATGTGTGCCGCCGAGCGGGGTGGGGACGGTGTTGCAGTAGGTGTCGATGCTGGAGTCACCCTGCTCGACCCAGGCCAGCGCCCATTCCAGCTTGCCCTGCTCCTGGCCGTTGATGGAGGCGAACTTGGCCTCGCCGGCCCAGATCTCGGGCAGGACCAGGGCGGTATCGCCCAGCTCGGCGGCCAGCGAATCGCGCAGGCCGCCGGGGAAGTGCAGCTCGGCGCTCGCGGGAACGTCCGAATCCGGCTTGAGCAGCGAGGGATCGCAGGACCAGCGGATGCGCACGCCGCGGAACAGATAGGCCTTGGAGCGGCAGAGCTTGTAGAGCCGGGCGGGGGAAAATTTCAGCGGGCCGAAAATCTCGGTGTCCGGGACGAAGCTGATGGAGGTGCCGCGGCGGTTCTGCACCGGGCCGACCTCGATAAGCTTGGTCTGCGGGATGCCGCGGGCGTAATCCTGGCGGTAGAGCTTCTTCTCGCGCGCGACCTCGGCGGTGAAGCTGGTGGACAGGGCGTTGACCACAGAGGAGCCGACGCCGTGCAGGCCGCCCGAGGTGTCGTAGGCCTTGCCCGAGAATTTGCCGCCCGAATGCAGCGTGGTGAGAATGACCTCGAGCGCGGATTTATTTTTGAACTTGGGGTGCGGGTCGACGGGGATGCCACGGCCATTGTCGCGCACCGTTAGTTTGTTGCCGGGCTCCAGCGTCATCTCGATGACGCTGGCATGGCCAGCGACGGCTTCGTCCATGGAGTTGTCCAGGATTTCCGCGGCCAGATGGTGCAGGGCGGCTTCGTCCGTGCCGCCGATATACATGCCAGGGCGGCGGCGGACGGGCTCCAGCCCTTCCAGGACCTCGATGTCCTTCGCGCCGTAATCTTTGCTCGCACCGCTCTCGAATAAGTCGCTCAAGGTCTTCCGGCTCCGGGGTTGACGGGGGCATTGGTTGCCATGCCCGCCGCGCCGGACGCAAGTGGAGAGCTGGGGGGTGGTTGTTATTCACCCATGCGGTGGATGTCGTAGGCGTTGATGCCGCCCTCGCCCTTGAAGACCAGCCAGTCGCTATGGGCCAGGGTGTTGCGGGTATCGTAATAGCCGGAGCGCCAGTGTTCCTTCATGGAGATGCGGCTGAACTCGTAATCCTTGGCGTCGCCCTCATAGGCCTTCTGCTGGTAGATCAGCTGCATGATGTTGATCTCGGGCAGGCGTTCGAGATCGGCTTTCATCTCCTGCTGCTGCTCGGTGAGCAGTTCGGGCGGGACCATGTGCAGGGCCTCGCGCAGGGCCTGTTGCAGGCGGTGGGTCTGCAGGAAATGGTCGGTGGTGGTGCGGGTGCGCGAGGAATACTGGATGTCCTTCATGCGGGCCAGAACTTCGGGCATGTCGCGCGGGACTTCGCCCTGGGCCGAGAAGAGATCCACCTGAAAGACCAGCATGTTGCGCCCGCCGATATGGTCCAGCAGGTGTTGCAGCGGGGTGTTGGAGACCAGCCCGCCATCCCAGTAGCGATGGCGGCCGATGCGGACCATCGGCAGGCCGGGGGGCAGGGCGCCCGAGGCCATGATGTGTTCGGGGGCGATCTCGACGTCGTGGTTGTCGAAATACTGGAAATTGGCCGTGGCGACGTTCACCGCCCCGACTGCAAAGCGCATCGGGCCATCGTTGATCAGGTCGAAATCAACCAGCTTTTCCAGCGTCTGGCGCAGGGGGGAGGTGTCGTACAGCGAGGTGGCGGAGCGCGAGCCGCGCGGGGCGAAGAAGCCGGAGAAGGGGCGCGGGCGGTAGAAACCAGGCTGGCCGAACAGCACGCCGTTCATGGCCGAGGCCATGTTGCGCAGCATGCGGGCATAGTCGCCCTCGGGCCAGACGGTATAGGGGTCGCGCGCCGTGATATCGAGCCAGAATTTCTCCAGCTTGGCGACGCGCTGTTCCGGCGGGTTGCCCGCGATGATGGCGGAGTTGATGGCGCCGATGGACATGCCGGCGATCCAATCCGGCTCCAGCCCGGCCTCGTGCAGCGCTTGGTACACACCGGCCTGGTAGGCGCCGAGCGCGCCGCCGCCCTGGAGTACCAGGCCGACGCCGTCGCACCCTTTGGGGCGGGGGACCCGGGGCATTTGGGGCAGGGGGCTATGATGCGGGTGATGCGGGTCGGTCTGCATATCCATGAGACAGGAAACTCCTCCTCTTTGACCTTGGTTGTACCCGTATAGGCGGCGGGAGGGAACGCCCTCGTAATGCTTGACGTGGCTTGGGCCGCATGATGCTCTGGCCGCAGGGTAAAACGGGAGTGTTCGAGATGGCGTTGAACGGCAAGGTGGCTCTGGTAACCGGCTCGACAAGCGGCATTGGCCTGGGGATCGCCCGGGCGCTGGCGGCGGCTGGTGCCAATGTGATGCTGAACGGCTTTGGCGATGCCGGGGAGATCGAGGCCCTGCGCGCCGGGCTGGCCCAAGAATTTTCTGTGAAGGTGGGGTATGACGGCGCGGATTTGAGTAAGGCCGCCGGCGTTGCCGAGCTGATCGCCAATACCCAAAAAACGCTGGGGGGGCTGGATATTCTGGTCAATAATGCGGGCATTCAGTTCACCGCGCCGGTCGATGAGTTCCCGGATGCGAAATGGGATGCGATTATCGCGATTAATCTTTCCGCCGTGTTCCATGGCATGAAGGCGGCCATTCCCGGCATGAAGGCCAAGGGCTGGGGGCGGATTATCAACATCGCCTCGGCTCACGGGCTGGTGGCCAGCGCCAATAAGGTGGCTTATGTCGCCGCCAAGCACGGTGTGCTGGGGGCGACCAAGGTGGCGGCCATCGAGCTGGCCAATAGCGGGGTGACCGTGAATGCGATTTGCCCCGGCTGGGTGCTGACCCCGCTGGTGCAAAAGCAGCTTGAGGACCGCGCGGTGGCCAACGGCACCGACGTGGAGGCCGAGAAGAAGAAGCTTCTGGCCGAGAAGCAGCCGATGCTGAAATTCACCACGCCGGAGCATCTGGGTGCGCTGGCGGTGTTTCTGTGCTCCGACGGTGCGGAAACCATGACCGGTGTGGCTCATTCCATGGATGGCGGTTGGGTGGCGCAGTAACGGCGCGCTGGCTTATAAGCCCCTGGCAAAACGGGGGGCGGGAGTTGAGCATTTCGAGGCAAGAAACCGAGGCGGGGCGCTATGCCGCGATGCTACGGCGCTCGGCGGAGCTGAAGCTGGCGCTGGCAGACAATGCCGCCCCTGTGCTGGCCGTGGTGGACGCCTGTGAAAAGGCGATCCGGGCTGGGGGCAAGCTGATTTTCTGCGGCAATGGCGGCTCGGCGGCGGATGCGCAGCATCTGGCAACGGAGCTGGTGATCCGCCTGCGCGGGACGGTGCCGCGCCAAAGCTGGCCGGCGATTACGCTGGCGCTGGATACCTCGGCCGTGACCGCGGCGGTGAACGATTTCGGCGTGGAGGAGATGTTCGCGCGGCCTCTGCAAGGCCTGGGCCGGGCGGGGGATGTGCTGTTTGCCATCACCACCTCGGGCAAATCGGCCAATGTATTGGGGGCGCTGCGGGCGGCGCGGGAGATGGGGATTGTAGGCGTGGGGCTGCTTGGCGGGGATGGCGGGCCGGCGCTGCCGCTCTGCGACCTCGCGATTGTGGTGCCGGAGACGGATACCGCGCGGGTGCAGGAATGCCACATCACGCTGGGGCACGCGATTTTAACGTTGCTTGAAGACAGGCTGGTTGGCTGATGCGCGTTTTGGTTACCGGCGTTGCCGGGTTTGTTGGTTATCATGTGGCGCAGGCGCTGCTGGCCAGGGGAATCGAGGTGGTGGGGGTGGACGACCTCAACGCCTATTACGACGTGCGGCTGAAGCAGGCGCGTCTGGCCCGGCTGGGCAAGGGATTTAGCTTCCATAAGCTGGATATCGCCGACCATGATGCGGTGCTGCGGCTGGGCGATGGGGTGGAGGTGATTGTGCATGTCGCGGCGCAGGCCGGCGTGCGGTATTCGCTGGAGAATCCGTTTGCTTATGCGGCGTCCAACCTCACGGGGCATCTCTCGTTGCTGGAATTGGCGCGGCACACGAAAAGCGTGAAGCATTTGATTTATGCCAGCTCGTCCTCGGTTTACGGCACGGGCTCGGTGCTGCCTTATACCGAGAGCGAGCGGGCGGATAAGCCGTCCTCGCTTTATGCCGCCACAAAGCGGGCGGATGAATTGATGAGCGCGTCCTACACGCATTTGTTCGGGCTGAAGCAGACGGGATTGCGGTTCTTTACCGTGTACGGGCCCTGGGGGCGGCCAGACATGGCGTATTTCGGGTTCGCCGAGGCAATTATGGCCGGAAAGCCGGTGACTTTGTACGAAAATGGCGGGTTGAAGCGGGATTTTACCTATATCGACGACATCGTGGCCGGGATTCTCGGGGTGTTCGACAACCTGCCGGGAGATGACGCGCCGCACAGGCTGTTCAACATCGGCAACCATCGGGCGGAATATGTGTGTGATCTGATGCGGTTGCTGGAAGAATCGTTGGGGCGCAAGGCGGTGACGGTGAGCCTGCCCAAGCCGGAGGCCGACCCGGTGGAGACCTGTGCGGATGTGAGCGCGCTGCACGATTTATGCGGCTATGTGCCCTCGACCAAGCTGGAGGAAGGGATACCGCGCTTTGTCGAATGGTATCTGAAATGGCGGGAAATGCGCGCCGGGCTGTGATGGCCCGGCGTTTTTTTTGGCCGCGAGGACGCCGAGGCTCTGGCCCATCCGCCGGGATATGGGGGAGGCTGGCGCGCGCCTAAGTTTTTTTATTTATATATTTCAGTATGTTATTTGTTTGTTTTATGGTGTGTTTCGGTTTCGGTGTATTTTTTTTGGTTTCTTTGAGTTGACGTAATTTATCTCTTTGAATAGAAGCTGCCTCCACCGACGGCGTTTGGACTTGAAACTGAACGGTTCGGCGGTTAGATTGGTTGGCCTTCGCTACAGGGTGAGAGCTCTGAGGCAAGGGTTTATTAGTCTTCGTTATTTGACAATTGCATAGGCTGGGAAGGGATACGCTGGTGGCGTTTCCGGCTGGGGTTTAGGCTCTGGCTGCTGGATCTGACTTTGGTTAGGTTTGGGGTAGCTTGGTTGGATGGGGCTTTAGCTTTGTTCATACCTGAGCGATCGGGAAGCGTTGTGGTGTATTTCTTTTGAAATTACGTACAGAACGCTTTGAATTTAGCGTGC
>DAIDJU010000049.1 GCA_027451225.1 Acidocella sp. | reverse complement strand
GTGGCGGGATCAACCGCCATGCCGCAGACTGGATCATGAACCTGTGCCGGATGAGCGGCGTGATGGTGCGCGTGGTGAGCAGATTCGTCCATGATGGCCACCTGTATGGATTTTGATGAGGCTTGGCTTGGGGGCGGCAGGTGCCGCTTGCAGGCTGGAGATGAAGAGTGTATATACCCGCATAGGGTATAGTATCAAGTGGCAACCACCGATGCATGACGTAACACGGCAGAAAGTGACCCAGAGGCTGCGGCGGATTGAGGGCCAGGTGGGCGGCTTGCTGCGCATGGTTGATGAAAACCGCTATTGCATTGATCTTCTCACGCAAATCGCGGCCGTGCGGGCTGCCTTGCACAAGGCGGAGGAGGAAATCCTGCGCGATCACCTGAGCCATTGCGTCGCGGACGCTTTTGCCGCCGGTGATGTGAATGACCAGCGCCATAAGGTGGATGAACTGGTCCGTACCTTGGCGCGGATGACACGGTAATGGCGCGCGAGCGGATGCAGCATCGGCGTGGCGGGCTCGGGCTGATGCCCTGGTTTATCAGGTTTTTCTGCGTCATGGCTCTTATGTTCGCATCCGTGCCCGGTACGGTCCTGCCCGCTCATGCGGCCATGCCGATGGCAGGCGGTGTGGTAGTGGGCATGAGCGTTTCTCATCCATGCCAGCCCGAAACCACGGCGTTCATGCCCCGGGCTGTTCCCTCATCGCCCATGGCGGCGGATGGCTGCTGCCATGGGCCTTTTGCCTGTTCGCCTTGCGCGGCGGCTGTGCCCGGTTTGTTGCCGCCGCTGGCTACGCTTTTGCCGTCCTCCGCGCCCGCGGGCGCGGATTTAGGCGTGGGGATTGAGGATAAATTACCGGGTCGAGTCATCCCGCCCGCCGCGCCGCCGCCGCGCCCTTTGGCGTGATCTGAGCTTGCGCGGGGCAGAGCGCCCCGATTCCGATTTCTCTACGAATTCCGGCTTATGCCAGGAAAGGTACAGATTATGAAAAAGGTTTTTTCACGCCGGCAGGTGATGCTGGCGGGTGCGGCCACGGCCGCGTTCTCCACCCTGCCAGCCGGCCGCGCCAGCGCCGCCCCGGCGCGGGTGCTCACCGTTGGAAAGCGCAGCATCGAGGTCAACGGCAAGGCGGCTTCCGTCTTTGCCATCGAGGGCGCCGATGGCAGGCCGGGTGCTGTGCTGGCGCCGGGCGAGCGCTTTGCCACCTCGCTCGTGAACCGCTGCGGTGAGCCCACGATCATTCATTGGCATGGCCAGACGCCGCCCGCGCGGCAGGATGGCGTGACCGAGACCGGCTATGAAACGCTGCTCGCCGATGGTGCGGCCCAAGGCTATGATTTCGCGCCGCGCACCGGCACGCATTGGATGCATTCGCATCAAGGTTTGCAGGAACAGCAATTAATGGCGGCACCGCTGATCGTGCGCACGGCGGCGGAGATGCAGGAGGACCGGCAGGAAATTATTGTGCTGCTGCATGATTTTACCTTCAAAAACCCGGCGGAGATTCTGGCCGGCCTGACCGGCGGTGGCGGCATGGGGGGCAGCGCGGGCGGCGGGACGATGGGCAATATGGGCGGCATGATGAGCGGCAAGTCCGATCTCAACGATGTCGATTTCGATGCCTATCTGGCGAATGGCCGCACGCTCGCCGATCCTGAAGTTTTCCAGGTTGAGGCGGGCGGGCGCATCCGGCTGAGGCTCATCAATGGCGCGGCGGCAACCGCGTTCTGGATCGATACCGGAGCGCTGCCGGGGCGGATCATCGCCGTCGATGGCGATGCGGTGCAGCCCCTTGCCGTTGGCCCGTTTCCCCTGGCGGAAGCCCAGCGCGCGGATATATTGCTGGACTTGCCGCCGGGGGAGGGCGCCTATCCCATTTTCGCTCAGCGTGAGGGGGACGTGGCGCGCACCGGCGTTATTCTGGCGACATCCAAGGCGCATATCGCCCGTCTGGAGAGCATGGCGAACATGGCCGCGGGGCCATGCGGGGTGGAGCTGGAAGTTCTGCTGCGCGGTGCACAGCCTTTGCCGGCACGTCCCTTCAGCCAGGTGGCGCAGGTGCATCTGACCGGCGGCATGATGGGCTATGATTGGGGCATTGATGGCCGGCAATGGCGGAACCACCAGCCGATACTGGTGAAACAGGGCGAGCGTGTCGGCCTGGACATCATTAATGACGGCATGATGGCGCATCCGATGCATCTGCACGGGCATCATTTCCAGGTGGTGGCGATCAATGGAAGCGCCTTGCCAGGGGCGATGCGCGATACAGTGCTGGTGCCGCCCATGGGCAGCGTGCGCATCGCCTTCGATGCCGATAACCCGGGGCGCTGGCTGTTCCACTGCCATAATCTTTATCACATGGCCGCCGGGATGATGACCGAGCTGCGTTACGTGTAATGGCTGTTTCCG
>DAIDJU010000048.1 GCA_027451225.1 Acidocella sp. | reverse complement strand
GGCAGGGAGCGCCAAGCTGGCGGCAGCGGCAGTCATGAGTAGGCGGCGCGATAGGCTCACGGCTTTCTCCCGGCTTTTTGATGAGCCGGTGTAAGCGATAAATTGCCTACAAACAACATGGGGATTTTAAAGTGGTCGGAGCGGCGGGATTCGAACCCACGACCCCCAGTCCCCCAGACTGATGCGCTACCAGGCTGCGCTACGCTCCGGACCGTACGGGGCAGCCTGTAGCAAGTTCTCCCCGCGCCGCCAAGGTGGGACGGCAAATTTATTCAAAAATCAGTCGAGAAGCCTGCGCAGTGCCTCAAGCGCCTCAAGCGTTTCGCCCAAAAGATGGCGCAGCCGATCAATTTCAGCCTCGGCTTTCTGGCGCGAGAGCGTTTCTTCGGCGGCAGACTCGGGGGCTGCGGCTGTTGGCGGCAACTCAGGCTCAACCACCTGCACGGCTTCGGCCTTCACGGCGCTGGTGAAGGCCAAACCCGGCATGTCGAGTTCCGGCAGAGGAAGCTTGGGGGCGGCCACAACCGGCTCGGCGGGGATGCCAGCCTGACGTTCGGCTTCCGCGGCCAGACGCTCCTCGGCCGGAGCTGGCGGGATATGCTCCTGGAACGCACCGCCGCCCTCGCGCAGCAGGCGCTGCACGCCCTTAATGGTATAGCCCTGGGTGTAGAGTAGGTCGGCCACGCGGCGCAGCAGTCCCACATCTTCGGGCCGGTAATAGCGCCGCCCGCCCCCACGCTTCAGCGGGCGCACCTGCGGAAACTTTGTCTCCCAAAAGCGCAGCACATGCTGGGGCACATGGAGTTCGTCGGCCACCTCGGAGATGGTGCGGAAAGCATCGGCGGTCTTGCGCAGGCGCGGACGCCCAGCCTCGTGACCCGCAGCTTCCTCGTCATCCGCGTTGAAGTCGTCTTCATCCACCATGCGGACCATCAATCTTTCCAATTATTTTTAGGAGGTAGCCTGCTCGGCTGCCGAGGCATTCACCGCATCACGCAAAATCTGGCTGGGGCGGAACACCAGAACCCGCCGCGGCAGGATGGGAACTTCAACGCCGGTCTTGGGGTTCCGGCCGACTCGGCGCCCTTTCTGGCGGACAGAAAATGTCCCGAACCCGCTGATTTTAACAGATTTCCCATCCGCAAGGGCATCAGCGATACGGGTGAGCACCAGTTCCAGCAGATCCGCCGATTCGTGCCGCGACAACCCCACCGCGGCATAGATAGCCTCTGTCAGTTGTGCACGGGTCAATGTGTTCATTTTTCAAGATTAGCACGCGTCTTTTAAGAATCAATAAGAACGTTTGCGAATCTCTATCCATTCGGCAATCTTTGACGATTGCCGTTGATTTTTAGGCTTTTTTCGCGGGTGGCTGGTCTGGTTACACGCGCAGCAACGCGGAACCCCATGTCAAGCCCCCGCCCAGCGCCTCCAGCAGCACGAGCTGGCCGGGCTTGATCCGCCCATCCTGCACCGCCAAAGCGAGCGCCAGGGGGATGGAGGCGGCAGAGGTGTTGGCGTGCTTGTCCACGGTCACCACCACGCGCTCGGGCGGCAGGCCGAGCTTTTTGCCCACGCCGTCGATGATGCGCTTATTGGCCTGATGCGGCACCAGCCAGTCGATGGCCGAGGGCTCCAGCCCGTTGGCGGCCAGAGCCTCGTTCACCGCGCCGGAGAGCAGGGTGACGGCATGGCGGAACACTTCCTTGCCATGCATCACCAGATGCCCCGTCATATCCGGCCGCCCCACCGCGCCATCCACGTACAGAATATCGGCCAGACGGCCATCCGAATGCAGATGGGTGGAGAGCAGCCCCGCCCCATTCTTGGGCACGTCGCGGGCTTCCAGCAGCACCGCGCCCGCACCGTCGCCAAACAGCACACAGGTGCCGCGATCCTCGAAATTCAGGATGCGGGAATAAACCTCGGAGCCGATGACCAGCACGCTGTCCACCTGCCCGGACCGGATCATCGCATCGGCAACCGAGAGGCCGTAGATGAAGCCCGAACAGGCGGCGGCGAGGTCGAACCCATAAGCCTTGGTGGCGCCGATGGCGGCCTGGATATGCACGGCGGTGGAGGGAAAGGCGTTGTCCGGCGTCGAGGTGCCGACGATGATGGCGCCCAGTTTCTCCGGCGCCATCCCGGCGGCTTCCAGCGCGGCGCGCCCGGCGGCAGCGCCCATGAAGCTCGCGGTCTCATGCGGCGCGGCAAAGTGGCGCTGCCTGATGCCGGTGCGCTCGGTGATCCACTCGTCGGAAGTGTCAACACGTTGCGCCATTTCGGCGTTGGTGACGATTTTTTCGGGCAGGTAAGTGCCCGTGCCCGTGAGCACGGCGCGGCGGATCATGGTATCAGACATTCTGTGCGGCTACAGGCTTGGCGGAGAGCAGGGCGCTGTCCATCGCCGTCAAACCTTCGGCAATGCGGCTGTTGAAGTCGTTGGCGATCATGTCGAGCGCCACGTCCACCGCGTGGGCGAAGCCCAGCTCATCGGTGCCGCCGTGAGATTTCACCACCACGCCATTCAGGCCGAGCAGCACGGCACCGTTATAGCGGCGGGGGTCCAGAACTTCCTTGAGGCGCTTGAGCGAGCCTCGCGCGAAAACATAGCCCATCTTGGCCAGCGGCCCGGCGGTGAACACGCGGCGCAGCAGCTCGCCCACGAGCTTCATCGCGCCTTCGCCGGTCTTGAGGGCCACGTTACCGGTAAAGCCGTCTGTCACCACCACGTCCACCGTACCGGCCGTAATGTCGTGACCTTCGACGAAACCGTAAAATTGCTTGGCGATCGGGCTCTCGCGCAGATTGGCGGCGGCGGCATTCAGGGTCTCGTCGCCCTTGCCTTCCTCGGAGCCGATATTGAGCAGCCCGATGCTGGGCTTAGGCAGCCCCAGCACGATGCGGGCGAACACATCGCCCATCAATGCGAATTCGGTGAGGTTGCGGGCGTCGCAAACCACGTTCAGGCCGAGATCGAGCATCACCACGTCGCCCTTGGCGGATGGCGCGGTGGCGGCCATGGCCGGGCGGTCGATGCCCTTCATCGTCTTTAGTACGATCTTGGAGAGGGCGAGCAGCGCCCCGGTATTGCCGGCCGAGACCACACCCGCGGCCTCGCCGGTCTGCACGGCGTCAATCGCCCGGCGCATCGAGGAGTCGCGTAGACGCAAAGCCACCGTCGGCTTCATATCGCCGCCGACGGCTTCCCCAGCATGGCGCAGGGTGCAACGCTGCTTCAGCCGCTTGGTCGCGGCGATGAGCGGAGCAACCCGGGCCTCGTCCCCAAAAATCAGGAAATGCGCGAGCTTATGACGCTCGGCGGCAATATCCAGCCCGGCGATAATCGCCTCGGGTGCGTGATCCCCGCCCATGGCATCCACAGCCAGTATATTGTTCCGGCTCATTGCATACCCCGGGCGCTAATTCATCACCGCCAGACTGAAACTTTACCGTTTAGACGCGAACGACGCCCTTGGCTTCCTTGCCGGCGCCAACAACCTCACGGTTGTCGTAATGGCCGCAATGGGCGCAGACATGGTGCGGGCGCTTCAGCTCACCGCAATTGGCGCACTCAGCATGCGCCTCGGCGCGCAGAGCGTGGTGGCTGCGGCGCATGCCAGCGCGCGACGGGGAGGTTTTACGTTTGGGTACGGCCATGAGCTTACGCCTTAAAAAATACTGTCAGAGTGATTGGAAGGCGCGGCGTAGCAGAGCCGCCGCCGCATCGCAAGTCATGCCTGTCACTTAACCGGACTATCTCTCCCGGCAGGGCAGACTTTTCCTTGCATTGAGCCGCTTTCAGTCCGGCTTGCCGAGCCTCGCCTTAAGCGCCGCGAACGGGTTCGCGGAGTCGTCCGAGGCTTCGGACGGCAGTTCCGCCCCGGGCTTGCGGGGGTACGGGTCAAGCGCCAGGGCGAGCTGTTCGGTCAGGGCTGCGCCGAGGTCGATGATGCCGTTGGCGTAGGGCAGCTCGTCCGGCCCTTCCAGGGATTCGGGCAGGAATTCCTCCCCCTCGTCCTCGCTTATCTCCTGCGCGGGCACGAAGCGCAGCTCCGCCTCCTCCGCGATATCGCTCTCGAACGGCTCCAGCGTGATCACGCAAAGCTGGGTCACGCGCGCCTGCATCCGCAGAGTCGCGGCAATCACGCCGCTGCGCTCATGGTGCAGGTTGAACACGCCCCGCAGCTTGGCGATGCCAGGAATGCCATACCGCTCCGCCAGCGCCGCGCGGGTGGTTTCGTCCGCCACCAGCTCGTGCGTCTGCGGATTTTCATGTATAAGTCCGGCCTTAATGGTCCGGCTGAGTTCTTCGTCCATGCGCGTAATATAGTCGCCGCGCATTGACACGAAAGCCCCAGCCGTGAGACCCAGCCGAAGAAGACCTTGTCTTGGAATTGAGGATCATCGCGTGCGCATTGCCAAGCTGACATTTCCGCTCCTGTCCTGCGCGCTGCTGTCCCTGTCCGGCTGCGCCATTTTTTCGGACGAGCCGCATTACCGCGGCGTCGCGGTCTCGGACCACGACCTTAAGGAACTTACCCCCGGCCTCTCCCAGCAGGCGGATGTGCAGGCCGTGCTTGGCCCGCCGACCTTCGTGGAGCAGTTCAACCAGAATAACTGGGACTATGTCTCGCAGGTGACGCGCATGCGCATCGCCCGGACCGAGGGCGTGCAGAATCAGCATGTCGTGGTCGTGACCTTCGACAATAACGGCGTGCTGCAAAGCATCACCGAGAAGAACAAGGCCGATGCCGTGCATGTCGCCATGGATGGCAACCACACCCCGGTGCCGGGCGGCCATGCCGGGTTCATCCGCATGCTGGTTGGCGGCGTGGGCAGCTACAACCCGCTCGGCACGGCCAGCGACACCTCCGCCAGCAGCGCCGTCGGCGCGGCGCCGACCTCAATCGGCAGTGGCGGCACCAACGGCGGGTTTTAACCAATGCGCCGGCGGGATTTCCTTTCCGGCATCTCCCTCGCGGGGCTAAGCACCGCCGCGGCCTGGGCGCAGACGGCTCCCCTCTCCCAGCCCCCCAATCCGCAGGCGGCCAAGCTCGACGACACGGTGGGAGACGGTTTCAACCGCATCGTCATCGCCCGCTGGGGGGACGGGGTGCTCCCCAACGCCCCGCCTTTCAATCCGTATCCTCTCACAGGTGTCCAGGCTGACACCCAATTCCCCTATGACGGCGTGATCGCCGGGCTGATCACCCCGCCTCCGGCCGAGGATGGCATCCCCCGCAAGGTGCTGGTGGTGGCCACGCCGGATGTACCCGCGCGCATGGTCTTCCCCGGCGGGGTGGACAACCCCGATGTCGCCGGGCGGGAACAGGGGGTGACGATCATCAACCTCCAATACATGGCCGGGCGCTGGGTTACCGTGGATGGCGGCTACCAGTCCCGCCGCATTGCCGACGGCACGCTGTGCCAGATGACCGGCCCGGCCGCCGCTCCTCTGGGGGGCGCTGTCCAGGGCGTTCTGGGGCCGCGTACGGGCTGCGCCACCCCCTGGGGCAGTGTGCTGCTGGGCGAATCCGTGGGTGATGAATGGCTGCCGCGCCTCGCCGGAGTCGGGTACGGTTATGCCGACCCGGCCCAGGCCCCGCGCTTCGGCTGGGTGGTCGAGCTGAAGCCGATGCACCCACTGGATATTCCCATTAAGCGCACAGCTCTGGGCCGGATCTCCCGCGCGGGACTCGTGGCCACGCAAACCAGCGATGGCCGCCCTGTGGTGTTCTTCACCCAAGACGATCCGGCCGGCTTCCTGTTTCGCTTCGTCGCCGCCAGCAACGCCACAGATGGCACGGCCCTCGATTCCGGTACGCTCTCCGTGGCGCAGATCCAGGGCAGCGCCATCAAATGGCTGAGCCTCGGCACCGATATCGCCACGCTCGTCGGCCTGGTTGGCGCTGCCGCCCAGGCTGGGGCTTCGCCGTTCGACTCGCCGGGCGGCCTCGCCCTTACTGCCGACGGCGCTACGCTGTTCCTTGCCTGCCGTGGCAATGCCGCGCGCACCCAGGCGGACGGGCTGAACCCCCGCGCCGGGGATAATAACGGCCATATCGTCAGCTTCGCCATTCCTGGCGGCGACGCCACGGCGGCCTCCTTCACCGGTAGCCTCGTGCTGGTGGCGGGCAATCCGGCCAGCGCCACGGGCACGCGGTACGCCCCCGGTAGCCAGGCCTGGCTACGCCAGCCGCGCACGCTGAACCTGGACACGCAGAACCAGCTCTGGATCGGCACCGACCAAGGCGGCGACACCAGCCAGACGGCGGACGGGTTGTTTACCATGCAGCTTGGCGGCGGCATGCCTTACGCCATCAACTACGCCTATCTGGCCCCCAAGGGGGCGGCCATCGGCGGAGCCGCGTTCGACGCCGCCACCCGCACCAGCTTCGGCATGGTCCGCCACCCCGGCGCCACGCCCACCGCCAGCTTCAACTACCCGGCCACGCGCTGGCCGACGCTGCTGCCAAAAATGCCGCCGCAGAGCACGGTGATCGGCCTCGTCCAGCAGTGATGGAATTCCGTAGCTGCGCCTTCGGCAGTACGGATTTCGACGCCTGCCTCGCCATCCGCATGGAGGTGTTCGTTTCCGAGCAGAACGTGCCGGAGGATGAGGAGCGCGATGCGTTCGACGAAACCGCCCTGCACATTCTGGCCCTGGTGGACGGGCAGCCCGCCGCCACCGCCCGCGCGCTGCTAAAAGCGCCGGGGCTGATCAAAATCGGCAGGGTGGCGGTGCGCGCGGCTTATCGCGGCACTGGGTTGGGGGGCAAGCTGATGCGGGCGGTCGAGGCCGCGTATCCGGGGGCCGCTTTTATGCTCGACGCCCAGCTCCAGGCCCTGAAGTTCTACGCCAAACTAGGCTATGCGGCGGAGGGCCCGGTATTCGACGATGCGGGAATCCCGCATCGCCGTATGGTCAAGCAGCCGGTTTAGAAAACCTGCTCGCCGTGCAGGGAGATATCCAGCCCTTCCCGCTCCTCGTCACGGCTGACACGCAGGCCGACGAGCAGATCGGTGATTTTCAGCAGTACCCAGCTGGCAGCGGCGCAATAAACAATGGTCGCCGCCACGCCGATGGCCTGCACGCCCAGCAGATGCCAGCCGCCCACCGCCGCCCCGCCTGAGAGCGGGCCGAAGGCGAACCAGCCCGTGGCCAACGTGCCGATAATGCCCGCGATGCCATGCACGCCGAAGGCGTCCAAACTGTCATCATAGCCCAGCTTACGCTTCATCGTGGTAGCGGTGAAGAAGCAGACGAAGCCGGTGAGCAGACCGATCAGCAGCGCAGGCCCCGGCAGCACGAACCCGGCGGCCGGCGTAATGCCGACCAGCCCGCCCACGGCCCCCGAGATCGCGCCCAGCACCGAAGGCTTGCCATGGGTGTACCACTCCACAGCGCTCCAGGAGAGCGTGGCCCCGGCGGCGGCGATCTGCGTGACCAGCACCGCCATCCCTGCGCGGCCATTCGCGCCCAAAGCGCCACCGGAGTTGAAGCCCATCCAGCCGATCCAGAGCAGCGACGCGCCGATGACGGCGTAGCTCAGATTCCACGGCGCCATGTTCTCCTGCCCAAAGCCCAGCCGCTTGCCGAGCATGAGCGCGCAGACCAGGCCGGTGATGCCGCAATTGATCTCCACCACCGTGCCGCCCGCGAAATCAGCCAGGCCAAGCTGCGCCAGCCAGCCGGTGGGCGACCACACCCAATGGGCCAGCGGCGCGTACACCACGAAGGACCAGAGGGTGAAAAACACCAGCAGGGCGGAAAATTTCATGCGGTCGGCGCAGCTGCCGGTCACCACAGCGGGGGTGATGATGGCGAAGCTCATCTGGAACATCAGATACACGGATTCGGGGATCGTGGTTTGCTGGGCGAATTTGGTGCCCGCCGCGATGGTGTAGGCCTGATCCCAGCCATTCCAGATACCGTTGAGAAACAGCCGCGAGGTGTCGCCAATGAAGGCGTTGCCCGCCGTGCAGGCCAGCGAATACCCCGCCACCACCCAGAGCACGGTCACCAGCGCGCAGAGCATGAAGGACTGCATCATGGTCGCAAGGATGTTCTTTTTGCGGACCATGCCCGCGTAAAACAGAGCCAGGCCCGGAACGGTCATCAACAGGACCAGAACCGCGCACATCAACACCCAGGCGGTATCGCCCGGATCCACATGCTGCATATGATTATTCCCTTTCCGGGATATGTGTGACTGCCGTTGTTTCTCCCCCGAAAGGGGAAGCTTGCAGGCGTGCTAGGGCAGCGGGGCGCGCTGCGTCAAGGCTCAGGCGTGGGGTATGGTCTTGCCCGGATTGAGCCGGTTGGCGGGGTCGAGCGCGTGCTTGATGGCGCGCATAAGCTCCAGCGCCACGGGCGATTTATGCGCCGCCATGCCCGTCAGGCGGAACTGCCCGATGCCATGCTCCGCCGAGAAACTGCCGCCCAGCGAGACGGCCAGGGCCTCAACACCTTCGGTGATCGCCGCCTTGCGCGGGGCAAGCGCCGCCATGCTTTGCCCCTTGGGCGGGCGGATGTTGATGTGCAGGTTGCCATCCCCCACATGGCCGAAGATGTTGGGCCGGCAATCGGGGTATTTTTGCGCCACCAGCCTGTGCACCGCCGCGACCATCTCGGGGATCCTGCCCAGCGGTACGGAGATGTCGTGCTTCACCGCCCCGCCCTCGGCCCGCTCGCCTTCCGAGATCGCCTCCCGCCAGGCGATGAAATGCAGCCGCTCGCGCTCGGACTGGGCGATGACGGCATCCGTGGCGATGCCCTGCTCCAGCGCGCTGGCCAGCACGGCTTCCAGAGTCGAATCCGGGGTATGAGCCGAGTCGGGGGTGGACAGCTCCAGCAGCAGATAGCCCGGGGAGGCAAAAGGCAGCGCCCCGCCCGGCACATGCGCCGCCCCCAGGGCCAGGGCGTCGGCCTCCATGTACTCGCACAGGGTCAGCCCTGACCCGGCGGCGGCGCGGGCGGCCTGGAACAGGCGGAGGGCTGCCTCGGGCGTGGGCACGCCCGCCAGCGCGCTGGCCCGCGCGGCGATGGCTGGATACAGCTTCAGGCAGGCGGCGGTAATGATGCCGAGCGTGCCTTCGGCCCCGATGAAAAACTGCTTCAGATCGTAGCCGGTATTGTCCTTTGGCAAGGCGGTCAGCCCGTCCCAGATCCGGCCATCGGCCAGCACCACCTCCAACCCCAGCACCTGGGCGCGCATGGAGCCGTAGGAGAGCACCTGCATGCCGCCCGCATTGGTGGAGATCAGCCCGCCGATCCGCGCCGAGCCTTCCGCCCCCAGGCTGACAGGAAAGAACCGCCCGGCTCCAGCGGCGGCGTTTTGCAGCTCCACCAGCGTCAGCCCGGCCTCGGCGACGATGGTGTTCGCCACGGGGTCAATCTCGCGCACGCGGTTCATGCGGTTTAGGCAGAGGATAAGCTGCTCTGGCCCGGCAATGGGCACAGCCCCCGCAACCAGCCCGGTATTGCCGCCCTGGGGCACCACAGCTACGCCATGCTCGGCGCAAAGTCTTACAATATCAGCAGCTTGTGCCGTTGTCTTCGGCAAGGCGACGGCGCAGGCCGGGTTGCTCACCAGCCCGCGCCAGTCTCGCTCATAAGGGGCGCGGTCCTGAGGGGCGGTGAGTAATCCCCCCTGCCCCAGAACCGCGCTCAAGCCCTCGATCAGGCTGTTACTTCTTGGCCTTGGCAAGCTTGTGCGCCAGGGCTTCCTCGGCCGTGGCCACGCCGCCATGCTCGGCCGACCACGCCATCGGGTTCTCCAGGAACTTGCGCACGCCAGCCAGCGAGGCGTCGGAGAAATATGCGTGCGACTTCGCGGCTTCCAGCACGTCCCACCAGGTGCACAGATGGTGCAGCGAGATGTCCATGCTCTTCAGCGTCTCGAAGCTGCCGGGGAACACGCCGTAATAGAACACCACGAAAGTGTGGTTGCAGATCGCCCCGGCATCGCGCAGCGCCTTGGCGAACTGGATCTTGGAACCGCCATCGGTGGTCAGGTCCTCGACCAGCAGCGTGTTCAGCCCTTCCGGCACATCGCCCTCGATGAGCGCGTTACGGCCAAAGCCCTTCGGCTGCTTGCGGATATAGGCCATCGGCGCGGACATGCGCTCTGCAATCCAGGCGGCGAACGGAATGCCCGCCGTCTCACCGCCGGCCACGGCCTGGATGGCCTCGTAGCCGACATGGCGGGAGATCTTCTCCACCGCGAGATCGCATATCTTGGCGCGGGCGCGGGGGAAATAGATGATCTTGCGGCAGTCGATATAAACCGGGGACTTCCAGCCGGAGGTGAGCGTGTACGGCTCCTCGGGACGGAAATTCACTGCCTTGATCTCCAGCAACAGCTTCGCCGTGGTCAGCGCGGCGTCGCGGTCCCAGTCCGTCGCCCAGTCGATTTTGGCGGCAATCCGGCCACTCATGTCATCACTCCGAAATTTCAAATCCGGCCCCTCTCCTATACGCCTCACGGCATCGCGTCCATGCGGGCGGCAGGGTTGTATAGCGTGCCAGTGGTGTTATTGGAGGTGTGCGATTGCACTGAGAGAGACCTGAATATGGCAAAAATCAAGGTAAAAAACCCGGTCGTGGAGATGGACGGCGACGAGATGACCCGGATCATCTGGGGGTTCATCAAGGAGAAGCTGATCCTCCCCTATCTCGACATTGACCTTAAGTATTTCGACCTCGGCATCGAGAACCGCGACGCCACCAACGATCAGGTGACCCTGGATTCGGCCCTGGCCACCAAGCAGTACGGCGTGGCCGTTAAGTGCGCCACCATCACCCCGGACGAAGCCCGCGTGGTCGAGTTCAACCTGAAGAAGATGTGGAAGAGCCCGAACGGCACCATCCGCAACGTGCTGGACGGCACGATCTTCCGCGAGCCGATCATCTGCAAGAACGTGCCCCGCCTGGTGCCGCACTGGAGCCAGCCGATCGTCATCGGCCGCCACGCTTACGGCGACATCTACCGCGCCACCGAGACCAAGATCCCCGGCCCCGGCAAGGTGAGCCTGGTCTACACGCCGGAAGGCGGCGAGCCGCAGGTCATGGAAATCCACGACTTCAAGGGCCCCGGCGTGGCCATGGGCATGCACAACACCGTCGCCTCCATCGAGGGCTTCGCCCGTGCGAGCTTCAATTACGGCCTCTCGCGCGGCTACCCGGTGTATCTCTCCACCAAGAACACCATCCTGAAGGCCTATGACGGCACCTTCAAGGACACGTTCCAGGCGATCTTCGACGCCGAGTTCAAGGCGAAGTTCGACGCCGCAGGGCTGACCTATGAGCACCGCCTGATCGACGACATGGTGGCCTGCGCCCTGAAGTGGAGCGGCGGCTATGTGTGGGCCTGTAAGAACTACGACGGCGACGTGCAGTCCGACATCGTGGCGCAGGGCTTCGGCTCGCTGGGCCTGATGACCTCCGTGCTGCTGAGCCCGGATGGCTCGGTGGTCGAGTCCGAGGCCGCCCACGGCACCGTGACCCGCCACTACCGCGAGCACCAGAAGGGCCGCACCACCTCCACCAACCCGATCGCCAGCATCTTCGCCTGGACCCGCGGGCTGATCTATCGCGGCCGGTTCGACGGCACCCCGGATGTGGTGGCCTTCGCCGAGACGCTGGAGAAGGTCTGCGTGGAGACGGTCGAGTCCGGCTTCATGACCAAGGATCTGGCCCTGCTGATCTCCAAGGATGCGCCCTGGATGAACACCCAGGACTTCCTTGACAAGCTCGACAGCAATCTGAAGATCGCGATGAAATAACCACTGCCCTGGCCACTGGTTTTGCCGGTGGCCAGGGAGTTTATCCTGATCGCTTTAAGTGCGCTTGAGCGAACCTCAAACGATCAGACTCTAGTCATTTTTTAGAGGGCGATTCACGCTTTCGGTTTGCTCGGTTGAGCGAACCTCAAACGATCGCACTCTGGCCATTTTTCAGAGGGCGATTCACGCTTTCGGTTCGCTCGGTCGAGCGAACCTCAAACGATCGCACTCTGGCCATTTTTCAGAGGGCGATTCACGCTTTCG
>DAIDJU010000047.1 GCA_027451225.1 Acidocella sp. | reverse complement strand
GCAGCGTGTGCAGGATGCGGTGGAGGACACATTATGGTCCAGCTACCGTTACGCCACGTTCGGGCTGGAGGCGGTGCCGCAGCTGGCGCGGCCAAAATCGCCCCGGAATAACAGGCTTTATCGCCTGGCCACCACGGCCAGTGGGGCGGCGTCCGGCTTTATCGGGCTGCCGGGCGTGCTGTTCGACATCCCCTTCACCACCACCACCATTCTGCGCTCCATCGCCGAGGTCGCGCGTGATTCCGGCGAGGATCTGGCCGAGGAGGAGACGCGCAGGGCGTGCCTGCAGGTGCTGGCTTTCGGTGGTCCGGGCAGCGAGGATGACGACGCGGAAACCGGCTATTGGGCGACGCGCCTGGGTGTGAACCACCTGACCGTGAACCTGCTGATCGGCAATGCGGCCGGACAGTTCGGGGTTACCTTGTCCGAAAAATTCATGGCTCAGGCGGTGCCGGTGGCCGGTGCGCTGGCGGGGGCGGCGCTCAACTACGCCTTTACCGAATACTACCAGAACATGGCGCGGGTGCATTTTTGCCTGCGCGCGCTGGAGCGCCGCACGGGAGATGCGGAGGCGGTGCGGGATTGTTTTCAGGGCATGGTGCGCGTGGCGCGGGAGCGCCGGCGGGTGAACCGCCGGCCAAAGGATGCGGTGGTGAAATACCTGCCGCGCAAAGGGCAATGAGGGCCGCCAAGGGCGGCCCGCTGCGGATTACTTGAAGGAAATCAGCTCGACGTCGAACATCAGCGTCGCGCCGGGCGGGATCACGCTGCCGGCGCCGCGCTGGCCATAGCCGTGCTCGGGCGGCAGGATAAGGGTGCGCTGGCCGCCGGGCTGCATGGTTGCAACGCCGAGATCCCAGCCGGAAATCACCTGGCCCACGCCCAGCTTGAAGGAGAAGGGCTGCCCGCGGTCGCGCGAGGAGTCGAACTTCTTGCCCTTCTGGCCATTCTCATACAGCCAGCCGGTGTAATGCACGGTCACGATCTGGCCTTTCTTCGGCGTCTCGCCGGTGCCCACCACATGGTCCTGGTACTGCACGCCGGAGGGCATGGTGACGGTTTCGCTTTCGGCCATCTCTCAATCCTTTACGCAAATTGCATCTGGGGAGGCCGCGCGGCCTCCCCAGCGCGTTATACTTAGTTCTTGGCCTGGTGGTAACCGGCGGCCATGGCGGTGGCCTTGCAGACATAAGCGCCGTGCTTGGTCTTGCCGTACAGCTTGGAGGAGCTCAGGTGGTAAGCCTTGCTCTTGCCCATGGTGGCCCACACCACGGTGTCGCCGGGGCAACCCGTGGTGGCTTCGGCTTCGGTCTTGAACTCTTCGGCCTTGGTCAGCGGGGTGGTGGCGGACTTCACGGTGTTGGTCACGCCGCTGGTGGCGGAGGTGACCTTGTTGGTCACGGCCGAGGTGGCGTTGTTGGCTGCGTTGTTGGCGCTGTTGGTGACGCTGGAGGTGGCAGCGGAAGCGGCGGCGGCCGGCGCGTTGGTGATCGGGGCCATGCCGGGCATCTGGGACATGGTGCCGGTCTGCGCGAAGGCGGCCGGGGCGAAGCCGAGGACGCACGCAATGGTGAACGCCGGCAGATGCTTGGTGATCTTCATATTGTCTCTCCTGCAATAACGCCGCGTAATCTTATGGCGGGCGTTTTATGAAGTCGGATGTCGCCGGTGTCGTTTCACACGGTGACGGAATGCGCCGTATGCCTATTTCGGTTGCGCCGCAAGCGGGGGAATTGGGCATCTCGTGATTTGCGCGGCGGGCTTTGCGGGTCTAGAACGCCCGCGCCTTCAACTTCATTGAGACGTAACCAAATGACCCTGATCGCCGACCGGCTGAACCGCATCAGTCCGAGCCAGACCATCGCCATTTCCTCCAAGGCGCGGGCGCTGAAAGCCGCGGGCCGGGATATCATCAGCCTCTCGGCCGGTGAGCCGGATTTCGACACTCCCGCCCATATCAAGCAGGCCGCCATCGACGCCATCAACAACGGCGACACCAAGTATACGGACGTTGCGGGCACGCCCGCCCTGCGCAAAGCGGTGGCCGCCAAGTTCCTGCGGGACTCCGGGATCGACTACAAGCCGGAGGAAGTGATTGTCTCCACCGGCGGCAAGCAGGTGATCTTCAACGCCATGCTGGCCACCGTACAGGCGGGCGACGAGGTGATCATCCCCACCCCGTGCTGGGTCTCCTACCCCGATATCGTGCAGCTCGCCGAGGGCAAGCCGGTCTTCGTGCCGTGCAGCCAGAACAATGGCTTCAAGCTCCGCGCTGAAGACCTCGAGGCCGCGATCACGCCCAAGACCAAGTGGTTCTTCCTCAACTCCCCCAGCAACCCGACCGGTGCCGCCTATTCCGCCGAGGATCTGCGCCCGATCTGCGATGTGCTGCTGAAGCACCCGAATGTGTGGGTCTTCACCGACGATATTTACGACAAGCTCGCCTATGACGGCTTCAAGCCCGCCACCATCGTGCAGGTGGAGCCGCGCCTCAAGGAGCGCACCATCACCATGAATGGCTGCTCCAAGGCCTATGCCATGACCGGCTGGCGTATCGGCTTCTGCGGCGCGCCGGTGGAGCTGATCAAGGCCATGGACAAGCTGCAGAGCCAGTCCACCTCCAACACCTCCTCCATCAGCCAGGCGGCCGCCGTGGCGGCGCTGAACGGGCCGGAGGACGCGCTCGTCGAAATGACGAAGGTGTACAAGGAGCGCCGCGATCTGGTGGTGGAGCTGCTGAACCAGGCCGAGGGCCTGACCTGCCACAAGCCGGAAGGCGCGTTCTACGTGTTTCCCTCCATGCAGGGCTGCGTCGGCAAGACGACCTCCAAGGGCGTGAAGATCGAGACCGACGAGGATTTCGTCATCGCCCTGCTGGATGAGGAAGGCGTTGCCGCCGTGCATGGCTCGGCCTTCGTGTATCCCGGGCATTTCCGCATCTCCTACGCCACCTCTACCGAGGCTCTGCGTGAGGCCTGCACCCGTATTCAGCGCTTCTGTGCGTCGCTGAAGTAACGGTTATCCTTTGGTCCGGCGGGGCTTTGTCTCCGCCGGTACCGGGGTTTTATCCGGGTAGGTGCACCACGCCGCCCCCGGGCAGCGCCAGCATTCGGGAGCGCGCGCCTTGCATACATAGCGTCCGTGCAAAATCAGCCATAAGTGAGCGGGTTTCAGCATCTCCTTGGGGATGCGCTTGAGCAGCTGGTCCTCCACCGCGCGCGGCGTGGCGCCGGGGGCGATGCCGGTGCGGTTGCCCAGGCGGAAGATATGCGTGTCCACAGCCATCGTCGGCTGGCCGAAGACCTCGTTCAGCACCACATTCGCCGTCTTGCGCCCCACGCCGGGCAGGGCTTCCAGCGCCTCGCGCTCGCCGGGCACCTCGCCGCCATGGCGCTCCAGCAGGAGCTGCGCCAGCGCCGCCACGTTCTTGGCTTTGGCGCTCCATAGCCCGATGGATTTGATGAACGGGCCAATCCCCTCCGCTCCAAGTGCCGCCATGGCGGCCGCATCCGGCGCCGCCGCGAACAAAGCGGGGGTTACCTTGTTCACAGCCACATCCGTTGTTTGCGCCGAGAGCACCACGGCGACCAGGAGCTGGAACGCCGTCTGGTAATGCAGCTCGGTTTTCGGGTCCGGGTTGCCCGCGGCGATGGCGGTGAGGAAGGCGGGAATATCCGCCCGTTTCATCAATTTTGGCATCTGGTCCTTGGGGCAAGCGGCGCGATGCACGATGTTATGCGGCATGGACGCCTCCGCCGCCAACCCCGCCCCCCGGCTGTTCTTCGAGGCTGAGCTGAAGCCGCATCGCAGCCTTTCGCGCGGGGCGTTGCTGGCGGTGCTGGGGGCCATGGCGGCGGCCTCGCTCGGCGTTACCACCCTGATGTACCTGCTCGGTGCATGGCCGGTGATCGGCTTCAACAGCGCCGATCTCGCTCTGGCGGCGCTGCTGTTCTGGCTGAATGCCCGTGCCGCCCGGGCTTGTGAAATCATCCGCCTGTATGAAGATGAGATCGAGATCACCAGCATCGAGCCGTCCGGGCGCAGGAGCGTGGAGGGCGTCCCGCCCGGTTGGGCGCGGGCCGAACTGGAGGAAACGCCCGGCGCGGTGCCGCGGCTGGTGATCCGCACCCCGGCAGCGCGGCGGGAAATCGGCCGTCAGCTCGGCGAGGCGCAGAAGCGAGATCTGGCCGAAGCCATGAACCGCGCTTTGGCCCGCTGGCGCGCCCCTAAGTTCTAGTCTGATGACCAATCTCTAAGGCAGGCCTCCTATATGCCTTCATTTTTCTTCTACAGGCTCACCAATGGAGCGAAGGATGTTTTCAGCTTTATTGTTCATCAACAATAGTGATTTTGGTTGGAAGCCCTTCGATTCAGCAACATCTTTTTGAAAGAAGGCGATTTTGACGGCTAATTTCAAGAAGGAGTTGGCTGATACTTGAAGGTCCTTTTCATCGAGCAAGTTTTTCCCTTCTAAATCGTCCAGCCATGAAGCCCCACCGAAGGGGCGAACCAGTGCTTTCATGGGGCTACCATTTGTGGACTGGTAAATTACGTCCGCATGAGCAATTTGATTTCGGCGTTTGTTTTGTTTTTTAATACATTTTTGGATTGTTCTCCACTGAGTTTTTAAGTCATGCCGGAGTGTATAATCAGCGTCGACAACGGTGCCCAACAAAT
>DAIDJU010000046.1 GCA_027451225.1 Acidocella sp. | reverse complement strand
GCAGCCAAACCCCAGCGCCGAGACGATTAGGCCGCTTTGGCCAAGCTCGCGTTTGTTCATGATATGTCGCCTTTCATGGGCGCTCCCGCGCCCGCCTGCATATGCCAGATGATATGCGTAGAATAATGATCCGTTGATCGTTCGATTAGTCTGGATAAACCGCATGAAGTTATGAATTCAGATCATGAATAGGCGGAGCGCGGTTAATGCGGGCAGCTAGCTTGGCCAGCGGCGAAGCCTGCTCGCCCTATTACGGGCCGAACATACCAAAAGATCAGATGTAGTTGTAGAGCGTCACTGCCAGCAATGAACGCTCTGTCAAACCGCGCGTTGAGCTGCTGCCGTCCGGGTTGGTCAGCTTTTGTCCAGGGCCGTGCGCAGACTGCCGAGGCGGGCCAGCGCGCGCATGGTCCGGCTGCGATTGGCCACGGCGAGCCCCATCACCAAAGCCTCCAGGGCGATCAGCGTTATACCATGCAGTGCAACCCGCTCGGCCCGGCCGCGCCGCGCCGTGATGACTGCGCTTGCTGAGCGCGCCAGCTTGGTATTTGGCGCATCCGTCACCAGCACGATGGGAATGCCGGTTTTTCCGGCTTCGGCGGCGGTCAGCAGCACCTCCTGGTACGGTTTGCCGTAAGAGAGCAGCAACAGCCCGTCCCGTTCGGAAAGATCGAGAAGGTCATCGGCCAGTCCGGGCCCGCCTTGGCCAATGACCTTTGCGGCCTGGCCATGTCGGCCAAATAAAATCGTCAGATATTCAGCCAATGGTTTTGAAGGGCCAGCAGCGTAGATGACGATTCTTTCCACCGCGTGCAGCTTGGCGATGGCCGCATGGATTTGCGCGCGCGCATCGGCTTGCTGGAGCTGGCGCAGGAAGTCGGCATGGGTGTCGATCACGATATCGGCGGCTGTGGTGGCGGCTTCTCCGGCTTTGCCGCCCAGCTCCTCCAGGGTTTGGTGCATGTGGTGCAGTGGCGCGGAATCGCCGCCGAGGGCCGAGGCGATGGATTGGCGCAGCTCTCCCAGGCCTTGGAAGCCCAGCGCCTGCACGCTTCGCACCACTGTGGCGTCGGAAGTGCCGATCATGGCCGCCAGCTCGGCCGCCGAATTCGCCAGCACGGCCACCCGGTTGCGGTTGAGGTAGTGCGCTACCCGCAGTACGGCGGGGGGCAGCTCGGCTTCCAGGGCCTGCAATTGCGCTGATAGACGGTCGGCCTCAGGGCTGGAGGCTTTATCGTTGTGCGCCACTTGGGGCTCCCTCTATTCGTCTTAAATCTGTCATGCCGGTAGTGATTGCGGCTGGGGTGGAAAATTTTGTAATGACTGCTACTTAAGCCATGTTCACGTTCCCCGTTACCGGTCAACCCCGGAGCCGCCGCCTGCCTTGCCGGGCATCTCCCGCCAGAAGGATATGACCCGCGATGCTGCTTGAGATCAATGGCCTGACAGGTACGCCCGGCGGCCCGTTCCGGCTGTCGGTGGATGCTGGCGAATGCGCTGTCATCTCCGGTCCGTCGGGCATCGGCAAAAGCCTGCTGCTGCGGATGATCGCCGATCTTGATGACAACACAGGCGAGGCTTTGCTGGATGGCGCGTTACGCGAGACCATGCCCGCACCGCAATGGCGGCGTCAGGTAATCTATGTTCCCGCGGAGTCCGGCTGGTGGGCCGCGGGGGTGCGCGAACATATGCAACCAGCGCAGAGCACCCTGCCGCTGCTGCCGCGGCTCGGCCTGAGCGAGGCGCTGCTTGATGTGCCGGTCAGTCAGCTTTCAACTGGCGAGCGTCAGCGCCTTGCGCTCATCCGCGCGGTCATCCGCAAGCCCCGGGTGTTGTTGCTCGACGAACCGACCTCGGCGCTCGATGAAACGTCGATGCTGCGCGTGGAAGCCTTGTTGAAAGAGCTGATCGCCGATGGCGCCGCGATCATCCTGGTCACGCATAACGAGGCGCAGGCGCACCGCATGGCGACAAGGCGCTACCATATGACCTCCGGCCAGCTCGAGGAGATCGCCGTATGACCCCGATCAACCTGACGCCGGGGGATCTCGCGATCGCCTCTTCGCTCGTGCTGCTTTGCTCGGTGCTGTCGCTTGTTTTGTCGCTGCGGGTGCACCGGGCGTTGCTGGTGGCGGCGGGGCGGATGGTGGTGCAATTGCTCCTCGTCGGGTTTGTGCTGCGCATTGTGTTTCAGCTCTCCAACCCCTGGCTCACGCTGCTGGTGGCGGCTGCCATGGCCGGGGCGGCGACATATGAAGTAGGAGCACGGCAGGACCACAGGCTGCCGCCGCCCTGGCAGTTCGTAACCGGCGGCGGCGCGACCGTGCTGGCGACGGTCACGATCACGGTACTGGCGCTGACGACGGCGCTGCGCCCCGAGCCCTGGTACAATTCGCGCGAGGCATTGCCGCTCACCGGCATCATCCTGGGCAATGTGATGAATGCCGTAAGCCTCTCGCTGGATACGTTTTTCAGCACGGTACGGCGCGAGCGCGTGGCGATTGAGGCGCGGTTGACGCTCGGTAGCAGCCGCTACGGGGCGTTGCAGGGGGTTTCCGCCCAGGCGGTCCGTACGGCGCTGATCCCGACGATCAATGTGATGAGTGCGGCTGGCGTGATTACGATGCCCGGGATCATGACCGGCCAGCTTTTGGCTGGCATGGACCCGATCGGCGCCGCCAAATACCAGATATTGCTGATGTTCCTGATTGTCGGCGGCAATTGCCTGGGGGCGTTTGCGGCCGTCTATTTCGCGATCTTCCGCCTTACCGACCATCGGGACAGGTTGCGCCTGGATTTTTTGCGCAGCCGGCGCGGCTGATGGTCTCGAAGAGTCTCTGTACTGCAATAAAACAATCATGAAGTAGTAAAACAATCCTCCCCTTCTGTTTGGTAGTAGGCGCTACGCAAACGCATAAAACAGGAAGGTAGGTTGTTATGTCTGGTCTTCGGGGAGTCCGCTTTCGGCAGGCGCTGCGCAGTTTCTGCTCGGTGCCTTGTCTTTATCTTGGTCTTGGTGGCGTCATAGGGTTTGGGGCCGCGCCCGCCCTGGCGCAGACAGCCGGCGCGCCAGTGAATCTGGATCTCGGTTCCGTGCTCTCCACCGGCACGGGAAGTGCGGCTGATCTCGTCAGCACGCCGGGCACCGCGCCGTATGAGGCACCCTCCAAGGCGCCGCTGAACGCCAGCCAGCCGACCTCGCAGGTGACGAAGAACACCATCTCCACCCTCACCACGGGTACGCAGAGCTGGGTCGATATCGCCAAGCTGACGCCTTCGGTTTCCGCCATCAGCCCGAATGGTCCTGGTCTGCAGGAAGCGAATGGTCCGGTGCTGCGCGGTTTCCAGAATGGTCAGTACAACGTCACCTTTGACGGTATTCCTATTGGCGACTCGAATGATTTTACAACTCATTCAACGTCGTTTTTCACCAATCAGCAGATTGGCCAGATGATTGTCGATCGTGGTCCGGGTACGGCCTCCACGGTGGGTAATGCAACTTTCGGTGGCACGATGTCGATCCGCACCATCGATCCCACCGCCCAGCGCAGCATCACGCCGTATGGCGAGTGGGGCAGCTGGGGCACCACGATCGGTGGCGCGACGCTGAATACCGGCGCGATCCAGAGCGCCAACGGCACCACTGCCGTGGTCGATGCCGAGCATATGGCCAGCAACGGCGGCAAGACCAATACGCCGCAGGAGCGCACGAACTTCTTCGGTAAGGTGGTGATCCCGGTCAACACCAGCACCACCGTGACGCTGCTGGCTGACTATAACCGGCTGTATCAGAGCTTCGATACCGGCGCGACCTCGGACCAGATTGCGCTGTTCGGCCCGGATTACGGCAACAGCAACGACCCGAATAGCCAAGCCTATTACAAATACAATACAGACCATATCACAAACGATATGGAATATGTCGACCTTCAGTCGAGCCTGGGCGACGGCTTTTTGTATGATGGCAAGGTCTATACCTATGGTTACTACCATCGCGGCTTGAATGGATTGGACACCAATGGTCAGGGAGTGCCTGGAGGAGGTCTGCCGACGGGTGCGGTGCCGAATCTTGTGACCTATACCCCGGGTGGAGCACAGTTGAGTGGCATTCCCGGGCAGCAGATGGAGATGGATTACCGCTCTGTAGGAACGATCCAGCGCCTTCAAAAAGACTTGTCGTTTGGTGATGTCAAGGTTGGTTTCTGGTTTGACCATCAGGTGAATACCCGCTTCCAACAGGAAGCGATCCTGAGCGGGAATAACGCCACCAACTATGTTGGCGGTTGGAATGGTTCGACCTACGATTCGACCTACAACCCGATCGACCGTCTGCAGCACAACCAGCTTTATACCTTCCAGCCCTATGGTCAGTTTGACTGGAAGCCGATCGACGGCCTGACGGTAACCGCCGGTGTGAAATACGCCATGTTCCGCCGTGCTCTGAATGCTCCCGTGAACCAAGGAACTGGCCTTGCGCAAGGCTTTGATCATACCTGGGGCAAGGCGCTGCCGTCTTTTGATGTGCAGTACAGCTTTACCCCCAACCTCTCTGCCTATGTGCAGGGGGCGGAAGGGTTCCTCGCGCCGAACCTGAACACGTTCTACATCCAGAATCTGAATTCGACGACTTTCAAGCCTGAAAGCACGATCAACTTCCAGACCGGTATGGCGTATCAGGATCAGCACGTCGCCCTCTCGGGTGATCTCTACACCATCCACTTCCAGAACTTCATGGAGTCTGTTGGATCGGGCGCGAATAAGTACTACACGAACGTCGGCGGCGCGATTTATCGCGGTGTCGAAGCGGAAGCCGCTTATACGTTTGACTTTGGCCTGACGGCCTTCGCCAATGCCGGGTATAACGAGGCGTTCCGCACGTCCACCAATATCAGCATCACCCAGGCGCCGCAGGGCACGGCCAATTTCGGCCTGATCTACGACCATAATGGGATCTACGCCTCCATCATCGACCAGTGGACCGGCGGCGAGTACTCCGGCAATACCGGCATCGGCGCTTATGCCAACAGCATTGCTGCCGGGCATTCTCCGGGTGGCTGGTACGATCCGTACAACGTCGTCAACCTCGCGGCCGGGTATACGTTCAACCATCTCACGCCCGGTCTGAACCAGGTGAATGTTAAGTTGAACGTTGACAATATCACCAACAACCAGAAGGTGATCTTCGATAACGGCACCGACGCCGCGGGCCAGCTCTGGTACTACACGCTGCCAGGCGTCGCGGCTTTCGTTTCGCTCTCCGTGCCTATCAACTTCTAAGCTCCAAGGCCGGGAGCGGCGAAGGCGGCTCCCGGCCTTCCCTGTTTTGCGCAGGAATAGACGCAAATCTGTCACACAAAGATTATGTAACTTGATGTATCAGGCTTGCCCTGAACAGGAGACCAGCGTTGAGCCTTTCTTACATCGTCTATCTCGCGAATTATTCTGATGGCGTTCTATACGTCCTGGGCTTGCTGCTGCTCGCGGCGCTGGCTGTCATCATCGACCGCTTCTGGTCTCTGCGCAGCACCATCCTTCATGGTCAGTCCATCATCCGCGCCACGGCTGGTTTTTCCACGTTGCGCCAAAGCGAGCTTTCATCCCTGCAGGCCTCGGCTGGAAAATTGCCGGAGGCGATACTTTTTGGCGTGGCAATCCGGCATCTCGGTGCCTCGGGCACCGATGCCATGGCCAACCGGCTCGATGAAAGCATCATGCTGATCGCGCCGTCGCTGGACCGCCGCCTTTGGGTGCTGGATACCGTGACCACGCTGGCCCCGCTGCTCGGGTTGTTCGGCACCATCATCGGCATGTTCCACGCCTTCAATGTGCTGGCGCAGCCGGGCCATGCGCCGGCGGAAGTCACTGGCGGCGTGGCGGATGCGCTGGTCGCCACCGCGTTCGGCCTGTTCATCGCCATGCTTGGCCTCACCGGGTTCAACGCGCTGTCCAATCAGGTGCGTCTGGTCGTGCATCAGCTCGACACGATGAAGATGATGATCGTCAACCGCAGCGAGGATGTGTCCGTGGCGCCGCGCCATGTCCATGCCGCGCCCGAACGCGTGAGCGCGTAACACCGCCATGAACATGCGCTATTTCGAACGCCGCAAGGCGCGCATCGAGATCATCCCGATGATCGACGTGATGCTGTTTCTGCTGGTGTTTTTCATCATCGTCACGCTGCAGATGATCCCCGATGCCGGGGTGAGCATGCAGTTGCCGACCGCTTCGCAGACCGACCAGTTGCCGCATCCGAAATTCATCGTGAACGTGCTGCCGGACGGCACGCTCAAGGTGAAGGATCAGGTGATGACGGCGGATCAGCTCACGGCCATGTTCCAGGCCGATGGCGCACCGGACAAGACCGAGGTGACCATTGCCGCCGACAAGACCGCGGCGTTCCAGCATTTCATGACCGTGATCGACGCGGCGCGGAAGGCGAATGTCACTGATATCGGCATTGCCGCCCAGCCCGAGGCGGACAGCCAGTAACATGAACGCGCCCGAAACATGGCTGGCGTCGCCGCAGGATGGCCGCCGCTTCATGGCGGCCATCGGTATCGGCCTGCTGGTGGAACTGGCGGCCCTGGCGCTGGTGTTGCCGGTGTTGAGCCAGCAGCAGCCGCCCGCGCGGCAGCAGGCAGTGGTCAAGATCTCCATCCAGGCCGCGCCGCAGCCCCCAAAACCGCCGCCGCCGCCCGCGCCCAAACCGCCAACACCGCAACCGCCCCAGCCGCAGCCAGTCGCGCCGCCTAAGCCGGTGCCGCCTCCGGCGCCTCGCCCGGCTCCGCATCACGTCGAGCATCACAGCGCCCCGCCGCGCCCGGTGCCTCCGCCCAAGGCCGCCCCCCCGGTGCCGCAGACACAGCCTGCGCCGCCCGTGCCGCAAACGCCTCCCGCTCCGCCCGCGCCGTCGCAGGGGGAGATGGACCAGTTCCGCGCCGCCATGCGCGACGCCGTGCAGGGTGTGGCGAATGAGGTGTACCCCCAGGCCGCTCAGATGGCGCATGAGACCGGCGCGCCCGAGGTGAGTTTCACCTACTGCAACGGTGTGGTCACCAACATCGCTCTGGCGCATTCGAGCGGTTTTCCGTTGCTCGACGCGGCGGCGATGCAGGCCGCGCGCATCGCGCATTACCCGCCGCCGCCCTCGGGCTTTACCGGGCGGACCTATACTGTCACGGTTGGGGTCATCTTCCGGATGGCCGCGCCGAGCGTGGATGGCGACTGACAAACGGAAGCGAAGACCATGCGTAAACTGATTGCCGGAGCGTTTGCCGCCATCATCGCCACCATTGCTGCGATAATGCTGTGGCCAGTGCCGGATGCTGGGCTAGTGCTCTATTCGGGCCTGGATTACGGCCCGGCCGTGGCGGATGCGTTTACAAAAGAGACAGGCATCAAGCTCCGCGTCGTGCGCCTGGCCACCGGCAGTCTGCTGGCCCGGATCGTGGCGCAGGGCAATCATCCGGATTGGGATCTCGCCTGGTTCGACGGCGCAACCGCCGCCGCCGCGCTGGATGGAGATCATCTGCTGGCGCACAACCTGCCAACCCCCGCCGGGCTTACGCCTGTGGGGCAATCCATGCTGAGCGCCGATGGCGCCTATATTCCCACCGGCTTCACTTTGGCGGGCGTGTTCATCTCGGACCCGGCGCGGATGCCTGACCCGCCCGCGGCCTGGGATGACCTCGCGGCCCCCGCCTATAAGGGGCAGGTGGGGATGAATGATCCTTCGATCTCCGGTCCCTCGTACCCGATGCTGGCCGGAATGCTGGCCAATGCCGGCGGTTGGCCGCGGGGCCAGGGCTTCGTGCGGGCGCTCAAGGCCAACGGGCTGCATATGTTCGACAAGAACGATACCACGGTTGCCGCCCTGCAGTCGCAGGCGATCAGCCTTGCCATCGTGCAATCCTCGGCCGCGATGTTCTATGCCGCGCATCATCCGGGCTTGCGCGTCACCATCCCCACCCCGGCCTACGTGTTGCCCAACGTGATGGTGGAGGCGGCGGGCCTGTCCGCCGAACGCCGAGCAGAGGCGGCGCGCTTCATGGCCTTCGTGATGCGCCCGGATATTCAAGCGCTGCGCCAAGCGCAGGGTGAGGCCGATGGCGATTACTGGTCCGTCACCGCCAATGTCCCGCCGCCGCCCGGCCTACCGGATTTGTCGCAGACCAGCATCGCCACACTTGACCCCGCGTTGTGGGGGCGGCTGGAGGGTGAGATCAACGCCTGGTTCGCCAAGGTGATGACCGGCGCATGAGGCTGATGCGCGGCTTTGCGCTGGTATTGCTGGCGTTTTTGTTTGTCTATCCGCTGGCGCGGCTGCTGCTTTTGCCGCTGGCAGGGGCAGGTGGCGCGGGGGATGCTTTTCCGGCTTTTGCCAACTCCGCCGGGTTCGCGTTGTTGGTGGGGGGCGTTGTGGCGCCGCTGGGGGCGGTGCTGGCGCAGGCGCTGGAGAGTAGAACCGGCCGCATGGTCCAAGCCCTTGGGTTTGGGCTGTGGCTGCTCTTTCTCACGCCTGGCTATGTGCTCACGACCGGTTGGCTGATTGTCCTTACCATTCCCGTGCTTCGCAACGGGGGGTTCGGGCAGCTCTTTCTCGGCCCGGCGGGGCTGGTGTTTCTTTATGTGCTCAAGGCGCTGCCATTCGCAGTGTTCGTCGCCCGCGCCACCTTCGCGCAGGCGGGGGCCACGCTGCACGAGGCCGCTTTGGTGCTGGGGGTTGGCCCCTGGCGACGCCGGTTGCTGGATCTGCGCCTGGCGCTGCCCGCCATGGCGGCGGCCTTCACCATCGCGGCCATCGAGACGATGCAGGAATTCGGCATTCCCGCCACGCTGGGCGTGATCGCCAAAACCCCCATCCTCACTTACGCCATCTACCAGCGCCTCAATACCACACCTACCGATTTCATCGGGGCCGCACAACTCTGCTGGTGGCTGATCGCCAGCGCCGCCCTGCTGGCGGCGTTGCAGATGGTGGTGCAAAAACGGCATCAGACGGTGCTGGTGCATGGCAGGGCGCGGCAGCCCAACCGCCACTTGCCGCATGCCGGTGAGCGTATCTGGCTGATGGTGGGCGTGGTGCTGCTCTGGGGATTTGGCTTGGCGGCGCCATTGCTGGCGCTCGTGGCGGTCGCGCTGGGCGGTTCGCTGGCAGATACGGATGGCCTGGACGCGGTGCCGCGTTCGCTGGGATATGGCGTAACCGCCGCCACGCTGGCCATGGCCGCAGCGATTGCCGTGCAAAAGCTGCAACAGGGCCGCGCGCTCTGGTTCACCGCCGGCATGCAGGGGCTGCTGGCCGCGAACATGGCCGTGCCCGGGCTGGTGCTTGGCGCGGCCTATGTCATCGCCTTCAACAATGATTTTTTGCCACTCTACGGCACGGCGTTGCTGCTGGTTATCGCCTATGCCGCGGGCGCTTTGCCGATGGCGGTTCGCCTGCTCGGCACCGCCACGGCCCAGCTTGACGCCAAGCTTGACGAAGCGGCGCGGCTTTTTTCCCTGCCGCTTTCCACCCGCCTTGTCGATATCGAGGCCGCGCTGCTCGCCCGCCCCGGCCTGCATGCCTGGCTGCTGGTGGCGGCGGCGGTGATGTTCGAGCTGCCGGTCTCGCAACTGCTCTATGTGCCGGGCGCGATGCCGCTGGGCGTCGCCATCGTCTCCGCTGACATGATGGCGCGCTACGATGTGGCGGCGCGGCTGGCGTTGCTGGGCATGGCCGCGCTGGCGGTGCTCGCGGCGGTGCTGAGTCTGGCCTTGCGGCTGGGCGCTGGCGCGCCGGAACGGAGGGCGGCATGAGCCATAGTTTGCGGATTTTTGGCGCCAGCCGCCGCTTGGGCGGGCGGAAGGTGCTGCGTGGTATCGACTTGGCTCTGAACGAGGGCGACTTCCTGGTGCTGGCGGGTGAGTCCGGCTCCGGCAAAACGACCTTGCTGCGCATGATCGCCGGGCTGGACCGTGCGGATGAAGGCGTTGTCGAGATCAACGGCGCGGTGGTGGACGATGCGCGGCGCGTGTTCATCCCGGCCGAGCGGCGCGGGTTGGGCATGGTGTTCCAGGATTTCGCCCTGTGGCCGCATCTGAGCTGCCTGGAGAACGTGGCCCTGGCGCTGCCCTCCGCCACGCCCAAACGCAACGAGGCCGCGTTGGCCCTGCTGGAACGGCTCGGCGTGGCCGCCATGGCCCCGCGCCGCCCGGCGCAGCTTTCGGGCGGTCAGCAGCAGCGCGTGGGCATCGCCCGCGCCCTGGCCGCGCGCCCAAGCCTGCTGTTGCTGGACGAACCGCTCTCCAGCCTGGATTTGGAGACGCGTGAGCGCCTGCGCGATGAATTGCGCGAAAGCGTGCGCGCGGCGGGTGTTTCCGCCGTGCTGGTCACGCACGACCCCGAAGATTGTTGGCAACTGGCCGACCAGGTGGCGGTGCTGGAGAATGGCGTGATCCGCCAGCAGGGTACGCCGAGGGCACTGTGGGAGGCGCCATCCTCCCCCTATATCGCCCGGTTTACCGGCGCGCATGGCGGTATGCCGGTGCCGGTGACGGCGCGTGGCGGCCAGGCGGCGCTGGAACTGGGGGGCGAGTTTGTCGTTCTGCCTGGCCCGGTAGTGCAAAAAGCGCGGTTGTTCTGGCGGGACGATGCAGTCCGCCCGGTAGCGGAGGGAGGGATCTCCGCCGAAGCCGTCTCGGTTAATTTCGAAGCCGGGCGTTTCCGCATACGCTGGCGTGTGCCTGGGCTGGAGCAGCCGTTGAGCGGCTATGCCGCCGAGCCGGTGGCGTTGGGTTCGCAGCGCATCAGCATCGACCCCGCCAGGATGTTTCTGTTCGATGTATCTGGAGATGGCAGCCTGTAACCGTCATTCTCCTTCCCCACCTTTCTTGCCGCTCTGATGGAATGGGTGGGCAAAGGAAAGTTTTCCACGGGTATGATTTTTCGTAGAATCAAGGAGTTTTAAGGATTGTTTGGTTCGTTGCTGACGCTCTGAATCGCGAAAAAACATAAGGGAAAACCTGCGTTTTTTGAGTTTTCCCCGCGTCAACTGGTAAATTAGGGCGGGTTCCGGTCGTAACCATGTTGTCCCGGCTTTTGCAAGAAAGTCCACATACATATCCACAGGGTTATCAAGAGGTCTGTGGATAAGCTGTCAGAGTACATTCTGGCGGTGCACAACCAAACCGGATGCGCCTAGTTGCCTAACTGCAGGATCATGGCTTGATTGCCGCCATTATTCTTGGCCAGATACATGGCTGCGTCGGCGTGTTTGAGCAGGGTCTCCGGGCCGGTGAAGTCCAGCGGGTAGATTGTGGCGCCCAGGCTGGCGCTGATCTTGTGGGTATCTTCGCCGTTGGCGTGCTCGGCGACGGCGCACACGATACGGTTGAGAATGGTCTCGACCTCATGCGGCGAACGTAGATCCTCCAGAATGATGACGAACTCATCCCCGCCGAGGCGGGCGACCATGTCCACATTGCGGATTGTGGCGTGGATGGCGTTGGCGGCCTTGAGCAGGCGTTGATCGCCGGCGGCGTGGCCAAGCTCATCATTCACCGCCTTGAAGCCGTCGAGATCGAGCACGGCCAGAGCCATCAGCGACTGGTTGCGGCAGGCCCGCTTAAGTGCGTTGTCCAGTTGGAGCATCAGCATCCGCCGGTTCGGCAGGCCGGTCAGCGGGTCGGTGAGGGAGTGCTCTTCAAGCTGCTTCTCCAACTCCTCGCGGTAGATGGCCGAGCCGGTGAGGGCGGCGAACATCCCCGCGATGGTAAGGTTGGCCAAGCTTGGCGGCGCGGGTACGCGATGCAGCCAGGAAATGGCGATGGCGCCGACAAACCCGGCCGGGCCGGGCAGGGGAAGAACCAGATTGGCGCGCAGACCGGCGGCGACGAATTCCGGCATGGCATCTTCGCTATGGGGGTAGTTGGGCGTGAACAAAGGCTGGCCGCTGCTCAGGACGCGGCCAACCGTGCCCTGCTCCGCCGGGAAGCTGAACTTGACGACTGGGGCTTGGTTGAGGGTCTCGAGCCCGTAAAACAGCTTATAGCGCAACCGGCCGGGGCTGTCGTAGACGATCAGGGCCACGCCATCGGCATCGAGCAGTTTGGCCAGGCTCTCCGCGGTGGAATTGAAGAAGTCAGGGAAGGAGAAGATCTGTAGCAGGCTGGTCGTGGCCTGCACGGCCTGCTGCCAGCGTTGCGGTTTACTGGCTCCAGCTTCATCGAAAAACCGCATCATCGTGACCTGCAACGCTCCATTCGATTAGCCTGCGCCAGTTCGCTTGCCGCCTCTGGCGCATGCGTAATCAGGGAGGCATTAACAAAAATACAAAATCGGCGAATTTGCCTTGAATGAGCGGGTAAGCCATGCCGCGATGAAGCGGTACGGCACTCAACGAGCCTCGTCCGGAGCTGGCTGCTGCGCTGCGCCTGGGGGGAGAGGATATCAACATGCTGGTGGTTTCGCGCAACCAAGCCAAGCCGATAAACCAGGATATCCGCGAAGAATCTTGATGGTTTCTAACCTTCGGGCGGGAGCGTGATGGCAAGGCCATCCAGCGCCGAGGTGAGGATGAGTTGACAGGCCAGCCGGGAGTTCTCCCGCGGGGCAGAGAGACCGCCGATGACGATGCCCTCCAATTCACCAAAAGGCGAACGCGAGGCAGGGCTCCGCGGATCGACATAGACATGGCAGGTGGCACAACTCAGGCAGCCGCCACAAAGCGCTCTCAGCTCAGTGAGGCCAGCATTGTGCAGTGCGTCCATCAGGCTATCACCGGGAATATACTCAACCCAGTGTGTCAGGCCATCCCGGTTGGTCACAAAAACATGCGGCATAAAAAGAGCGTAGCATCACGGGCATTTATGCGGCTACCGCAAATACGTGCGGGACAACACAGGATCATGCGCCAGCGGCTATTGATTCGAAAAAAACGTGATTGCTGGGCAAGCGCCGACTGCCTTACCATGCGATCAGGCTGTTGATGCCTGCAAGGTGGTCGACCTTTAAAACGCGGGACGCAAACTGAACATGCAGAAAGATACTGCTATTTATTTGCCGCCATTCACTCAATTCGTACCGGCGGCACGGCCGCAAAGTGTATTGCGCCGCGCAATTACAGAGGCATATCGTCGGCCCGAACCTGAATGCGTGCCTCCCTTGGTGGAAGCCGCGTACTTGCCCGCGCCAGTGCGTGGGGCAATCGCCAAGACTGCTCGCATGCTCGTTGAAGCATTGCGTGCTAAATACAAGGGAACAGGTGTGGAAGCGCTGGTGCAGGAATATGCTCTTTCCAGCCGGGAAGGTGTAGCGCTGATGTGCTTGGCGGAGGCTTTGCTGCGCATTCCTGATGCCGGGACGCGTGATGCTCTGATCCGCGATAAGATTTCGGCTGGAGATTGGAAGGCGCATTTGGGAGGTGAAAAATCACTGTTCATCAATGCTGCCACCTGGGGCTTGGTTGTTGCGGGCAAGTTGACAGGTGCTGCACATGAGCGTGGCTTGAGCGAGGTGCTGACACGGATGATCACCCGATGTGGTGAGCCGCTGATACGCCGTGGCGTTGATATGGCCATGCGCATGATGGGCGAGCAATTTGTGATGGGACAGACGATTGAGGAGGCATTGGCGCGAGCGCAGAAGATGGAGGCGCGTGGCTTTCGGTACTCCTATGACATGCTAGGCGAGGCGGCCATCACCGCAGCTGATGCCAAACGTTATTATACCGATTACGAGCGTGCCATCCATGCCATCGGCAGGGACTCGACAGGGCGTGGGGTTTATGAGGAAGCCGGAATTTCAATAAAACTTTCGGCGCTGCATCCGCGTTATAGCCGCGCTCAGGCGGAACGGGTGATCAACGAAATGCTGCCGCAAGTGAAAGCGCTGGCGCATCTCGCAAAAAGTTACGATATTGGTCTTAATCTTGATGCGGAAGAAGCCGACCGGCTTGAATTGTCCCTCGATATCCTGGAGGAGCTGAGCTTCGATCCGGAGCTGAGTGGCTGGAATGGGCTTGGCTTTGTCGTGCAGGCTTATGGTAAGCGCTGTCCATTTGTTGTCGATTATATCATCGATTTGGCCCGGCGCACGAAACGGCGGATGATGGTGCGGCTGGTGAAGGGCGCTTACTGGGATGCCGAGATCAAGCGCGCCCAGTTGGATGGGCTGGAGGGATTCCCCGTCTATACGCGCAAGGTTTATACCGATGTGGCCTATGTGGCCTGTGCCCGTAAACTGCTGGCCGCGCCCGATGCGGTATTTCCGCAATTCGCCACGCATAACGCGCAGACCTTGGCGACCATTTATCATCTTGCAGGGGATGAATTCCGTGTCGGCGATTATGAGTTTCAATGCCTTCATGGCATGGGAGAGCAGATTTACGATGAAGTCGTGGGCCAGGATAAACTGGCGCGCCCCTGCCGGATCTATGCGCCCGTAGGGACGCATGAGACGCTGCTGGCTTATCTTGCGCGACGCCTTTTGGAGAATGGCGCAAATTCATCTTTTGTACACCGGATTGTTGATGCAAATGTTGCGATTGACGATCTGATTTCTGATCCTGCTGAAAAGGCAGTCACCATAAAGCCTGTTGGGCAGCCGCATGACCTAATCGCTTTACCCAAGATGCTGTATGGTGCGGCGCGGATGAATTCAAGCGGGCTTGATCTCTCTAGCGAAGCCACACTGCGAGAGCTTGCACAAAGCCTTGCCATGACGGCGGAGATAAACTGGCGCGCTGTTCCTTTGCTGGCGGAAGGGGAGGGCGCAGCTATGGAGCGGCTTGTCCTCAATCCGGGCGACGGGCGCGATGTTGTTGGCCTTGTTGCCGAGCTCGACATACGGGAAGCTACACGTGTGGCGCGGCTGGCAGGTGACTACGCTCCAGCCTGGGCGGCAGTGCTGCCAGCCAGGCGGGCGGCATTGCTGGAAACCGCAGCTGATCTCATGCAGATGCGGATGGAAATACTGATCAGCCTCATTATTCGTGAGGCAGGCAGAACAGCGGCGAATGCGATGGGCGAGGTACGAGAGGCCGTCGATTTCCTGCGTTATTATGCTGCTCAGGCGCGTCGGACGCTTACGCTGGATCATCAGCCGCTTGGCCCTGTTTTATGCATCAGCCCATGGAATTTTCCACTTTCGATCTTTACCGGGCAGATCGCCGCGGCATTGGCGGCAGGTAATGTGGTGCTGGCAAAACCTGCGGAATCGACGCCGCTTGTTGCGGCCGAGGCTGTGAAGATTTTGCATGAGGCAGGCATCCCGCGCGGTGCATTGCAATTCACTCCTGGTGGTGGCGCGCTCGGAGCGGCGTTGGCCGGAGCGCCCGAGGTTGCTGGCGTGCTGTTCACCGGCTCGACCGAGACGGCAAGGCTCATCCAGCGGCAGCTTGCACAGCGCTTATCTAGCAACGGTAAGCCTATTCCACTGATTGCCGAAACCGGTGGACAGAATGTTATGATCGTCGATTCTTCTGCTCTGGCCGAACAGGTTGTGGCAGATGTAATAACTTCTGCATTTGATAGCGCTGGTCAGCGGTGCTCGGCATTGCGTGTGTTGTGCTTGCAGGAGGATGTAGCCGAGCACATGCTGAGCATGCTGTATGGCGCCTATCAGGAGTTGCGAATTGGCCGCACTGATCGGCTGGATGTCGATATCGGCCCGGTGATCACTGCAAAAGCCCGCGAGTTGATTGCTAGCCATATAGAAAGACTTCAGGACATAGACTGCAAAGTTAAAAAATTATCTCTATCTCAAGACTGTGAATTTGGAACCTACATCCCGCCAACAATCATTGAAATTCCCTCTCTTGCGGTCCTGACAGGTGAAGTGTTCGGCCCAATCCTGCATGTGTTGCGTTACCGCCGAGGGCAGCTTGATCAGATACTCGACGAGATCAACGCCCTTGGATATGGCTTGACCTTTGGGCTGCATACGCGGTTGGATGAAACGATCGCGCATGTAACAAGCCGGATCAGGGCTGGTAATCTCTATGTAAATCGTAATATTATCGGGGCTGTTGTGGGTGTGCAACCGTTTGGCGGGCGTGGTTTGTCAGGCACCGGACCAAAGGCGGGTGGACCGCTTTATCTGGGGCGGCTGGTACAAAATGCGCCTGCTACCGCAGGTTTGTCTTCGTGTTCCAGCGTGCCGGTGTTGTCCCAATTTATCGGCTGGTTGAAGGCTAAAGGTGAACACGACGCCGTTGCTGTAGCGCAGGCCTATTGGCAACGTTCTCTTCTGGGGCTGAGTCATGAATTGGATGGCGCGGTAGGCGAGCGCAATTTGTATGAGGCCCGCTCTCGTGGGCGGATTTTGCTGGTGCCGGAGACCGTATTCGGACTGTACCATCAGATGGCAGCCGCACTGGCAACAGGAAATAACATTGCTATTAATGATCGAGCGAATTTCAGAATGGCTCTGACGGAGCTTCCCGATATAGTTTCCGAAAATATTGTGTGGAGCAGTAATTGGGAAAAGGATGGGCCGTTCGCAGGAGCGCTTGTGGAAGGGAGTAAACAACAAATCTCCGATTTCAATAAGCGGATTGCGAATCTAGCCGGGCCTTTGGTTTTGGTGCAAGCGTCATCGTCTGACGAACTGTGCCAAGGCGAGTTGCCTTACTGCTTGAACTGGCTGATCGGGGAGGTCTCCATTTCCATTAATACAGCCGCGATAGGCGGAAATCCGAATCTTATGGCGATTGGATGATTAAAGTTACATGAAGGAATGGATATAATTGCTGCAAATAGATATTCATTCGATCGATTTTCTTGATCAAAATTTCTCATAATAACCTGCAAACTATTGCCTTTAAAATATCCTCTTCTTTGTTATGCTGTCGGTATCCAGGCTTTCCTCGGATGCGGGGCGGTCTGGATTCAGGAAGGAGACACAGAATGAACAGCACGTCACAGCAGCAGGGCAAATGCCCTGTGATGCATGGTGCCAACACATCCATGGGCACGTCGAACGTGGATTGGTGGCCGAAGGCCCTGAACCTGGACATCCTCCACCAGCATGACACCAAGACCAACCCTCTGGGAAAAAGCTTTAATTACCGAGAGGAAGTTAAAAAGCTCGATTTCGAGGCGCTAAAAAAAGATCTCAAAGCGCTGATGATCGACAGTCAGGATTGGTGGCCGGCGGATTGGGGGCATTATGGTGGGTTGTTCATCCGCATGGCATGGCACTCGGCTGGTTCCTATCGCGTTGCCGATGGCCGCGGCGGTGGTGGCCGTGGCAATCAGCGCTTTGCACCGCTGAATTCCTGGCCGGACAATGTCAATCTGGACAAGGCGCGCCGCCTGCTATGGCCGATCAAGAAGAAATACGGCAACCGGTTGAGCTGGGCGGATCTTATCCTGCTGGCGGGCACCATGGCCTATGAGTCGATGGGGCTGAAAACATTCGGCTTTGGCTTCGGCCGAGAGGATATCTGGCACCCTGAGAAGGATACTTACTGGGGGGCAGAGAAGGAATGGCTTGCGCCCAGCGAAAACAGATACGAAAACGTAAATAACCCGGTGACAATGGAGAACCCGTTGGCGGCTGTGCAAATGGGGCTGATCTATGTGAACCCCGAAGGCGTGAACGGCCACCCAGACCCGCTGAAAACCGCCGCACAGGTGCGCGAAACTTTCGCGCGCATGGCGATGAACGATGAGGAGACCGTGGCGCTAACGGCGGGTGGCCATACGGTCGGCAAGACCCATGGTAATGGCGACGCCAAGTTGCTCGGCCCAGCCCCCGAGGCCGCCGAGGTCGAGGACCAGGGGCTGGGCTGGCTCAACAAGACCACGCGCGGCGTTGGCCGCAATGCCGTGACCAGCGGGATTGAAGGCGCTTGGACCACCCATCCGACCCAATGGGATAATGGCTATTTCGACATGCTGCTGAACCATGAGTGGGAGCAGAAGATGAGCCCTGCTGGGGCGCATCAATGGGAGCCGGTGGGCATCAAGGAGGAAGATAAGCCCGTAGATGTCGAGGATCCCTCAATCCGCCACAACCCGATCATGACCGATGCCGACATGGCCATGAAGATGGACCCGGAATACCGCAAGATTTCTGAGCGGTTCCACAAGGACCCCGCGGCATTTTCAGAAGCCTTCGCGCGGGCTTGGTTCAAGCTGACGCATCGCGACATGGGGCCGAGGGCGCGCTATGTCGGGCCGGATGTGCCGAAAGAGGATTTGATCTGGCAGGATCCAATTCCCGCAGGCAACACCAGCTACGATGTAAATGCGGTGAAGGCGAAGATCGCCGCCGGCGGGTTGAGCGTCAGCGATATGGTTGCCACCGCATGGGATAGCGCCCGCACTTTCCGTGGTTCGGACAAGCGCGGCGGCGCCAATGGCGCCCGAATCTGCCTGGCGCCGCAGAAGGACTGGGAAGGCAATGAGCCGGCCCGTCTGGCCAAGGCGCTAGCGGTGCTGGAGCCGATCGCCAAGGCGAGCGGGGCGAGTGTTGCGGATGTGATCGTGCTGGCCGGCAATATCGGCATCGAGCAGGCGGCAAAGGCTGCTGGGTTCGATATCACGGTGCCTTTCGCGCCGGGCCGGGGAGATGCCACGGATACGGCGACCGATGCTGCCTCCTTCGAAGTGCTGGAGCCCATCCATGACGGCTTCCGCAACTGGCTGAAGAAGGACTACGCCGTAAAGGCGGAGGAGCTGTTGCTTGACCGTACCCAGTTGATGGGGCTGACAGCGTGCGAGATGACGGTGCTTATCGGCGGCATGCGTGTTCTCGGCACCAATCACGGCGCCACAAAGCACGGCGTGTTCACCGATCATGAAGGTGTGTTGACTAACGATTTCTTCGTCAACCTGACCGATATGGGACACATGTGGAAACCGGTGGGGGGCGGTCTTTACGAGATCTGCGATCGCGAGACCGGCTCACTTAGATGGACGGCCACCCGTGTCGATCTGGTGTTCGGGGCCAACTCCATCTTGCGCGCTTATGCGGAAGTCTATGCGCAAGATGATAATAAGGAGAAGTTCGTTCACGATTTCGTCGCCGCCTGGACGAAGGTAATGAACGCCGACAGGTTCGATTTGGCCTGAACCAAAGGCACGCCTCCGGCATCGGGGGGCGTTTGGGGCTGGCGTGATGTCGCCAGCCCCGTGCCTCGGTCAGCGCAGGTGATGCACCTGTTGCAGGCCGTAAACCGGCGTTGGCAGGCCTTCCATCCGCGCCTTGAGCTGCAATGCCAGATACAGCGAGTAATGGCGCGACTGATGCAGATTGCCGCCATGGAACCACAGGTTTTCTTGCTGTGTCGGCTTCCACATATTGCGTTCCTCGCCCTCCCACGGTCCCGGATCCTTGGCCGTGGAGGAGCCAAGCCCCCATACCTTGCCGACCTTGTCCGCCACCTCCTGGTTGATGAGATCGGCCGCCCAGCCGTTCATCGAGCCATAGCCCGTGGCGTAGACGATGAGATCGGCGGGCAGTTCCGTGCCATCGGCGAATTTCACGCCGGTCTCGGTGATCTCGTCGATCTCCACGCCGCTCTTGAGCTTGATGCCGCCATTGATGACCAGCTCGCAGGCACCGACATCGATGTAATAGCCCGAGCCACGGCGCAGGTATTTCATGAACAACCCGGAGCCGTCATCGCCGAAATCCAGCATGAACCCAGCCTTGCGTAGCGCGTCGTAAAACTCCTTGTCCCGCTGCTGGATCTTCTCATACACGGGGATGTGGAACTCGTGCATGATCTTGTACGGGATGGAGGCGAAGGTCATGTCCGCCTTGCGGGTGGTCACGCCATTGGCCACGGCCTGTTCGGAATAAAGCCCGCCGAGCGCCTCTTCCATCAGTGAGTCCGAACGCACGATATGCGTGCTGGAACGCTGCACCATCGTCACATCAGCGCCCACTTCCCACAGCGCGCCGCAGATGTCATGCGCCGAGTTATTGGCGCCGATCACCACCACCTTCTTGCCCGCGTAAGCGTCCGGCCCCGGATGCTGCGAACTGTGCTGCTGCTCGCCACGGAACTTGTCCATGCCTTTGAAGTTTGGGATGTTCGGTTTGCCGGACATACCGGTGGCCAGCACCAGTTGGGTGGGGCGCAGCTCTATCTCCTTTCCGTCACGCAGCACCGTCACGCGCCAGGTCTTGGTCGCCTCATCGAATTCCGCATGCTTGGCGACGGTCTTGGACCAGTAATTGATCTCCATGACCTTGGTGTAGAATTCGAGCCAGTCGCCGACCTTGTCCTTGGGCGAAAACACCGGCCAGTTCTTGGGGAAATCGATATAGGGCAGGTGGTCGTACCACACGGGGTCGTGCAGGCAGAGGGATTTGTAGCGCTTACGCCACTGGTCACCGGGGCGGTCGTGCTTGTCGATGACGATATGCGGCACGCCGAGCTGGCGCATCCGCGCCCCGAGCGCGATGCCGCCCTGGCCGCCGCCGATGAGCAGCACGTAAGGCTGCGTCTCATAGCCCAGTGTGCGCGCTTCCTCCTCGTGTTTCTCCAGCCAGGTCTTGCGGGTTTTCGAGATGCCGTGCTCCGCGCCCATCGGGCGGCGGAAGCCCGTCGGCTCCTCATAGCCTTTCAGCTCTGTCAGCGTGGTCAGCAGCGTCCAGGCCACGCCGTCGCGCAGGCGCACATAGCCCTCGCCCCGGCCGATGTCGGTTTCAAAGCTCAGCCATGCCTCCACGGTGTCGCCGCTTTGGCTTGGCTCATCGGCAATGGCGAAGCGCACCTGGCCCAGATGCGGCAGCGTGGCGCCCAGCATGTCGCGCACGCCGTCGGGGTTCTCCACGGTCTTGATGTTCCAGGTGAAGGCGATGAGATCGCGCCAAAAGCTGGTGGTGGCGAAGAGGCGCGCGGCATTGTCCACATCGCCCTCGGCCAGCGCGCTGTTGAAGGCAGCCAGCCAGGATTCGGTGATGGCCCGGGGAGAGCCGATCTTGAGGCCGGTTGTTATGTCGTTCATGTCCGTTTCCCTTTTTTGTCAGTTATTGAGGTCGATGAGGATTTTGAGATGCTTGCCGGACGGGTCGAGCAGCGCCTCGAACCCTTGCGACACGGCGTCCTGCAACTTGATGCGCGCGGTGACGACCTTGGAGGCCGGCAGCGCGCCGGAGGCGATGAGCCGGATCACCCGTGGCCAGTAATGCGTGGGGTAGGCCCAGGCGCCGCGCAGATCGACATCTTTGAACGTTACCTGGAACCAGTCGAGCGGGTTCTCGCGCGGGTGTAGCCCGGTTTGCACTACCACGCCCTGTTTGCGTACCGCATCCAGGCAGGCTTTCAGCGCATGCTCATTGCCCACGCATTCCAGCGCCACATCGCAGCCCACGCCGCCCTCGGTGCCGGCGCGCACGGCCTCGCCGATATTGTCGCGCTTGGGGTTGAGGGTGACGAGATCCGGCAGCACCGTGCGGGCGAAGGCGAGGCGGGAGTCGTTGAGGTCCGAAAGAAAGAGCGGCCCGGCCCCGGCGGCGCGGGCGGCGAGCAGCGTGAGCAGGCCGATCGGTCCGGCACCGGTCACCAGCACGGAATTACCCGCGCGCACCCCGCCACGATCGCAGGAATACACGGCCACGGCGGTGGGTTCGACGAGTGCCGCCTCCTCGTCGCTCAAACTCTCGGGGATTTTCTGGACGTTATAATCATACACCGTGGCGGCGTCGGCCATGCCGCCCCAGGCCCAGCTCAACCCCGCCAGGGCCAGTTGCGGGCTAAGGTGAAACAGTCCTCGCTCGGCGAAGTAATCGCCCGCGCGGGGCATGATCAGCGGCTGGATGGAGACGCGGTCGCCGGGTTTGACGTTGGTCACGCCATCGCCCACGGCCTCGACCACGCCGCCGAACTCATGGCCCAGAATCTGCGGACCAAACGCGCCGGTATAAGGGTGAGGGGTAGTGGGGATGAAGATCGGCCCGTAGGCGTATTCGTGCAGATCGGTGCCGCAGATGCCGACAAAGCGGTTGCGTACCCGCACCTGGCCCGGCGGCGGTTGGTCGGACGGAGCGGAGATGTCTTCCACGCGCAGATCGCGCGCAGCATGGAATCGTAGGGCTCGCAAGCGGTTCCTCCTGGTTTTTGTTGTCGCAAGAACCTCAGCAGCAACCAGCGTGCCAAATTCAAGTCATTGAAAAACCTATTTAAATTATGGAGGAGTCGCCACAGTGTGGCAGCTTGTGTGGCGCCTAGCTGTGGCGCATCAGCCCCACGCGGCGCATCCGCCGGTGGATGGTCGTGCGGTCCACCCCCAACTGCCGCGCCAGGGCTGAGACATTGCCGCCGCACCCCGCCAGGGCGGCGCGGAGCCGCTCGGCTTCGGAGCCAGGCTGTCCGCCCGCAAGATGCTCCGGCAGATCCTCCAGCCCGATCTCGCCGCCCTCGCACAGTGCCGCCGCCGTGGCGATGGCATTGTCCAGCTCGCGCAAATTCCCAGGCCAGCGATGCCCCCGCAGCGCCTCACGCGCCTCGGCGGTGAGCGACAAGCCGCGCCTCTCCGGGCTGTGCCGCGCCAGCAGCCGCTCCACCAGCCAGTCGAAATCCGAGCGCTCGCGCAAAGGCGGCAAGGTGAGGGCGGCGGCGTGCAGGCGGTAATAGAGGTCCTCGCGGAACCGCCCCTCGGCCACCAGCGCGGCAAGGTCGCGGTGCGAGGCGGAGATCACCCGCACCCGCACCCGGCGCGGTTGGGTGCCGCCAAGGGGCAGAACCTCCTGCTCGGCCAGCACGCGCAGCAGCCTGGTTTGCAGCAGCAGCGGCATGTCGCCGATCTCGTCCAGAAACAGGGTGCCGCCATCGGCGGCTTCCACCAGCCCTTTGCGGCCCTTGGGAGCGGCGCCGGTAAACGCGCCGGGGGCGTGGCCGAACAACTCCGCCTCGGCCAGGGCTTCCGGTATGGCCGCGCAGTTCACCGCCACGAATGGTCCTTCCAGCCCGCTTGCGGCATGGATGGCCCGGGCCAGGAACTCCTTGCCCGTGCCGGTTTCGCCATGCAGGCACACCGGCAGCGCGGTGCGGGCGAGGCGAGCCGCTTTTTCCAGCAGCGTGTCTATACCAGGCACCTTGCCGCCGAATTCCCGCAGCGCCACGGGGATGGCGGGGGAGGGCGTGCGGATCCGCGCGCTGGGCGGCGGTTCGATGGCGTGGGCGAACAGCACTTGGCCATCCCGCGCGCGCAGCACGCGCTCCTGGGTGGGGCGGGCGCGGGTCAGGCTGGGCAGGTCGTCCACGGCGAGGTTGAGGAATTGCGAGACCGGCTTGCCGAGCAGCAGCTCTGGCCGCCGCCAGTCCAGCCCAGCCGCCTGCGCCAGCATGCGCGCGGCGGCGTGCGTCATTCCCGCGATGCGCCCGGCATTGTCGATGGCGACAGCACCCTCCGGGTCCACGTCCAGAAACTCGGGCGAGAGCGCAAAGCGCAGCACCCATTGCCGGCGCGTCTGCGCCATCAGATTGGCAAGTTCGATGCGCCGCACCGTGGTGGTGACCAGATGCCGCGCCAAAGCCTGGCTGATCTTCTCACGCGGGGAGGAGAGGAGCGAAATATCCAGCACTGCCGAAAGCTCCCCGGCCGTGTCGTAGATCGGCGCGGCGGTGCAGGAGAGCGGGGTGTGCGTCATGTCGAAATGGTCGGTCTGGTGGATGGTCAGCGCCTCGCCCGTGGCGATGCACGCCCCCACCGCGCAGGTGCCGGCGCGGGCCTCAGCCCAGTCCGCCCCCAGATACAGTCCGGCTTTGCGCAGCTCATGCGCGTGCCTCTGGTCGCCGAAATACTCCACGGCGATGCCCTGGCGGTTGGCCAGCAGCAGCACGTAATCCTGGCCGGAGACATGGCTGTATAGCCGCTCCAGCCCGGAACGGGCGATGACGATCAGCTCCTCCGCCTGTTGGCGATGTTCCTTCAACCGGCCTTCGGGCAGGATGACTGCCTCGCAATTCACCGAAGGGTCGAGGCGGTATTCATCCAGGCAGCGGCGCCAGGATTGCACGACATACGCATCCCGGCCGGACGTACCCCCGCGCCAAGCGGTCTCGATCTCGCGCACATGCTCGGCAGTGCTCATCTCTGTTTCCCCCTGCCGCCCATGCACCGGACGACAAATTTTTACTTTTGCGGCAAATCTGCGCGTCGCGCCGGGGGAATGCAAGAATTATCGCGCCAGCAGCGCCCGCATGGCCTGTTCGATTTTGGCGGTTTCCGCCGGAAAACGCCCCGGCGCGCCGGCGCAATGGCCATAGGCGGAGTCCAGCACCTCCACCCGCGCCCCGGGGATGAAACCGGCCTCGTGCGCGGCCTCCTCGGCGGTGAAATAGGCGTCGTACCGGCAGGGCATCGCGATCGTCCGGGCGGTGATGCGGCGAAGGGCCGCGCGGTAATCGCCGCCGCAGCCGGGTAGGGTGCCGATATCCGCATTGGCCCAGCTGTGGAGCATAGCGAGCAGATCGCCAGCGTCGAAGGCCAGATGCTCATCCTCCCACCGCGCCAGAAACGCCTCCAGGGTCTCAGCGCCGAGCTGCTGGTACAGCGCCTCGCGGAAGAACGGCGCTGAATAGGCCCAGCCGCAATAGGCCCGGCCAAAGGCTTTCAGCCCTGCGACCGGCGGGGTGAGATAGGTGCCGCCAGCATAATGGCCATCGGCCCGCAGCGCTGCCGCCACACCTTCGAGGAACACGCGGTTGAGCGGCCAGCAACGTGCCGTGCCGCAGATGGGCAGCAGCGCCTCCACCATCTCGGGGTAGGCCGCGGCCCAGGAGTAAGCCTGCATCGCGCCCATCGACCAGCCGGTGGCGAGCGCGATGCGTTTTACGCCGAGATGCTCGGTCAGCAGCCGGTGCTGGCAGGCGATGTTGTCGTGGATGTCCACGCCAGGAAATGCGGCCCGCGCCACCCCGGCGGGCCGATGGCTTGGCGAGGTGGATACGCCATTGCCGAACATGTTGGGCGAGACGATGAAATATCGCTCCGGGTCCAACGCCCGTCCCGCCCCGATCAGCCGCGCATAAGATTGATGCGTGCCGGTATAATAGGTCGGCAGCAGGATGCAGTTATCGCCCGCCGCATTCAGCCTGCCCCATGTGGCATGGACGAGCATGGCATCCGCCAGCATTGCGCCGGAGCGTAAGGCGACATCGCCAAGAAAGAAACGCCCGAGCTCCATGCTGCAAGCCCCTGATATCAGAAAAACTCGAGGTAGCGCTTGGTTTCCCAGTCAGAGACATGCGCCATGTAGGAGAGCCATTCGTCGCGCTTGTAGTCGAGCCATGCTTCCTTCATTTCCGGGCCGAAGACCTGCGCGGAGAGCGGGTCTGCGTCGAAGGCATCCAGCGCCTCGCCCAGCGTGCGGGGGAGTTGGCGGATGCCCCTGCGCTCCAGCTCCTCGTTGGAGGCCTTGTACATGTTCTCGCGGTTCGGCTCGCCGGGGTCGGCGGCGGCGCGCACGCCTTCCAGCCCCGCGGCCAGCACCATGGCGGCGCCCAGATAGGGGTTGCAGGAGCTATCCGCCGAGCGCAGCTCGATACGCCCGCCGCCGCCCGGGATGCGCACGGCGTTGGTGCGGTTGTTGTTACCGTAGCAGGCGAAGATGGGCGCCCAGGTGAAGCCGGACATGCTGCCCTGCTTGACGAGGCGCTTATAGCTGTTGACCGTGGGAGAAATGACCGCGGAGATGGCGGGCAGATGCGCGATGACGCCGGCGATGAAATGATAGCCGAGCGTGGAGAGGCCGCAGCCCCGCGGATCCGCCTTGTCGGCAAACAGGTTCTTGCCTGTGGCGAGATCGGCCAGGGACATGTTGAAATGCGCGCCGCTGCCTGAGCGGTCGGCATAAGGCTTGGGCATGAAGCTGGCGAAGCAGCCATGCTTGCGGGCGATCTGATTGGCCATCATGCGCAGGAACACGTAGCGGTCGGACATGGTGACGGCTTCGGCGTATTGGAAGTCGATCTCGAACTGGCCTTGGCCGTCCTCCTGGTCGAATGAATACACATCCCAGCCCAGCCCGTTCATGGCGGTGACGAGTTCGCTCAGCCAGTCGAAATTATCCAGCGCCGCACCGATATCGTAGCAAGGCTTGTGCAGATGGCGGCGGGTGAGTTGTTCGGCATTGCCGTCGGCGTCGCGGCGCAGCACGTAGAATTCGGCCTCCATGCCGAGATTGAACTTATAGCCGAGATCCGCCGCCGCCTTGGCCTGGCGTTTCAGAATCCCGCGGCTACAGGCCGAGAAAGGCTGGCCGCCAAGCCACAGATCGCTCGCCAGCCAGGCGACATTCGGCCGCCAGGGCAGAACGGTGGCCGAGGACGGGTCGGGCATCGCAGCCACCTCGTCGTCATGCACGCTTTGCGGCACGCCCTCCAGCGCCGCGCCGGTGAACAGCTCGGAGCCGGCAAGCATCTGGTCGGCATGGCTGACGGGCACGATCTTGCCCTTGGAGACGCCGTGCATGTCGACATAGCTCGCCAGGAAGAATTCGACGTTCTTCTCCGTGGCGAAGGTGTCGAGCGCGGATGAATGAGGGGTCATGGTGGTCATGTTTTTCTCCTGGCCATGCTGCGAAGGGGCTGGGTCTGAGGAGAGGTTAAGTTCAGCGCCAAATATGCGCAATAAATAATTAGTCGTTTAGTTAATTATTTATTTTGGCTAAATTCTGGCGCTATATTGCCTGCAAATTAGCCAATAGGTCGAAGTATAACCATGCTTTGGAGTGTCTCTTGCACGCCATCTTTGCCCTTGCTACTGCTGCGGGGGTGAAAACTTCGCTCAAGGGCATGGCCACAAGTTCCGTTCCGCAGCTTGCCGAAAAGAGCCGCGCGCAAAAAGCTGAAATCGAAGCGCCCGTCAAAAAACGCCTGGGCAGGCCAAAAAACTCGTCGGCGGATAATGCGGCGACGCTGTTGCGCATCGCGCTCGATCTGTTTTCGGAACAAAATTACTCAACAGTCACGGTCAAGGATATCGCCAAGGCGGCCGGGGTGAATGCCTCTCTGGTTCATTACTATTTTGCGAGCAAGGAAGACCTGTTCCTGAAGGTCGTCGAGGCCGCGGCGAACGAGGCTTTTGCAACATTCGAGGCAATTCGCAGTAACACGGTAACGCCGCGGGACGTGATTTCCCTCTGGATCGAAAATCATATCCTGCAATTCTGCCTGATGCAGAAGCTTATCAAGATCAGCCTGGATTATGCGACCATCCATGACCGGTCGGAACGCATCGACCATGCGATACGGAAATTCTACGATATCGAGAAGGAGGTTTTGGGCAACGCCTTGCGCCAGGGTATTGCTGAAGGCAGCTTCAGGTCTTGCGATGTGAACGCCACGATCACGTTTATTTCGACGTTTCTTGACGGCGCTTTGATTCGTTCCGTCATGTTCCGCGATAATTTTAACCAGAGCGCGGCGATCACGAATCTCCGCGATGTCATGTTGCAATATCTGGAAGCCAAATAGAACCCGTGATGACCAGCATATCCAAGCCGCCCATTGGCCCGCAAACCCGCCTGTGCATGTCCTTGGCCGCACGGCCTGGAACATTTGGCACACGCTTCCATAACCGGCTCTACGAGAAGCTGGGGCTTGATTATGTCTACAAGGCCTTCACCACCATCGACTTGCCAGCGGCGATCGGCGGGGTGCGCGCCTTGCAGATCCGTGGCTGCGCCATCTCCACGCCGTTCAAGGAGGCGGTGATCCCGCTGCTGGACGCCATGGATCCTTCCGCCGCGGCGATCGCCAGCGTCAACACCATTGTCAACGATGACGGACGCCTGACCGGCTACAATACCGACTATACGGCCATCTGCGCGTTGCTGGACCGTGCAGGCATCGGCCCGGATACACGCTTCATCCTGCGCGGTGCGGGCGGCATGGCCAAGTCGGTGGCCGCAGCGCTCTTCAACCGTGGCCAGAAGCATGGCGTGGTGGTGGCGCGTAACGAAGCCAAGGGGCGCGCCCTGGCGGCGTTGTACGGGTTCGGCTGGGCGGAAGCGCCCGAGGGCCTGAGCGCGCCGCTGCTCATCAACGCCACGCCGCTGGGCATGGCCGGGGCGGACGAGGAGCATTTGGCTTTCCCCGAAGCGATGATCGAAGCAGCGGAGATTGTGTTCGACGTTGTCGCCCTGCCGGTGGAAACGCCGCTCATGCGCGCGGCGGAGGCAGCGGGAAAACGGCGCATTTCGGGCGCCGAGGTGGCGGTGTTGCAGGCGGTGGAGCAATTCGCGCTCTATACCGGCATACGGCCTTCCTCCGAGCAGGTGGCCGAGGCGGCGGCCTTCGCGCGGGGGGCATAAACAGCCGCCGCCAAGCGCTCGACGCCCTTGACGATGCTTTTCGGCGGAATGGCCGCGAAGCCGAGAACCAAGCCGTTACGCCGCGGCTCCGCCGTGTAATAGCCCGAGAGCGGCTGCACGGACACGCCGCACGCCTTCGCGGTTTGGCAGAAGCTGACATCATCGACGCCCTCGGGCAGTTCCGCCACCAGATGCATGCCGGACTCAGCGGGAGCAACCCGCAAAAAGCCGCCGAGCCTGTGCTCGATCTCGCGGATGAGGATCTGTTGCCGTTCCTCGTATACTTGCCGCATCCGCCTTATATGCGCGGCGAATTGCCCGCTCTGCATGAAGGCCTGCAAGGTCATCTGTTCCAGCAGGGGCGGATGCCGGTCGATGACGCTCTTGGCGTTGCCGAACGCGCGCGCGAGGCTGTCCGGCACCACCAGAAAGCCAAGGCGAAAGGATGGCAGCAGAGATTTGCTGAACGTGCCGAGATAAATCACGCGTCCCGTGCGGTCGAGGCTCTGCACGGCGGGCAGCGGCGTGCCGTGATAGCGGAACTCGCTGTCGTAATCATCCTCAACGATCCACGCCCCGGATTTCTCGGCAAAGGTAAGCAGCGCCTTGCGGCGTTCCATGCTCATCGTCACCCCCAGCGGATATTGCCGCGACGGGGTGATGAAAATCAGCCTCGGCCTGGGCTCAAGCTTCTCCCCGGCGCTGACCATTAGCCCCTGATCGTCCACCGGCACCGGCACCAGCCGCGCCCCGGCGGCGATGAGCGCGCTATGCGTGCCGACATAGCCCGGTTCCTCCACCCATACGGCATCGCCATGGTCGAGCAGCACGCGGGCCAGCAGGTCCAGCGATTGCTGCGAGCCGGAGGTCATGATCACATCCTGCCCGGCGCATTGCAGCAACCGTGTGGCCTTCAGGTGCTGGCTGATCAGCTCGCGCAACGGCTCATAGCCGGCCGGGTTGGCATAGCCCAGCATGTCCGGCTGCACCCGCCGCCAGCCTTGCACCATCAGCCGCGCCCAGGCGTGCAGGGGAAAAGCGTCGAAGGCCGGCAGACCTTCGACAAAGGGCACCGGCTGCACCGGGCCGGTGGAAACCGACAGCTCGGTGAGCAGCTTCCCGCGCGCCGAGAGGGAAGGGTGGGAGGCCATCGCGGGCGGGTTGTCTGGTCTCACGGGCTGACGCGGTAGCAGCCTGTCCTCGGGCAGGATATTGGCGATGTAGGCGCCATCCCCGACACGGGTGAGGATATATCCCTCATTGCTTAGCAGATCATAGGCCGCGGTGACCGTATTGCGGGAGAGCTTCAGCTCCTGTGCCAGAACGCGGCTCGCCGGCAGGCGCGTCCCGCCGGACAGGCGGCCACTGACGATCGCGCCGCGCAGTTGCTCGTATAGCTGCTGGTACAGCGGCTCCCGCTGCGCCGCATCCAGCGCAACCGTCACCAGCGACCCGAATAAGGGCCGTTTCTTCACGCATCCAGCTCCTGCTGCTCCATTGCGGGAGAGCCTGGCACGAACCCGTGGCGCTTGGCGAGAGGAAAAGGCCAATTTCAAATTGGCTCTAAACGAGGCGCGGTATTGGCCCTGTCATGGCGTGCGCCGAGCGCACAGGATAGCCGCACCGGTTCACTCCGAACGAAGGGTTTCGTCCATGTCCACCTCGCCGAGCGAGCGCGCCCGCGTGAAGCGCTACAACCACATCGCCGATTACAACCCGGCGACCATCCACGCCATTCTCGACGCGATGCCGCTCTGCCATGTCGGCTACGTGTTCAACGGTTCGCCCTTCGTTACCCCCACGCTGCAATGGCGCGATGGCGATCGCATCTTCTGGCACGGCTCCGCCGCCAGCCGCATGCTGGAAATGTCCGAGTGTCAGGACGTCTGTGTGACTGTCAGTATCTATGATGGTTTGGTGATGGCCCGCTCGGCTTACAATTATAACGTCAATCATCGCTCGGTGATGATCTTCGGCAAGCCGGAGAAACTCTCGGATGAAGAAAAAGCCGTGCAGTTGCGCAACATGGTCAACAAGACGATCCCCGGCCAGTGGGAGCGCCTGCGCCCGGTCAAGCCGCAGGAGCTGAAGGCGACCACGGTGCTGAGCATGAAGATTACCGAGGCTTCGGCCAAGCTGCGCACGGGCCAGCCGGATGACGACGATGACGCGGATTTCCCGGTCTGGACCGGCGTTATCCCGGTGCGGCACGAAGCCGGCGCGCCGATCCCCAACCCCGCCAACCTTCCGGGCGTGGAATTCCCGGAGGATGGTTATAAGTTCAGGATCGGGTAGGCTCAGCCGAAGGTGAAGCTGTAGGCCTCCACATCCGGGTCGAGGAACTGGATGGTGAACACCCGGTCGCGCACCGCGCCGCTCTGGCGGATAAGCTGGTACAGGCGCTGGCCATCCACCATGCCGTAGCCCTGGGCGTTGGTATCCGCGCCGTGGTCGGGGCCAGGGGCGGCGCCATCCAGCAGCACGCGGAAGCGGATTGTCTCGCCAGGTTTGCCGGGGCCGAGCACCAGATGCAGGTCGCGGGCCTGGAAGTGGAAGGCGATGCCGCCGGGGGCGCTAACCAGCCGCGCGGCTTGCGCGCCATCCTGCCAGATGCCGCCGAGCGCCCATTGGTTAAGCCCCAGGCTGGCGGGGATGGTGTAGTTCACCGGCTGGTCCGCGGCCATGTTCTGCGGCGAGGCGAAATTCTCCGCCCGCGCGTAGCCGATATAGGTCTCGGGCGAGTTGTCATCCGCCATGTCGGCGGCGGCTTCGGCCCCGCTGCCGCCTGGGGTTATCACGCCACCCGGCACATTGGCATAGCCCGCCAGGCGAAGCTGGTGCTGTATCTCCATCTCCGAGGCCGCGTAATCACCCTCGCCGAAATGGCTGCTCACCACCTCTCCCTGCGCGTTCACCAGATACTCCGCCGGCCAGTATTGGTTGGCGAAGGCGTTCCAGATGGCGAGGTTGCTGTCCACCGCCACGGGGTAGGTGATGCCGAGCCGCTTCACCGCCGCCGCGACATTGGCGGTATCGCGTTCGAAGGCGAACTCGGGTGAATGTACGCCGATGATGACGAGGCCATGGTCCTTGTACTTGGCGTTCCAGGCCGTCACGTAGGGCAGGGTGCGCAGGCAGTTGATGCAGGAATAGGTCCAGAAATCGATCAGCACGACCTTGCCGCGCAGGGCCTCGGGCGTGAGGGGCGGCGAGTTCAACCAGGCGGTGGCGCCAGTCAAAGGCGGCATCTGGTCCGCCTGGGCCAGGCTGGAGGCCATTGGAGAGGAAGGTGTCGGTTGCGCGCCAAACAGGCGCAACAGGCCTTGCTCCAGCGCCGTGGTGTTGGTCGAGGAGAGGTGCGCCAGCACACCCGTCTCAGCGCCCGAGGCAATGCCCGCTACGCCCAGCAGCACCACCGCCCCGGCGGCGCGGCGCACCCATTCGCCCAGATGCAGCCCACGCTTCATCTGCTTGAATATCCCGCCACCCACCCCCACGGCCAAGCCCAGCGACGTCGCAGCCCCGGCGGCATAGGCCAGCAGCAGAAAGGCGGTGCGCGGGCTGGTTCCGGCAAGCGCCGAGCCCGCCAGCACAAGGCCCAGGATCGGCCCGGCGCAGGGAGCCCATAAAAACCCCACCGCCACGCCGAGCAGCGCCGCCCCCATTACCTCGTGCCGCTGTGTCTGCGCCGCCGCCGAGAGTTTGTTGCCCAAAGCCACCAGCGGACGGGTCATTTTGTCGGCCAAGGCGGGGAAGAGCAGGCTTAAGCCCAGCAGGGCAAACAGGGCCAAGGCGATGTCCCGGCCATATTCATTGGTCCGCACCACCCAGGCCCCGCCAAGAGCGGCCAGCGAGGCGAGCGCCGCGAAGGTGACCGCCATGCCCGCCAGCAGGGGCAGGGTGCTAACGGCGAATGGCCGCCCGGCGCGCGCAAACACGAAGGGCAGAACAGGCAGGATACAGGGGCTCAGAATCGTGAGCACGCCCCCAAGATACGTCACCAGCAACAGACTCAGCATGGCCAACTCCCCCTAGGCGCTGTTTCCCAGATAGGCACCGATTTGCCGTCTTGGCAGAGGCGGACAATGGCTTGGATGGCGGAAAATGTTAAGCAAGGAGCCATGGAGGAAAGGATGAGCCAGACGATCCCCGGCCTTGACGGTCAGCCGCGCTGCGCCTGGTGCGCGGCAACGCCCGAGTATCAGCGCTACCACGACACCGAATGGGGCTTCCCGGTGGCCGATGACACGCGCCTGTTCGAGAAACTCTGCCTGGAGGGTTTCCAGTCGGGCTTGAGCTGGCGCACCATCCTGGCCAAGCGCGAGAATTTCCGCGCGGCGTTCAGCGGGTTCGACTACAACGCCGTGGCGCGGTTCGGCCCGGCCGATGTCGAGCGTCTGTTGCAAGATGCGGGCATTGTGCGCCATCGCGGCAAGATCGAAGCCGCGATCAGCAACGCCAAACGCGCCCAGGAGCTGGTGCGCGAGGCGGGGTCGCTGGCGGCGTTTGTCTGGAGTTTCGAGCCCCCGGCGCTGGCAAAGCCGCAGATGGTTTCAACCAGCCCGGAATCCATCGCCATGTCCAAGGCGCTCAAGACGCGCGGCTGGGCGTTCGTGGGGCCCACCACCGTTTATGCCTTCATGCAGGCGATGGGCCTTGTGAACGACCATGCCGAGGGGTGCGCCATCCGCGCACAGGTTGAGCATGTCCGGGCCGCGTTCCGGCGGCCGGGGCGCTCAGCCTAGAGCGGCTTCCGCCTTGGCGCGCGCGGCCAACTCGGCGGCGCGGGCGATGCTGGCGGGGGTGCCGCCGATGCCCCAGCTATCCGGCTGCGCGGAGGCGATATGCACGCGGATGCGCCCTTTCTCGGTGCCCAGATTGCGGTGCAGGATCTCGGTAATGGCGGCGATGATGCGGTGATACTGTTCCTTCGGGCGGCCCTCCATCAGCACCATCTGCACGAAGGGCATCTCCACCTGCCCGCGTGGGGTGGATTTCAGCACCTCGGCGGCGGGCGCGCCCGCAATGCCCCATAGTTCGGGGTCGATCTCGGTGATCCACACCTCCAGCCGGTCCTTTGGTGCGATCAGGATTTCGGACATCGCCTCCGAGACCTCGGCGATGACGCCGCGCAGCACGGCGCGTGGATGGCCTTGCAGCACGTTGATATGGGCGACAGGCATGGGGGCTTCCTTTCTGGTTAGGGCAGGCCGCGGCGGCGGCCGGAATCGAGCATAAGGGTCGAGCCGGTCATGGCGTCGGCCTCGGGGGCGAGGAGCATGGTCACACCCCAGGCCACCTGCTCGGGCGTGGTAAACGCGCCGATGGCGGACTCGGCTTTCAGCTCCGCGAACACCTCGTCCACCTCCACCCCGCGCTGGGCGGCGCGCGCGGCGGCGACATTGCGCAGCCGCTCGGTATCAGCCGGGCCGGGGGCGATGACATGCGCCGTAACGCCGCGTGGCCCATAGGCCAGGGCCAACTGGCGGCAAAGATTCATGAGCGCCGCGTTACCCACGCCCGCCGTGGCGGCGTAGGCCGTCGGCTCCAGCCCGTAATGCCCGCCAATGGCGATGATGCGCGATTGCTTCACGAACCGCGCCTCGGCCGCGCGCACCAGGCGCAGCAACCCGCAGACCTTCACGTTCACCGCCCCCAGCAGCGCCTCGGTCGAGGCGTCCAGCACCCCGCCCGCGACCGGCACGCCTACCGAATGCACGATGGCCCGCACCGGCGCATCCAGCACGGCGTTGACCGTGGCAATGGCGGCGTCGTTGGCGAGATCCGCCACACAGGGGCGGATTTGTGGGCTGGTAGCGGCCAGTGCTTCCAACTCCTCGGCTCGGCGGCCGACGATGAGCACATCCAACCCCCGCACCACCAGGGCGCGCACGATCACCTGCCCAATGGCCCCGGCCCCGCCGGAGACGATGGCGAGTTCCCTAGCCATTACACGAACCTCGCGGAAACGCTGCCGAGATCCTGCATGCGCAGGCATACATGGTCGCCAGCTTGGCAAGCTACGGCCTCGGTTATGCCGCCAGTGAGGATCATGGTCCCGGCCTCAAGCCCTTCATCGCGCCGGGCCAGCAGGTTCACCACCAGCGCCACGGCCAGCGCCGGGTGCCCCAGCACCGCTGCTCCCGCGCCGAAGGAGAACGGCTTGCCGTTATGCTCCAGCACCATGCCCAGCGTCCGCAGGTCGAGCTCTTCCACCGGCCTTGCCCGCCCGCCCAGTACGAAGCGCGAGGATGAGGAATTGTCGGCGACCACCGAGGCGAAGTCGAACTTGAAATTCTCGTAGCGGGAATCGATGATCTCAAGCGCGGGCATCACGAACTCGGTGGCCGCCAGCACGGCGCCGATATGGCAACCAGGGCCGCGCAAGGGCTTCTTCAGCACGAAGGCGATTTCCGGCTCCACGCGCGGGTGGATGAGCCTGGCGCGCTCGATCTCCCCGCCATCGGGCACGGCGAAGTAATCGGCCAGAAACCCGTAGGACGGGTTTTCCACCCCCACCTGGCGCATCTTGGCGCGGGAGGTGAGCCCGGCCTTCATGCCGACGATCTGGGTGCCGCGCGCGGTCTTGCGGCGGCGGATTTCATGCTGGATGGCATAGCCGTTAGCCTCGGTGATGCCCGGATGGCGCAGCGAAATCTGCGGCACCGCCTTGGCGTTCAGCTCGGCGTTTTCCAGATACTCCGCCAGCTCGGCGGTTTGTTCAGGGGAAAGTGTCATGGCCTATCTTTCAGGCGAAGCGGACGGAGCAGCTGCCCAGCCCGCCGATGGTCATGCTGAGATGATCGCCCGCGGCGATGGGGATGAGCGTGGCCAGCGAGCCGGAGAGCACAACCTCCCCGGCCTTGAGCGAGATGCCGAGCGGGCCGAGCGTGTTGGCGAGCCACGCCACGGCATTGGCCGGATGCCCCAGTGCCGCCGCTCCGGCGCCAGTGGCTACCACATCGCCGTTCTTCTCCAGCACCATGCCGCAAAGGGCGAGGTCCAGCTTGCGCGGGTCCAGCGCCGCGCCGCCGAGCACGAACACGCCGCAGGAGGCGTTATCCGCCACCGTGTCCTGGATTTTGATCTTCCAGTCCTGGATGCGGGAATCGACGATCTCGAAGCAGGGCATCACGGCCTCCGTGGCGGCGATGACATCGGCCACCGTCACCCCCGGCCCGGTCAGGTCGCGCTTCATGATGAAGGCGATCTCCCCCTCGGCCTTGGGCTGGATGAGTCGGGAGATCGGGATCACATCGCCCTCGTTATAGATCATGTCCGAGAGCAGCAGCCCGAAATCCGGCTGGTTCACGCCGAGCAGGGTCTGCACGGCGCGGGAGGTAGCGCCGACCTTCTTGCCGACGATGCTGGAGCCAGCGGCAAGGCGATGGCGGAGCATGCGCTCCTGGATACGGTAAGCATCCTCGATGCTCAGTTCATGCCCGCGTGAGGTGAGCGGCGCAACCGGGCTGCGCGCCACCAAGGCCGCGTGCAGTTCGTCGCCAAGTGCATCGATCAGATCAGAGCTTGATGCAGACATTTTTCAGCTCGGTATAGAATTCCAGGGAATGCACGCCGCCCTCGCGGCCAATGCCCGAATGTTTTGCGCCACCAAAGGGCGTGCGCAGATCACGCAGGAACCAGGAGTTCACCCAGACCACGCCTGCCTCCACGGCGGCGGCCATGCGATGGGCGCGGGCGAGGTCACGCGTCCACACGGCAGCTGAAAGGCCGTAATTGGTGGCGTTGGCGCGTTCGATCACCTCGTCCTCGCTATCGAACGGCGCGACATGGCAGCACGGGCCGAAGATTTCCTCGCGGCAGATGGCGGCGTCGTCGCCCAGCCCGGTCCAGATGGTCGGCTGCACCCAGGCGCCATGGGCGTACTCGCCCGGCATCTCCGGCACGCCGCCGCCGGTTACCACGGTGGCACCTTCCGCCACCGCCTTGGCGTAGTAGGAGAGCACCTTCCGCCGATGCTCCTGCGAGATCAGCGGCCCCATGGCCACGCCGGGCTCATGCGGCGGGCCGATGCGCATGCCTTCGGCGGCTTTCTTCAGCGCGCTGACGAATGTGTCGAAGAATGGGCGTTCGACGAATAGCCGCTCGGTGCCCAGGCAGACCTGCCCGGTATTCATGAAGCAGGAGCGCAGCGTGCCCTCGATGGCGGCGTCCAGATCGGCATCGGCGAAGATGATGCCGGGGTTCTTGCCGCCCATCTCCAGCGAGACAGGGCGCGCGCCATCGGCGGCGGCTTTCATGATCGCTGCACCCGTGCGCGTTTCGCCGGTAAAGGTAACGGCGGCCACACCCGGATGGGTGGTGACGAATTCACCCGCCGAGCCAGGGCCAAAGCCATGCACCACGTTGTAAACACCCGCGGGAATGCCCACGGTGCTCATCACCTCGCCCAGCAGGGCGGCGGTCTGCGGCGTTTCCTCGGAAGGCTTCACCACCACGGCATTGCCGCAGGCGAGGGCAGGGCCGACCTTCCAGGTCATCAGCAGCAGCGGCGCGTTCCAGGGGCAGATGACGCCCACAACACCCACCGGCCGGCGGATGGCATAGTTCAGCGCGCCACGGCCATCGGGGGTGGCCATCTCGAAGAATTCGGTCGGCACGTTCTTCACCACATCGGCGAAGACGCGGAAATTGGCGGCACCGCGCGCGCACATGTGCTTGGCTACACCAGCCGGCATGCCGGTGTCGGCAATTTCGGCGGCGATGAAATCATCCGCGCGCCGCTCCATCTCGGTGGCGACGGCGTTGAGCAGCTCCACACGGTCGGCCAGGGTGAGCTTGCCCCATTTGCCTTTCATCGCGGCCCTGGCGGACGATACCGCCGCGTCCACATCCGCCTTCGCCGCCTCGGCGACTGTGGCGATCACCGCATTGTTCAGCGGCGAGCGTTTTTCAAAGCTCTTCCCTTCGGCGCCTTCGCTGAAAGCGCCGTTGATAAAATTCAGAATGTGGGTCACGTGGTTTCGTCCGTCAGTAAAGCTGTTCAGAAGTTAGCTGAACACGGTCAGGAAGGTTTCGTGCAGCTTGCGCTGCGCGTAATCCAGGCCTTCGGGCAGATGCTCGATGGGCCAGGTGAGCTTGTGCATGTCGGGGTAGGAAATGTAGCCGCCGGAGAAGGTCTCGAAGCGGTTGCCCGAGCGGTCAAAGGCGTAGATTGTAGCGCCTCGGGTGATGCCATGGCGGGTCGGGCCGATATCCACCGGCACGTTGTTCATCGACATCAGGTCAGCTGCGCGCAGCACTTTTTCCCAGGTCTCGATCCAGTAGGAGACATGGTGCAGTTTGCCATCCTCGGGGCAACGCACAAAGGCGATGTCATGCGTCTTGTTGGAGCAGCTCAGCCATACGGCAATCTGCGTCTTGCCGTCCTCGGCCACCACTTCTTCCGTCAGGTAGAAGCCAAGCACGTTCACAAAGATATCGCGCGAGCCGTCCAGATCGCCGCCGCCCAGCAGCGCGTGGTCCATGCGGGTGGGGGCGATGCCCTTCTCCGCCTGGGCGGGCCAGGGCGCGGGGTTGGAGTAGGACAGGCCGTTGCCCACGTCCTTTTTCTCGGCATATAACTCGATGACATGGCCGGTCGGCACGGTGAAGCGCACACGCTCGCCAGTGGCCAGCAACTCGCCCGCCGGTACGCGCTCGGTCTTCACACCATAGGCATTCAGATCGGCTTCCAGCTTGTTCAGCGTCGCGGCGCTGTCCACCTTGAAGCCGAAGAAATCGATACCCGCCTGATCGGCCTGGCGGATGATGATGCTGTGATGATCGCGCTCGTCCCAGGCCTTGAAATAGACGCGGTCCTGCGC
>DAIDJU010000045.1 GCA_027451225.1 Acidocella sp. | reverse complement strand
GTGATCGGCCACCACCCGGTCTATACCGCGCTCGCCGATCAGGACGGCTACGACCACGACCAGCCGGACCTGATCGCTCGGCTGCACCCGATTCTGGTGAAGCATAACGTGCCGGTTTATATCTGCGGGCACGACCATACGCTGCAATCAGTGCAGATGGATGGCATCACCTATGTCGTCACCGGGGCGGGATCGCAGACATACCGCCCGGACGCGGCGATCCGCGGCGGCTTCGCCTCCGGCAGCCACGGCTTCATGGCCGCCAAGCTCTCCGGCCAGCGCTTTGATTACAGCCTAGTGGACATGCACGGCGCCGCGCTGTTCTCGCAATCCATCCTGCGCGGCTAAGGGCGGGGGGGGCGGTAAGCCCCCCTTTCCTTGTCAGTGTCCCGCGTTGCTCGCGGAGAAATCCGGCGCCAGACCAGAGGCCGCGAGCTGGCTGGCCAGCGCCGCCTTCAAGCGCGACAGCCCGGCCTCGGAGTTGCTCTCCGCCCGCGCCACCAGCACCGCCTGGGTGTTGGAGGCGCGCAGCAGCCACCAGCCATCCTCAGTGTTCACGCGCACGCCATCGGTGTCGGAGACTTTCTCCCCCGCCGCCTTCAGGCGCTCGGCCACTTCCGCCACAACAGCGAATTTGCGGTCCTCCGCGCAGTCGAAGCGCAGCTCCGGCGTGTTGACCACGGCGGGCAGCGAGGCGCGGAACGCCCCCAATGTCTCCGGCATGCGCGCGATCACGCCCAGGATACGCACGGCGGCATAGAGCGCGTCGTCGAACCCGTACCATTTGTCGTTATAGAAGATATGACCCGACATCTCGCCCGCGAGCGGCGAGCCCTGCTCGGCCATCTTGGACTTGATGAGCGAATGCCCGGTCTTCCACATCAACGGCTGGCCGCCGGCCTTGGCGATCTCGTCGAACAGCACCTGGCTGGCCTTCACATCGGCGATGATGGTGGCGCCCGGATGCTCGCGCAGCACGTCGCGCGCCATCAGGATCAGGAACTGGTCGCCGAACAGGATATGGCCTTCATTGTCCACGAGGCCGATGCGGTCGGCGTCACCATCGAAGGCGATGCCGACATCAGCGCCCTCGGCCGCCACGGCGGCGATGAGCTGCTCGAGGTTCTTCGGCACGGTCGGGTCCGGGTGATGCGCGGGGAAAGTGCCGTCGATCTTGGCGTTCAATGCCTTGTGCTCGCCGGGCAGCTTCTCCAGCAGCTTCATCAGCACGTCGCCGGCAGCGCCATTGCCGTTATCCCACACCACCTTCAGCTTGCGCTCGCCGTCCCAGTCCTGAACCATGCGGGCCACATAGGCGTCGGAAATATCCTTCTGCACCACGTCGCCCTGGCTGGCGGGCACCACCTGCCCGGCGGCGGCGCGCGCGCCGAGATCCTGGATCTGCTTGCCGAAGAACGGCTTGTTCTTCAGCATCATCTTGAAGCCGTTATAGTTCGGCGGGTTGTGGCTGCCGGTCACCATCACCGCGCCGTCGGCGGGCTCGGTGAAGGAAGCGTAATACAGCATCGGCGTCGGGCCCTGGCCGACATCGACCACATCCATCCCGCTCTCGGTCAGCCCCTTGATCAGCGCCGCCGCCAGAGCGGGCGAGGACAAGCGGCCATCGCGCCCCACGGCAACCTTGCGCCCGCCCACCTCGGCGACCATCGAGCCGAACACGCGGCCAATGGCGAAGGCGTCGGCCTCGGTCAGCGTCTCGCCGACAATGCCGCGGATATCGTATTCGCGCAGCGAGCTGGCTTGGAATTTGTGGGAAAAGATCATGCAGGCCTCGTGCAATGCTGTTCTTGTGCCTGGTCGCGGTGGTTTACGGCTGATTTTTGGCCGCGCCGCGCCCTAAAAACGGCGGGTCCGCCAATGTGGCGGGCCCGGTTTATCTTCAGGCGTTGACGTAGTTCTTGAGGAACTCGCGCACGGCGGGGCCGAGATCGGGGCGGGAGAGTGAGAAGGCGATCTGCGCCTCCAGGAAGCCGATCTTGTCGCCGCAATCGAAGCGCTTGCCCTCGAACTTCAGGCCATGGAACGGCGTGTGGCCGATCATCTTGGCCATGGCGTCGGTCAGCTGCACTTCGTTGCCTGCACCGGCCTCCATGCGGGAGAGATAGCCGATCACCTCCGGCAGCAGCACGTAGCGGCCGATGATGGAGAGGTTGGAAGGCGCTTCCTCGGGCTTGGGCTTCTCGACCAGGCCGGTGACTTCCACGCGGTCGCCTTCGGTTTCGCCCACCTTGAGGATGCCGTAACGGCTGGTGTGCTCGCGCGGCACCTCGGAGACGGCCACGACATTGCCGCCGGTCTCGTTATAAACTTTCACCAGCTGCTCGGTGCAGGGCGTCTTGCTCAGCACCAGATCATCCGGCAGCAGGATGGCGAACGGATCATCGCCAATAAAGGTGCGGGCGCACCAGATGGCATGGCCCAACCCCAGCGGCACCTGCTGGCGCACGGTGGTGATCGCGCCTGGCGGCATCGCCTCCTCGCGCAGCAGCTCCAGCGCCTCGCGCTTGTTGCGCTCCGCCAGCGTGGCTTCCAGTTCGAAGGCGATGTCGAAATGGTCGATCAGCGCCGTCTTGCCGCGGCCGGTGACCATGCAGAACTGGTCGATACCGGCGGCGCGGGCTTCGTCCACCGCGTACTGGATCAGCGGTTTGTCGACGACCGGCAGCATCTCCTTGGGCATCGCCTTAGTGGCGGGCAGGAAGCGCGTGCCGAGACCAGCAACAGGAAGCACAGCCTTACGCAACGGTTTTACCAAGAGTTCCTCCTTATTCGGTGGTCTTACAGCTCAGTGCCACGCCCCGGCGGGGCGGGCAAGCCGAATGACACCCGAGCAATACGTTTCTAACAGAGAACGACTCAGGCCGGGTTGGCCTGGGCCTGATCGGCGGGCACCTTCATCATGGTTCCGGTCATCGGGATGAAGAAGCAACCCATATCGCGGCGGGAATGGATCTTCCCTGCGGCATCTTTGTGGTAAACGTAAAAAACCTGCCCCTGCTTGAAGGGCTGGCCGATGGGGATGATCATGCGCCCGCCCGGCTTGAGCTGCTGGAACAGCGCGGGCGGCGCGTACTGCGCGGCGCAGGTGACGATAATGACATCGAACCCGCCCTGCACCTCGGGCCAGCCGTAATAGCCGTCCCCCACCTTGGTGGTGATATTGTCATAGCCCAGCGGGGCGAAAATCTTCTTCACCGCGTTGCCCAGCGGCTCGATGATCTCGATGGAATAGGCATGGTCCACGATGCGCGAGAGCAGCGAGGACTGGAAGCCCGAGCCGGTGCCGATCTCAAGCGAGACATCGCCGGGCTTCGGGGCGATCACCTGGGTCATGTAAGCCTGGCCCAGATAATCCGAGAGGGCCGAGCCATAGCCGAGCGCCCAGGGCTTGGGCGGCTGGTCGTAGGCATCGCCGCAGGTGGAGCGGTGCTCCTGGTAGTTGTAGTGGTAATATTCACGCGGCAGGGCCTCGAAGGCCGCCAGCACCAGCGGGTCGGGCTTGCCCAGGCGCTCGGTGAGGTATTGGGCGATCAGCTTCATCGCGGCGGGCTTGCGGGCCTGGATGGCGCTGAACTGGTCGTCAGTCAGCGAGACGGGACGGCCCGAAGCGGCCATCGCGCTCTCGAAAACATCCTTGGTCCAAGGCTTGCCGTTCGGCGTGGCCGGGGTGGGCAGCAGCGGGGCGGCTGCCTGCGCCGGAGCCGGGGCGGGCGCGGCAGAAGCCGGAGCGGCCGGTGTAACGGCGGGTGCGGGCGGGGTGGCGGTGTTATCGGCAAAGGCCGGGGCGGCAGCGCAGGCGGCAAGGCCTGCGATCAATCCGCGGCGGCTGAGCGTTTCAGAAATGGAGTCCAAGCAAACTGTCCTTCAAACGCGGGAAAGCTGAGCGCGGCGATAGAGTACAGAAGAACGGCACCGCCTAAAACCGCATGCAGGCCTATAGTGCGGAGCAGCAAATTGGCAAAGGGGGTCGCAACGACCGAGAACGCCCCGTTGAGCCCCCAGGCCCAGGGCAGGAAGAACTCGCCCCTGAGCTGGCGCAGCCCCAACGGAAAGGGCAGCCCCATGGCGAAGCTGACCGGAGCGAGGATCAGCACGATCAGCCCCACGCGCGCCGCCACCGGCAACGCTCCTGCGGCCAGGGCGGCTGGGCCGGAGAGGAAGAGCATCGCCACACCCCACAGCGCCACCACCGCCCAGGCCAGGCGCATGGCACGGCCCGCGTTGGCGATGCGCCCCGAGACGAAGCTGCCAAGGCCGGAGAACACCAGCATCGCCCCCAGCACCAGGGAGAAGCCCATCGCCCGGTCGTCCAGCACCAGCGAGGCGCGCTCGATGGCGAAGAGTTCCAGGAACAAAAACCCAAGCGCCAGCACCGAGAAATATAGCGCCGGGCGCAGCACCTCGTGCCCCTGGCGCTCACGCCGTGGCGCGGCGAAAGGCACCAGCAGCACCAGCGCCGCGATCACCACCGCCTGGGCCAGCACCGCGAGGTTTACCAGCGCGCCGATCTCGGCCTGGGGCAAAATCTGCAACCGGGCCAGCAGCAATTTCAACTGGTTGAGGCGCAATATGGCGTAAAAAGCCGGCCGGTCGTCGGTGACCGGGCGCAGATCGAAAGCGCTGGCCGAGGGCGTGAGCTGCCCGGACAGGATGCCGGGAGCCTCGTCGGCCAGGGAGTCGTCATCGCCCGTGGCGGCCATGGTGCCATCGGCGAAGGAGACGGCGGGAAGGTCGTTATACAGATTGCCCCGCGCGGCGACGGCGTCGAACCCCTGGTAGTAGGAGATGTCGAAGGACCGGTCGTTGCACCATTTGGCGGCGGCGGCGATGTCGGCGGCGGTAAACGGTGCCGGGCTGGCCAGCAGCCGCGCATTCCAGGCGGAGCGGTAGAGGATGAGATGCGCCCCCGGATCCGCCACGCCGCGCAGGGCCAGGGCCTCGCGCATCGTGGCCAGCATGCGCAGCGCATAGGCCGGGAAATCCTGGATGGAGACTGGGACCGAGAGAATGCCGTCCGGCGAGAGCGCCGCGAGATCCGCCGCGAAGGCCTGAGCCGAGACGGCGTAGACATTGGCCGGGGCTTCGTCGAGGAAATCGGCGGAGAGGTCGATGACCTCATACCCCGCTCCGGGCGACATAACGGCGCGCGGATTGTCACGCAAAATTCGCACATCCGGCGCGGGGGGCATGGGCAGCGCGCCATCCAACCCCTGGGTGATGGCGCGGTAGAGCACCGGGTCGGGCTCCAGCGCGGTGAGCGGCGAAGCTCCCAGCGCCTGCGCTTCGGCGACTCGCATGCCGCCCGAGGCGCCGATCAGCAGCGTGTTGGGATGCGGGCGCAGGGTGTAGGGCAGCGCGTCCAGCGCGCCGGGGGCGTAGCCCGTCTGCGCCCCCACGCCCGGCATGGGCAACGAGGCGATGCGAATACCGTCGCGGTACAGCCCGTAAGAGCGCGGCGGGCTGGGATAGCCCATCATGCCGGAATTGTTGGAGATGTCGGTATTCACCCGCTCGGTGAAATCGTCGAGCAGCATGTACTCGCCGCGCGGGCTGTGCACGGTGGCCAGCACTTTTGCGCCGGGCGTGTGCAGCGGCGGGTAGATGGGTTTGTACTGGCTAATGCCCGCCTGTGGCCCCAGGCCCAGCAGCGCCTCGCCCGCCAGTAGCGCGGCCAGCGCCGCCACCCCCGCCCGCTTGCGGTAACGCCCCGCCCCAAGCGCCGCCAGGGCCAGCAGCGGCAGCAGGCAGGGAATGAGCGCGAAGGGCGAGACCAGATACATCAGCCCCAGCACCAGCACCGAACCCAGCCCCGCCCCGAACAGATCCGCCGCATAAACCGAGCCCACCCGCGTGGCGTTGGTGGCGAAGCAGAGCGAGACATACAGCCCGGTGAGGAAGAAGAACGGCAGCAGCGCCGCGTAATACAGCGCGATCAACCAAAGCTGCGGCGCGTAGGTATCCGGGTTTTGCAGCGCCAAGGGGTTGAACGGATTGATGATGACGCCCGCATAGCCCAGCGCGGCGGTCAGGCAGAGCAGCGCCGGAAGTGCCGCGAACAGCCCCGCCGCATGGCGCTGAAACACCCCCTGCCCCAGCGCCAGCACCACGCCCGAAAGCGCGAACCCGACCATGACGATGGAGATGACCCAGTAGCCATAGTCCGACCAGTTGGCCACGGCGAAATAGCGTGTCAGCGCCGTCTCCATACCCACGGCGGCGGCGGAGACCAGGAACAGCGGCCAGAATTTCATAGGCGGACTTTGGTCTCCAGGAATTGTTGCATCAGCTCGTCGAAACGGCTTGCGTCGTCGACGAACAGCGCATGGCCCGCATCCGGGAAAATCGCAATAGAGGTGTTGGGCCGGTCGAGCAGCAGGTTCTGCGCCTGGCCCTCAAGGCGCGGGCGAACGGCGTAGAGCACCGGCACATCGGTGGAGAGGATAGCGTCCTTCCAATAGCTGCGCGGCACGGGGTAGCGCAGCAGTTCCTCCGCCTGGGCGGGCGGCACGCGCAGGCAGGAGACGGTCAGGCGGTTGAGATACGACGCCGCCGGGCATGTGCGGAACATGCCGGCGACAAACGCGCGCATTTTGGCCTCGCGGCTGACAGGCGCGGGCGCCGCGCGGCGTGGCGCGGGGTGCGGCGTGGGGGCTGGATTCTCGCCCACGGAATTGTCGATGAGCACCAGCCCTGCGAGCTTGCTGCTGCCGCCCTGGTGGACCCAGGCCAACGTATCCAGCACGCCCAGCGACCAGCCGACAACCACGACCTTCCCCGGCAACCGCTCGATCAACTCGCCCAGATCCTCGCCGCGCCGGTCCTGGTTATAGCCGGTGGCGGTGACTTCCGAGCTGCCCTGGCCGCGCGGATCGAACAGCACGACGCGGTAGGATCGGCTGAAGGCTTTCAGCTGCGGCGTGAAAATCCAGCCCGGCATGGTCCAGCCCGGTACAAAGACGAGGCAGGGCGCATCGGCGGGGCCGGTTTCGGTATAATGCAGGCGCGCGCCATCCGAGGCGGTGAAGTCGTAATCCGCCGCCCAGGCAGGTGCCGCCAGCAAGAGGCCGAGCAGAGCTGAAAGCCAGAACCGCATGAGCCATTTGCCCCCGCGCGGGGCGGCGCTGTCAAATTAATTTCAGCGCGGGGCGGCGGCGCGGGTCAGCCGGTCGTTGATCGCCAATCCCAGCCCGGTGGCCGGGATTGGCTGTACCGCGATACCTTTAAGCCCCAGCGCCTGGGCTTTTTCGTCCAGCTCGTGCAGCCCCTCGAACAACCGTGCGGCGGCGTCTTGCAAATCGCCGCGCTCTGAAAGCTGGAAGCACAGCCTCGCCCCCGGCAGCGGCGGGCCGAAGGCGAGCAGCGCCTCGTCCGGCCCAAGCGCCGTGGCGTTCAGCCGCACCAGCAGCCCCGGCGCGTAATGCGAGGCCAGCATGCCCGGCGAGGCCGGGGCCGAAGCCTCTCCGCTGGCGCGGGCGATGGGGCCGATTTCGGCTTGCAACGCCTCCAGCGTCACTCCGCCTGGGCGCAGCAGCACCGGGGCGTCGCCCGAAAGGTCCAGCACTGTGGACTCCACCCCCACCGGGCATGGCCCCGAATCGAGCACGGCGGCGATCCGCCCGCCCAGCTCCGCCAGCACGTGCTGGGCATTGGTGGGAGAGATACGCCCGGAGCGATTGGCCGAAGGGCCGACAACCGGCCCGCCAAACGCCGCCAGCATGCGCCGGGCCACGGGCTGCGCGGGCACCCGCACGGCGAGCGTCGGCAACCCCGCCCCGGCCAGTTGCGAGACCGGGCAGTCCGGCAGGCGCGGCAGCACCAGCGTGAGCGGCCCCGGCCAGAATTTGGCCGCCAGCCTTTCCGCCAGGGCGTTGGCTTGCACGTAGCGGAAGGCTGTTTGCGCATCGGCGAAATGGCAGATCAGCGGGTTGAAGCTCGGCCGCCCCTTGGCGGCATACACCGCCGCCACGGCCTGGGCGTTACAGGCATCGGCCCCCAGGCCGTAAACCGTCTCGGTGCCAAAGGCGACAAGTTCGCCCGCCCGCAGCAGCTCAACCGCCCGGCCAATCTCGTCAGCTGTCAGAAGTTCGGTCATGCGCTTCGGCCCAAAAACCTGCAAAGAGAATGCCGCCCTTTTTGTAAAAAGGCGGCACCCCAAAAACTTTTATAAGTTCACCCAGAGGGTGCGCTCCGCTCAGTCCTTGGACTCGTCGAGATCGCGCGCCACTTCCGGCGAGTGCAGGATCTCGTTGATCTTCGTCGCCTCCTCCAGCGCCTCGTCGGCGACGAATTTCAGCTCCGGCGTCACTCGCAGCCCCAAACGCGGCGCGATCTGCGCGCGCAGGAACGGCGAGACACGCTTAAGGGCCGGCAGCAACGGCGCGATGTCCTTGCGCCCAAGCACGCTGGCGAACACGAGCGCGTGCTTCAGGTCCGGGGACATCCGCACTTCCGACACGGTGATGTGCTCGCGCGCCAGCACCGGGTCATGGAACTCCGTGCGCAGCAGCACATCGGAGAGGATGTGGCGGATTTCCTCACCCACCCGCAGCTGGCGCTGCGAGGGGCCGGAATTAGGCTGGGATGATCTCGGTTTCATAGCACTCGACCACATCGCCCTCACGCAGATCCTGGAAGCCCGCGAAGGACAGGCCGCACTCGTAACCGCGCGCCACTTCCTTCACATCGTCCTTGAAGCGCTTGAGCTGAGACAGCTCGCCCTGGTGGATGACCACGTTGTCGCGCAGCAGGCGCACGCCGCAGCCGCGCTTGACCACGCCCTCGGTGACATAACAACCCGCGACCTTGCCGGTCTTGGTGATGTTGAACACCTGGCGGATTTCCGCATAGCCCAGGAACTTCTCGCGCACGATCGGCGCCAGCTTGCCCTTGACCAGCTTCTCGATGTCATCCGCGACTTCGTAGATGATCGAGTAGTAGCGGATATCCACGCCCTCGCGCTGCGCCAGTTCCCGCGCTTGGCTGTTGGCGCGCACGTTGAAGGCGACGATGAGCGCGTCGGAGGCCTTCGCCAGCTGCACGTCGGACTCGGTGATCTGGCCGACGCCCGAGTAGATGACGCGCACGCGCACTTCCTCGTTGCCGACCTTGGTGACCACCACGCCGATCGCCTCGGCGGAGCCCTGCACGTCGGCCTTGACGACGAGCGCCACTTCCTTCTGTGCACCGGCCTGAATACGGGCCAGCATCTCTTCCATGGTGCCGCGCATCGCGGTCTGCGCGGCCACCTGGCGCTCGCGCAGCTTCTGCTGGCGATACTCGGTGATCTCGCGGGCGCGCTGCTCGTTCTCCACAACCACGAAGGGCTCACCCGCCGTGGGCGCACCGGAGAGGCCGAGGATTTCCACCGGCGTGGAGGGCAGAGCCTCCTTCACCGGCTGGCCCTTGTCGTTGAGCATGGCGCGCACGCGGCCCCACTGGGCGCCCGCCACCACGATCTCGCCCTGATGCAGCGTGCCTTTCTGCACGAGCACGGTCGCCACCGGGCCACGGCCCTTGTCCAGGCGGGATTCGATGATCGCGCCCTCTGCGGAACGGTCCGGGTTGGCCTTCAGCTCCAGCACTTCCGCCTGCAGCAGAATCGCCTCTTCCAGCTTCTCCAGGCCGAGCTTCTTCAGCGCCGAGACTTCAACATCCTGCGTCTCGCCGCCCATGTCTTCGACGACGATCTCGTACTGCAGCAGTTCCTGCCGCACGCGGTTCGGGTCGGCGCCGGGGCGGTCGATCTTGTTGATCGCCACGATGATGGGCACATCGGCCGCCTTGGCGTGTTTGATCGCCTCGATGGTCTGCGGCATCACGCCGTCATCGGCGGCCACCACCAGCACGACGATATCTGTCGCCGCGGCGCCGCGGGCGCGCATGGCGGTGAAGGCTTCATGGCCCGGCGTATCGAGGAAGGTGATCTGCTGGCCGGAAGGCAGCGTGACCTGATAAGCGCCGATATGCTGGGTGATGCCACCGGCCTCGCCCGCGGCCACGTCGGTCTTGCGCAGGGCGTCGAGCAGGCTGGTCTTGCCGTGGTCGACATGGCCCATAATGGTGACGACAGGCGGACGAGCCTGCAGCTCCTCTTCGCTGTCCTCCTCGCCCTCCAGGCCGATCTCCACATCCGAATCGGCGACGCGGCGGACCTTGTGGCCGAATTCGTTGACCAGCAGCTCGGCGGTATCAGCGTCGATGGTCTGGGTGATGGTGGCCATCACGCCCATCTTCATCAGCGCGCGCACCACGTCGCGGCCTTGGGCGGCCATACGGTTGGCCAGCTCCTGCACGGTGATGGTCTCGGGCAGCACGACCTCGCGCACCACCTTCAAGCCGTCGGAGCGCAGCAGCTCCAGCTCGGCCTGGCGGCGCTCACGCTCGCGCTGGCGGCGCACGGAAGCCAGCGAACGGGTCTTCTCGTCCTCGCCCTCGATGGCTGCCTGCACGTCGATACGCCCGCTACGGCGGTTGCCATCGCCAATCTTCTTGGGCGGGGCCACGGGGGCACCGCGCTTCGGCGCCGGGGTGATGGGACGGCGGACGCCGGGACGCGGCGCTTCTTCCTCTTCCTCGGAACCAGCCGGACGGCCACCGGGCTTGAGCTGCAGCGTCTCGCGCGCGCCGGGCGCGGCAGGGCGGGCCACCGGAGCGCCGGGACGCGGCGGCACAGGCTTGGCGGCAACCGGGGCAGCGGCGGGCTTGGCGGCTGCCGGAGCAGCGGCGACCTTCACCTCGGCCTCACCCTCGACCTTGCGGCGAGCTTCTTCCTCAGCCTGCGCCTTGGCGTCTTCCTCGGCCTTCAGGCGTGCCTCTTCGGCGGCCTTGGCTTCTTCCTCGGCCTTGCGGCGGGCTTCCTCGGCGGCGGAGAGGATGGAAATCTTCTCCTGCTCGCGGCGCTCGGCCTCGCGCTGCGCGGCCATGGCCAACACGCGCTGGCGAGTCGCCAGCTCGGCGGCTGTCAGGGCGCGGCCACCGGCAGCGGGGCGCTGACGCGGTGCTTGGGGCGCGGGCTGGCTGGGGGCCGGAGCAGCGGCGGCGGGGCGCTCAGCGGCAGCGGGTTTTAGCGAGAGCGTAGCCGGCGCCGCGGGGGCGGGCGCAGCCGCGCCGCCCGGGGCCGCGCCGGGGCCGCGCTTCTTGCGCACTTCCACCTGCACCACCTTGGAGCGGCCATGCGAGAAACTCTGACGCACGGAGCCGGCATCGACAGTATGCCCCGCATCCCCACGCGCCGCCGGGCGCAGCGAGAGCCTGCCTTTGGTTTCATTCTGGTCGTTGCCGTCACTCATGCCTAATCCGGTCCAATCCACTCAGTCTTGGCCGGGGTTAACCGGCCTGGTTGGGCTCTACTGCCCGCTTGCTTCGTCCACCGCAACACCTTGAAGGCGTCTGGCTTCGATTTCGATCATCCTGGCCAACCGCCCGGGGGCGACGACCACATGCACCGTGTGTTCACGGCCGAAGATTTTCCCCAGCGCGGCAGCGTTTAACACCACCGCCACCGGGATATTCCGCCCGCCCAGAAAGCGCGCCCGTTCTTCCGGGCTGCCATCCGCCGCCTGCACCACCAGCCCGGCCTTGCCGGGCTGCAGCCATTCCCGCGCCTTCTCGAAGCCGGATATGGCGACACCACCGCGCCGGGCCAAGCCCAGCTGTTCGGCGATGCGGCGGGAAAGTGCCGCGCGCACCTCGGCCAGGAGATCGGGGGGCAGAACCACCTGCCCCTTGGCGGCGCGGGCGAAAACGCCACGCCGGATCGCCTGATGTAGCACATCGGCGCGCGCACTCAACCATAGGCCGCGTCCGGGCAGGGTTGCGGCGGCGTCGAACACCAGCCGCCGCTCCGGGCCCACGACGAAGCGCAAGCCCTCCTCCCGCGGAATTTCCTCCCGGGTGACGAGGCATCGGCGCAGCGGACCGCGCTCGGGCTCGTCCTCCGGCAGGAGGTCAGCTTCAACCGGCGTCGCCATTCTCCCCTTCGAACCAATGCGCGCGGGCGGCCATAATGATCTCGTTGGCCTGCTCCTCGGTCATGTTGTCCTTGCCGAGGATCTCCACCAGCTCGTCGCCGGCGAGGTCCGCGAGGTCGTCCAGCGTCTTCACGCCCTTCTCGCCCAGCGAGATCAGGTCCTTGGCGGAGAACACCTCGAACGCGGCGATCTCGTCGGTCACGCCCAGGGCAAGGCGCTTCTCCTCCAACTCGGAGGCCTGGCGCTCCAGGAAGGTGGAGGAGCGGCGCAGCAGCTCAGAGGCCACATTCTCGTCGAAGCCCTCGATGGAGGCGACTTCCTCCGGCGGGGTGGCGGCCAGATCCTCGATGGTCTCGAAGCCTTCCTGCACCAGCAGGCCGGCGATCATGTCATCCACGTCCAGCGCCTCGACGAACAGCCCGGTCTTGCGGCGGAACTCTTCCTGGCGGCGCTCGGATTCCTCGGCTTCCGTCAGGATGTCGATATCCCAGCGGGTGAGCTGCGAGGCCAGACGCACGTTCTGGCCGCGGCGGCCGATCGCCAAGCTAAGCTGGTTATCCGGCACCACAACTTCAACCCGTCCGGCTTCCTCGTCCATCACCACCTTGGAGACTTCAGCAGGCGCCAGCGCGTTCACCACGAAGGTGGCGACGTTGGGCGACCAGGGGATAATGTCGATCTTCTCGCCCTGCAACTCGGCCACCACGGCCTGCACGCGAGAGCCGCGCATACCCACGCAGGCGCCCACGGGGTCGATGGAGCCATCGCGCGAGATCACGGCCATCTTGGCGCGCGAACCAGGGTCGCGGGCCACGGCCTTGATCTCGATGATGCCGTCGTAAATCTCGGGCACTTCCTGCGCGAACAGCTTGGCCAGGAAGCCGGGATGGGTGCGCGAGAGGAAGATCTGCGGCCCGCGCGGCTCGGCACGCACGTCGTAGATATAAGCGCGCACGCGGTCGCCGTTCTTCAGATTCTCGCGGGGGATGCACTCATCGCGGCGCAGCAGGGCCTCGGCGCGGCCGAGATCGACCATCAGATTGCCGTACTCGGTGCGCTTGACCACGCCGTTGATGATCTCGCCGACGCGGTCCTTGAACTCGTTGAACTGCTTGGCGCGCTCATATTCGCGCACGCGCTGCACGATCACCTGCTTGGCGGTCTGCGCGGCGATGCGCCCGAAATCGATCGGCGGCAGCGGGTCCACGAGGAAGTCGCCGACATTCTTCTCCGGCGCGAATTTCTTGGCGATGGCGACGGGGATCTGCGTCTCCTCGTTTTCCACCTGGTCCACGATCTCGGTCCAGCGGGAGAGGCGCACATCGCCGCTCTTGCGGTCGATGACGGCGCGGATGTCCTTCTCGTGCCCGTACTTGGCGCGGCCGGCCTTCTGGATCGCCTGCTCCATCGCCTCCAGCACTTCCTCGCGGTCGATCTGCTTCTCGCGGGCCACGGCGTCGGCGACGAGCAGCAATTCCGGGCGGTT
>DAIDJU010000044.1 GCA_027451225.1 Acidocella sp. | reverse complement strand
GCCTTTCGACTTCAGATAGCTGGTCGGGTACAGCATCTCCTGCATGCCGGGGCCGCCCTTCGGGCCTTCATAGCGGATCACCACCACATCGCCCGCCTTGATGCGGTTGCCGAGAATGGCGGAGACGGCGTCGTCCTGGCTCTCGAAGATGCGAGCCGGGCCGGAGAAGACCAGGATGGAGGGATCAACACCCGCCGTTTTCACGATCGCGCCGTCCAGCGCGATGTTGCCGGTGAGCACGGCGAGGCCGCCATCCGGGCTGAAGGCGTGGGCGATGTCGCGGATCACGCCTTTTTCACGGTCGGTGTCCAGCGCCTCATAACGGCGGCTCTGGCTGAAGGCTTGTGTGGTGCGCACGCCACCAGGAGCCGCGAGGAACAAGGTGGAGGCGGCATCATTGCCGCTATGGCCGGGGGCGCAGATGTCCCAGGCGGCGATGGCATCGGCCAGCGTGGGGGCGTGGACGGTCGGCACATCGGTGTGCAGCAGCCCGCCACGGGCCATTTCGCCGAGAATGGCCATGATGCCGCCGGCGCGATGCACGTCTTCCATGTGCACATCGGCCTTGGAGGGCGCGACCTTGCAGAGGTTCGGCACGCGGCGGGAGAGGCGGTCGATATCCGCCATGGTGAAGTTCACCCCGCCTTCCTCGGCGGCGGCCAGCAGATGCAGCACGGTGTTGGTGGAGCCGCCCATGGCGATGTCCAGCGACATGGCGTTCTCGAAGGCCTCGAAGGTGGCGATACCGCGCGGCAGGGCGGTGGCGTCGTCCTTCTCGTACCAGCGCTTGGCCAGTTCCACGATCTTGCGCCCCGCCTCCAGGAACAGCTCCTTGCGGTCGGCATGGGTGGCCAGCAGGCTGCCATTGCCGGGCAGGGAGAGGCCCAGCGCCTCGGTGAGGCAGTTCATGGAATTGGCGGTGAACATGCCCGAGCAGGAGCCGCAGGTGGGGCAGGCGGAGCGTTCCATGCCCGCGGCTTCCTCGTCGGTCACGTTCGGGTCGGCGGCGGCGACCATGGCGTCGATCAGGTCCAGCGCCTCGGTCTTGCCGCCATGGATGTATTTGCCCGCTTCCATCGGCCCGCCGGAGACGAAGATGGCCGGGATGTTCAGGCGCATCGCGGCCATCAGCATGCCGGGGGTGATCTTGTCGCAGTTGGAGATGCAGACCATGGCGTCCGCGCAATGGGCGTTGACCATGTACTCCACGGAATCCGCGATCAGCTCGCGCGAGGGCAGGGAGTAGAGCATGCCGGAATGGCCCATGGCGATGCCGTCATCCACCGCGATGGTGTTGAATTCCTTGGCCACGCCGCCCGCCGCCTCGATCTCGCGCGCGACAAGCTGGCCGAGATCCTTGAGGTGCACATGGCCGGGCACGAACTGGGTGAAGGAGTTCACCACGGCGATGATCGGCTTGTTGAAATCCCCGTCCTGCATGCCCGTGGCGCGCCACAGCGCGCGGGCGCCGGCCATGTTGCGGCCGGAGGTGGAGGTGCGGGAGCGGTATGCGGGCATGGGGTGTGTCCTGATGCGTGGAAAACTGTGGTTTCGGTTATCCTTCTATATGGGGAATGGCAACCGCCAAGCCTAGACCGGGCTTTGCGCTTGCCTGGGGGGCGCGGCTGGGCTACTCGCGCCGCATAATTCAAGCAGGAGCCAGTCAGATGACCGCCATTGCCGATATCGTCGCCCGGGAGATTCTCGACAGCCGGGGCAATCCCACCGTGGAAGTGGATGTGCTGCTGGAATCCGGCGCGTTTGGCCGCGCGGCCGTGCCCTCCGGCGCTTCCACCGGCGCGCATGAGGCCGTCGAGCTGCGCGATGGCGACAAGTCCCGCTATAACGGCAAGGGCGTGCTGAACGCCGTTCAGGCCGTCGAGGGCGAGATCCTCGACACCATCGGCGGGCTGGACGCCGAGGACCAGGTCGGCATCGACAATATCCTGATCGACCTGGACGGCACCCCGAACAAGTCCCGCCTGGGCGCCAACGCCATCCTCGGCGTTTCCATGGCGCTGGCCAAGGCCGCCGCCGTGGATAACGGCCTGCCGCTGTACCGCTACATTGGCGGCGTGTCCGCCCGTACCCTGCCGGTGCCGATGATGAACATCGTGAATGGCGGCCAGCATGCCGACAACCCGATCGACATCCAGGAATTCATGATCCAGCCCGTGGGCGCGTCCTCCATCGCCGAGGCGGTGCGCATTGGCTCCGAGATCTTCCACATGCTGAAGAAGCAGCTGCACGATGCCGGCCACAACACGAATGTTGGCGACGAGGGCGGCTTCGCCCCCAACCTGAAGTCCGCCGACGAGGCGCTGGGCTTCATCGCCAAGGCCTGCGAGAAGGCTGGTTATATTCCGGGCGAGGACATCACCTTCGCGCTGGATTGCGCCTCCACCGAGTTCTTCAAGGACGGCCTGTATAAGCTGGAAGGCGAGGGCAAGACCTTCGACGCCGGGCAGATGGTCGATTATCTGGCCGATCTGTGCGCCCGCTTCCCCATCGCCTCCATCGAGGATGGCTGCGCCGAGGATGACTGGTCCGGCTGGAAGCTGCTGACCGAGCGCCTGGGCGGCAAGGTGCAGCTGGTGGGCGACGATCTGTTCGTGACCAACCCGGTCCGTCTGGCCCGTGGCATCGAGGCGGGCACCGCCAACTCCATCCTGGTGAAGGTGAACCAGATCGGCACCCTGACCGAGACGCTGGAAGCCGTGGAGATGGCCCATCGCGCCGGGTACACCGCCGTGATGTCGCACCGTTCCGGCGAGACCGAGGACGCGACCATCGCCGACCTCGCCGTGGCCACGAATTGCGGCCAGATCAAGACCGGCTCGCTCGCCCGCGCCGACCGCACGGCGAAGTACAACCAGCTGATCCGCATCGAGGCTGAGCTGGGCGGCACTGGCCGTTACTACGGCCCGAAGATGCGCCGCGTCTAAGAGCTGAAGCGCTGAAATAAAAAACCCCGGCGGTGTGAGCTGCCGGGGTTTTTTGTGTTTACGACCAGCTGTTGTTGTTCAGGTCGTCGTCGTTGTTGCTGGAGTCATCCCAGCCCGGATTGCCGTTCAGTCCGTCATCGCGGCTGTTATCGGGGAAGAAGGGCTGTTGCGGCGTGTCGGCGCGGGCCTCGCCACGGCCGGTCAGGCCGTCGATAATCCGCTCACCCGCCGCGAAGCCGGCACCTGCCGCCAAGCCGGAGACCAGCGAACTGCCGAAGCCGCCGCCACCGCCGGGGAAACCGCCGCCGGGGCCGTAGCCGGGAGGCGGAGCGCCATAGCCCATCGGGCCGTTTTGCATGGGGCCGGGGGCGCCGTAACCGGGGTAAACCGCGCGCCGCCGCCCGAACAGGCGCAGCAGCACGAACAGCAGGATAAGGCCGCCAATGACCATGAGCGCCGGGCTGATGCCGTGATGCTTCTCGGGCGCCGGGGCCGGGGTGGAGGCCGGGGCGGCGTTGATATGCGCCTGCAGCGTGGAAACCTCTTGCGGCTTGGCGAAGGGCAGGCCGGGGGCGATGGCCTGCGCCTTGGTCAGCGCCTGGGAGGCGGCGGGTTCGTTGCCCTGGGCGTCCTGCGCTTCAGCCAGCAGATACCAGGCCACGCCGCTTTGCGGGTGTTGGGCCAGCACGTTGTTCAGCGCCTGGATGGCCTGGGTCTCCTGGCCATTGGCGATCATGTTCTGGATATCGCGCGGGGTTTGCGCCTGCGCGGCCGGAGCCAGCAGCAGCGCTCCAGCCAGCGCGAAGGGGGCGAGAAAGACTTTGTTCATAAGAACTCCTGTAACCACGCCACATATGGGGAGTGGGCGGATGAATATCCACACGCGCCGTTTAGCACGCCGTGCGGCAGCGATGCAGCCGGAAACACGGTAACGGGCTGTAACGCTGCGTTGGCATTCTAACGTTTTGTTAGTTTTGTTTTTGCGCCGGGCGGAAAAGCTTTTCGTTGCACCCGGTTGGGGAATCCGCATAGAGTCGGAGTCGTGGGGAGAAACACTGGCGGCGGCACGAAAAACCCCAGAATCGTCTCACCCGGCACCTCTGGCTGCACCAGGAGACTTGTCATGACGAGCCTCGCCCTTCACGAAGACGAAACCGCCACCGTCTCCAACCCGCTCGACCTGGTAGAACAGGTGATTGCTGGCAATGAATGGATGTTCGACCGCCGCTCCGATGCCGAGCTGGCCGCCGAGGCCAATGGCAAATGGTGCGATTACGGCATGTTCTTCTGTTGGTCGGACGAAATTGCCGTCATGCATTTTTCCTGCGCCTTCGACATGAAAGCCCCGGCCAAGCAGCGCGGTGCGATGTACGAGCTGCTGGCCAAGGCGAATGAGCGGCTTTGGATCGGGCATTTCGGCATGGATGAGGAGACCGGTATGCCGGTGTACCGCCATTCGGTGCTGCTGCGCGGAGTGTCTGGTTCGGCTGAGTCGGTCGAAGACTTGATCGATATCGCCGTGACTGAGTGCGAGCGCTTCTTCCCGGCCTTCCAGTTTGTGCTCTGGGGCGGAAAGAGTGCGGACGAGGCGCTGGACGCGGCCATGCTGGAGTGCGCCGGAGAAGCGTGACATAACCCGAGGCATGACTGCTTTACCTTCTCTTCTGCTCGTCGGCGGTGGCCGCATGGGCGGCGCCATGCTCGCCGGTTGGCGCGAGCGCGGCCTCTCCCAGGCCATCGTCGTGGACCCTTCGCCCGAGGCCGCCAAGCTGGCGGGCCCCAACGTCACCGTGGTGGCGGATGCGGCGGCGCTTCCGGCCGGATTCGCGCCGGAAGCGGTGGTGCTGGCGGTAAAGCCGCAATCGGCGGCTGAGGCGCTGCCCGCCTATGCGCGGTTCGCGGGTGGCGCGGTATTCATCTCGATCATGGCAGGTAAGACCGTACAGGCTGTGACTCGGCTGCTCGGCGTACCCGCCGCCATCGTGCGCGCCATGCCCAATACCCCCGCCGCCGTGCGCCAGGGAATCACCGTGGCGTATGCCGCCGAGGGAGTGACCCCGGCGCAGAAGGCGCTGGCCGATACGCTGCTGGCCGCCACGGGCAAGGCCGCATGGGTGGAGGAGGAAGGGGCGCTGGACCCGGTGACCGCCATTTCCGGCGGTGGCCCGGCCTATGTTTTCCTGCTGACTGAACTGCTTGAGCAGGCCGGGCTGGACCAGGGGCTGCCCCCGGAACTGGCCCGTCAGATGGCCCGGCAGACGGTGATCGGCTCCGCCGCGCTGTTGGCGGCCTCCTCCGAGGAACCCGCTCAGCTGCGGATTGCCGTGACTTCGCCCAAGGGAACCACCGAGCGCGCCCTGGCAGTGTTGCGCGCGGATGACGCTTGGCCAAAATCTTTCCGTGAGGCCATCCAGGCTGCCACGGAACGGTCACGGGAGCTCTCCGCTTAATTTACAAGGCGGAACCTGATTGCTACACCGCGCCCGACCAGACTTTGAACCGGGAAAGAGCCAGCATGAAAATTGTCGCCTGCAACAGCAACCGCCCTCTGGCCGAAGCTGTCGCCGCCGGTTTGAACCTGCCGCTGGCGAAGGCCTCCATCCGGCGCTTCGCTGACATGGAAGTGTTCGTGGAAATCCACGAGAACGTCCGCGGCGAGGATGTGTTCGTTATTCAGAGCACCTCCTACCCCACCAACGATAACCTGATGGAACTGCTGATCACCCTGGATGCGCTGCGTCGCGGCTCCGCCCGCCGCATCACGCCGGTGATCCCGTATTTCGGCTATGCCCGCCAGGACCGTAAGTCCGGCCCGCGCACGCCGATCTCGGCCAAGCTCGTCGCCAACCTCATCGCCGAGGCCGGCGCCAACCGCGTGTTGACCATGGATCTGCATGCCGGGCAGATCCAGGGCTTCTTCGACATTCCCGTGGACAACCTTCCCGCCGCGCCGCTGTTCGCGCGCGATATCGAGGAGCGTTTCGCGGGCCGTGAGCCGATGATCGTCTCCCCGGACGTGGGCGGCGTGCTGCGCGCGCGTATCATCGCGCGGCGCCTGAACACCGACCTCGCCATCATCGACAAGCGCCGCGAGCGCGCCGGTGTGTCCGAGGTGATGAACATCATTGGTGACGTGGAAGGCCGCGACTGCATCATCATCGACGATATCTGCGACTCCGGCGGCACGCTGTGCAACGCCGCCGAGGCGCTGCTGGCCAATGGCGCGAAGTCGGTGGAAGTGTATGTCTCGCATGGCGTGCTCTCGGGCGGCGCGGTGGCACGCATCGCGGCCTCGCCGATCGGGATGATGACCATCACCGACTCCATTGCCGCGACCGAGGCGGTGCGGCTGGCGCATAACATCCGCCAGCTCTCCATCGCCCCGCTGCTGGCCGAGGCGATGCGCCGCATCTCCACGGAAAGCTCGGTCAGCTCGCTGTTCGACTGAGGGTTAAGTAAAACGCCGCCTTTTGCAAAAAAGGCGGCGTTCACATTTAAGGGGAATGCCGATGAAGCTCTTCTACGCGCCGGGTGCCTGCTCGCTGGGGATCCACATCCTGCTGGAAGAGATCGGCAAGCCCTTTGAGCTGGTGAAGCTCGATCTCGCCAGCGGTGCGCAGTACAAGCAGGACTACGCCGCGATCAACCCGAAATCCAAAGTGCCTGCGCTGGTGCGCGACGATGGCTCGTTGCTCACCGAATGGCCCGCCATCGCCTGGTACCTGGCCAAGACGCACCCCGAACTCGGGCTGTTGCCAGAGGGGCTGGAAGGCGAGGTTCGGATGTTGGAGCTGCTGGATTATATGGTCGCCACCGTGCATATGCGCGGCTTCACCCGTATCTTGCGCCCCGGTGCCTTCACGCCGACCAATGCCGATGAACCCGCCGTGGCGCAGACCGGCAAGGACATCGCCGCCACTGGGTTCAATCTGCTGGGCCACACGCTGGGGGCTAAGGCCTACCTTATGGGCGACTACAGCATTGCCGATGCGATGCTGTTCTGCCTGGAGTTTTGGGCTGTGGGCCGGGCCAAGATTGGGCTGCCCGCGAACCTGACTGCACATTACGAGCGCATGAGCGCCCGCCCGGCTGTGCAGCGTGCTTTGGCCGCCGAAGGGCTGGCTTAAGCCTTGCCGCTGCCGCGCGTTCCGTTCTGGTTTCTTCGCCACGGCGAGACGGACTACAACGCTGCCGGGCTGAGCCAGGGGGCGCTCGATACCTCGCTGAACGCCACGGGCCGTGCCCAGGCCGCCACTGCCGGGCCGATGCTGGCGGGGCAGGGGATCACCACGATCATCTGCTCGCCCATGCAGCGCACCCGCCAGACAGCAAGCATTATCAATGAGTTCCTGAACCTATCGGTGGAGTTTGAGCCCGGGCTGCGCGAGGTGGTGTTCGGCGGCATGGAAGGCAAGCCGCTCTACCCCTGGTTCAGCGAATGGCTGGAAGGGCTGAATACGCCGGAAGGGGCGGAAAGCTTTGCTGAAGTGCTGCTGCGTGTGGAAGACGCAATGGAACGCGTACTTGCCGCCACGCCCGGGCCGCTGCTGATTGTGGCGCATGGCGGAATTTTCCGCGCCGTGCGTGATCTGATGGGGCTGCCCAAGCAGGGACTTACCAAAAACGCCGTGCCGATGTTTTGCGTGCCGGATGGCGAAAACTGGCGGGTGGAATTACCGCCAGAGGCTGAGTAGCGGCCTTAACCGGTCAGCGCGGCGATGGCCATTCCCACCAGAAAGGCGAGGCTGAGTATCGCGGGTTTGGGAATGGTGAATCTCATTTGCAGGCTCCGTTGGCCCGCTATATGGACGCGAAACAGCCCTTATTGTTGCGAATATTTTAAACCTGAGCCATGCTTCATTCGCGTTACACTTTTAACGTGATGCTGACCGGAACGTGGTCCGAGGGTTGCTCCCAGTTTCGGGCATCGCGCAGGATTTTATAGCCTTCGAGCCCAGCTGAGAGGTCCTGCGTCACCCAGATATGGTCGAGACGGCGGCCACGGTCGGAGGCCGCCCAATCTCGGTTGCGGTAGGACCACCATGTGTAGAGCTTCTGCGCGGGGGGCACGAAATGGCGCACGGCATCGTGCCAGCCCTGGGCCATCCAGGCGTTCAGCCCCTCCACCTCCACCGGGGTGTGGCTGACGACGCCGAGCAACTGCTTATGGCTCCAGACGTCATGCTCCAGCGGCGCGATGTTGAGATCGCCCACCAGAATGGCGCGCCGGGGTGGGTATTTGGCGAAATGCGCCGTTGTCTCGGTCAGGAAGTCGAGCTTATGGGCGAATTTTTCGTTCTGGTCGCGGTCGGGGATGTCGCCGCCCGCGGGAACGTAAAAATTATGCACGGTAACCGGCGCGCCGCCGGTGGCAACTTCGGCCGAGAGATGGCGGCAATCGGATTTGCCGCACCAATCTGGCGTGTTCTCCGCCAAGGTGAGCGGCAGGCGCGAGAGGATCGCCACGCCGTTATAGCCCTTCATGCCGCGTTTGAGCACGTGGGGGAAATTGATGGCCTCGGCGATGCCCTCGGGGAACAACTCGTCCGGCACCTTGGTCTCTTGCAGGCAGATGACATCCGGCGAGAGCTCGGCGACCAGCTTGTGCAAATGCGCCTGGCGCAGGCGCAGCGAGTTGATGTTCCAGGTGGCGATGGTGAGTTGCATCGCTCCTTCCTAGCGCAGCTTCAGGGAAAAACTACCCCCCGTGATGCGCCGGCGTGGCGGGACGATTATATTCGAACAGCTTATCCGGGTACGGGCCGCCGGGCAGAATGTCGTACAGGCTGACGCGGGTTTGCTTGCCTTGAGCGTCGGTAACCACCCATTGGCGCAGTTGCAGCGGGTTGGTGCCGAATACCAAAGTAAGAGTGCCCTGGGCGGCTTTATTCTTGCGGATCAGGGTGATGTCGTATTCGCCGGGCTCGCGGTCGATGCCGGTGACGGTGACGTTGGCGGAGGTCAGATCGACATGCTGTGCCAGCAGAATGCCGAGCGGCGTGCTGTCGAGCGGGATGTAGGAGGTCTGGTCCAACGCGGGGTCGTGATAGACGAGCACACCGAAGCCGGCGATGAGCAGTTCGGGGTCGGGCGCGTCGTATTCAAAGCGCATGCGGCCGGGGCGTTGCAGCCATGCCTTGCCGGTGCGGGTCGAGCCATCCCAGGCGACTTGCAGGAAGTTTGCGGTCAGGCCGGTCTGCTCGTTCAGATAGTTCTCGACTTGCGAGATAAGCTGCTGGTCGGCAGCGCTAAGCTGCATAGGGGTGGTCTGGGCCCGCGCGGGGGCAGCCAGACCAAGCCCTAAGAGCAATCCCGCCAGTGCGAACCGGCGGCTGACGTTGCGTTTAGCCAGCGGCGCGGCGGCTGGCGGCTTCGGTTTTGTTGGCAGCAAGAGCATCGCCCATAATATGGCGCGTTTCACGCAGGAAAGCAGCCCCCTTTACCGTGCGCTGCACCAGAACGCTGCGGCGGTCGGAGGGGTCGACCTTGCGGCGGATGAAATCCAGCTCGGTCAGACGGTCGAGCGCACGGGTGATTGCCGGCTTGGAGACGTTCAGCTCCTGGGCCAGACCGCGGACGGTGTGGGCGCCGTCGGTCAGGTAGCAGGTAAGAAACACGCCAAGCTGGCGGGCCGAAAGATCGACGCCATCCCGGCGGACGAGAGAGACGATAGTATCGCGAAGAATCCCGACGAGTTGGTCGGAAGAGAGTGGCGCAGCAGCCATATGTTATTTGTCCTTAGTGAAGCGAAGATACATGAATGTTGCCATGAGCGAATGTCGGCAACCGATACGGTGAAAGATCAGTACACTATCTGATCGGAAAATTCCAATAGCCTCTAACAAAAAGGTACCGGAATCTTTGTCCGTGTTATTAACGCTTGGTCATTCTGACAAGTGAACTTGGTGGAATGTCGAAATAAACTGTTACAACTACTAGGAAGTAACAGGGAAGTTGTCGTGTCTTTGGACAACCCATGTGGGTAGAAAAAGTGTTTTGACAATCCGCATTGTATCAAAAAACAACATTGTGCGGTTGCGTTGATGCTAACATGTCAAAAAAATGTTTCATCATAGTTAAAAGCGCGTACCCGCTATCACAAAATGTATGGGCTAGATTGCGCTGTGGGAGAGGGCTTCGATGGCCGTGGCGAGTGCGCGCACAGTTTGCGCCTCGCCCCCTTCGGGGCGGCCTGGGCGTGAGGAATCGTTCCAGGCGTAGGCATCGATATGCGCCCATGAAACATTTTGGGACACAAAACGGTTCAGGAATAGAGCGGCGGTGATGGCGCCAGCATGCGGTTTGCTGGAAACATTGCAAAGATCGGCGACTGGACTCTCAAGCCACGAGGCATAACCTTCATGCAAAGGCAGGCGCCAGAATGGATCCGATGCTGCGAGCCCGGAATGAAGAAGAATATTCGCCATTTCATCGTTGTTGCAGAATAATGCTGGCAGGTCTGGCCCGAGCGCTACACGGGCGGCACCTGTTAGAGTTGCTGCATCAATAAGCCAGCGTGGGGATGTCTCGGAAGCTTCGGCAAGGAGATCGCACAGCACCAATCTTCCCTCGGCATCGGTATTGCCAATCTCGACGGAGAGGCCGGAACGGGTGCGCAGCACATCCGAGGGGCGCATGGCGTGGCCGGAGATGCTGTTCTCGACGCAGCCGATGCGTAACGCCAACTTAATGGGCAGATTTAACGACATAACCGTTTCTGCAACGGCGAGCATGATCGCTGCGCCACCCATGTCTTTTTTCATGCGCAGCATTGCAGAGCTTGGTTTCAAATCGTAACCGCCCGTATCGAAACATACACCTTTCCCGCAAAGTGAAACGAGTGGTGAAGCCTCGGTGGCGCTGCTTCCTTGCCAGTGCAGAACGACGACTTCCGGTGCGCGATCGGAACCAGCGCCGACGGCGGCGACGGTTGGATAGCGCGCAGTGAGAGTGTCGCCGGTAATGCGTTCCGCCTGCGCGCCATGGCGTGCGGCGAGTTGCAGTGCGGCATCGGCAAGTTCCGCCGGGCCGAGCAGGTTGGCGGGGGTGTTGATCAGGTCCCGTGCCAGGGTGGTGGCGCTGGCAAGAAGGGCGGCGCGCTCTGGGACGCCGGCTGGCGCCAGAAGGGCCGGGGTGGCTTTTTTGTGCTTCAGCTGGTCGAAGCGGTAGGCGCCGAGAAGAAAGCCAAGTGCGGCATCTTCGGCCGAATAAGCGCCTGGAACGATGTGCCAAATGCTGCCTGCGGGCAGGCCGAAAGGAGCAGCCCCGAACCCGTGCAGAGCCGGACCATCGCCGAGGCCCACGAGGGCGCGGGCGACCGAGCCGGTGGTATCGGCCAATAGCAAAATCTGGCCCGCTGCTGCGGTGAAGTTTTGCATCTGCGCGGAGGACGCGGCACCGGGGAGGTTCTGCAGGAGCGCTGCCAGCCCATCCGGCCGTACGCCGTACAGGGGGAGACCCGCAATATCCGTGCTGATCGCCAGCCCCGCGATGCGCCTAATCATGTATATACATACTCCGTAATGCTGAAGCTGTAAATCATTACGGAGCCCTCGTCACTTCACCATAAATTGCAAAAGGCCAGCGGGAACTCGCCCGCTGGCCTGTCATATGGCTTGATTTTGGGGGAAGCCTAGTGGAGACGTTCGATGCCGATGGCGGCAACCCGGCCTTCGCGCTGTTGCAGGGCGAAGCGGACCCGCTCGCCTTCGTTCAGTTTGCGCAGTCCGGCGTGCTGAACGGCGCTGATATGCACGAAAATATCATTGCCGCCCGTATCTGGGGCGATAAAGCCGTACCCTTTACCGGGGTTGAACCACTTCACAATTCCGGTCAGCGCAGCGTCTTTTTGATCACCTTGCATCGTTTCCATCTCGAGACCTTTCTTGGCCCGGTTATTCCCAGGCATTCTTTACGTCTGCCGGCGAGGACTGCCGACAACGATAGGCTATTCGAAATGGTTACGGTGATCAATTAAAAGAAGTGCTGCGTCGCAGCGATGGTTTACGTAAACAGCAGGTAAATTCCGTAATCGTTTGGGCGTGACGGTAGGCGGGTTTACGCCGCGTCCTCACGCTTGTCGCGCACGCGGACATAGGCGATGGCGGCGTGTTCCTCGCAATACGGCTTACCGGTGGCGGCGGCGGCGTTGCAGAAATGGAAGCTCGGCTTGCCGGGCTCGCCGATCGGCCAGCAGCAGGGGGTGGCGCGTGGCGCGCTGGACTTGGCGGCCGGCATGATGGCGCGCAGCGCGGGCATCGGGGCGCTGCTGACGGCGGCGGCGGCCAGCGGCGGCAGTGTGGGCCCCTGGGCGCGCTTGGGCGCGGCCTGACGCGGGGTGGCGTCACCCTCGGCCCGGCGGATGGGGGAGGGGCGCGCAGGCAGGTTGAGGCGGTGCGCCTTGCCGACCACGGCATTCTTGGAAATGTTCAAACGGCGGCCGATTTCGGCGGTCGAAAGCCCTTCGGCCCATAGCGCCCTGAGCTTGGCGATGGTCTCGTCTGTCCACTCCATGTCGTGGGGTCTCCCTGTTGCTGCTACCAAATACAGTAGAGGCGAGGGGTGTTTCTCGCAATATCTAGGGGCGTTCGGCCGAGTCCTTTTCTGTGGAAAACTGGAAATTCCTGCGCGGGCTGGATCAGGGCTTCACGCTCTCGCCAGGGAAGGTGCCCCAGAAATCGGCGCGGGCCAGATAGCCGGTTTCGTGTCCGGTGAAAACCTTGCAGTACTCGCCCCCGGCATCGCAGCGGATCAGTTCGCCGCTGACGCCCTGGTTGAGATAGGCCACCACGGCGCTGCCGGGGGCCGGGTCGGCGCGCAGCACGGCCTGAGGGGCGGTGACGTAAAAGCTGCGCCGGGCGCGGATGGTGGCCTGATGCACCCAGCCCGTGCCGCCATCCGGGGCCATGATCTGACGCCAGACGTCAAACTCGCCGATGATCTCCACCGGCAGGCCCTCGCGCTGGTACACCCAGGTGACGGGGTACTGGAAACCCGGCCCGGCGCGGAAATTCACCTGGTCCGAACGCAGTGAGACAAAGCGTGGCACCGGCAGCTTGCTCACCTGCCCCAGGGCGGGGCCGGGGCCCTGGCCCGGATCTGGCGCGGCGGCGCAGAGCAGCAGGAGCGGAAGGGTCAGCCACAGACGGCGCATGCGGGGTCCTTTTTCAGCTTGATCTTGCGGAATTGCGCGTCCAGCGCGTTCCACACCAGCAGCCAGCCGGACATGGACTGGCCGATGCCGGTGATTTCCTTGAGCACTTCCGTGGCTTGCAGCGTGCCCATCACGCCGGTCACCGCCCCCAGCACCCCGGCCTCGGAGCAGGGGGGCACCAGCCCTTCGGGCGGGGGCTCTGGATGCAGGCAGCGATAGCACGGCCCGCCCGGTTTGAAAGTGGAGAGCTGACCCTCGAAGCGCAGAACGGCGGCGCTCACAAGCGTTTTGCGCGCGGCCACGCAGGCATCGTTGAGCAGAAAGCGCGTGGCGAAGTTGTCGGTGCCGTCGCAGATGATGTCGTAATCCGCGAGCAGGGCGGCGACATTCCCGGCATCCAGCCGGGTCCGGTGCTGCACCACGTTCACCAGCGGGTTGATCCGCGCCAGGGCCTCTGCGCCAGAGATTGTCTTGGCTTGGCCCAGATTGGCCACGCCGTGCATGATCTGGCGTTGCAGGTTTGAGAGTTCGACGATGTCGGCGTCCACCAGCCCGATGGTGCCCACACCGGCCGCAGCCAGATACAGGGCCAAAGGCGAGCCCAGCCCGCCGGCGCCCACAACCAGCACGCGGGCCGTTTTCAGCTTCATTTGGCCGGTGCCGCCCAGCTCGCGCAGCAAAATATGCCGCGAGTAACGCTGAATTTCATTTTCGGAGAGGTTAAATTCCATTACCCGCTCTATATTATGGGCTGGGCGTGGGGCCAAACCCCGGCAGCCACTTCACGCCCTGTGTCAATGTGTAATAGAAGCATGCCCGAGGGACTGCTCCAATCCTGGGGCGGCGTCCGGCCGTACAAGGTTAGTGTTAATGAAGGCTATCAACGCCATCCGCATGGGTGGCACGGAAATTCTTCCTCTGGTCGAAGGCGGCAAGGGCGTCGCGGTGTCCAACGGCATTACGGCCGGGCATTGGGCTGCCAGCGGCGGTGCGGGCACTTTCTCGGCCGTGAACGCAGACAGTTATGACAAGGATGGCAAGGTCATCCCGCAGATTTACCACGGCAAAACCCGCCGTGACCGCCATGAGGAGCTGATCGCCTACGGGATCGAGGGCGGTGTGGCCCAGGCCCAGCGCGCCTGGGATATTTCCGGCGGCAAGGGGCGCATCCATGCCAACATCCTGTGGGAGATGGGCGGCGCAGAGCGCATCATCACTGGGATTCTGGAGCGCACCAAGGGGGTCGTGAACGGCATTACCTGCGGTGCGGGCATGCCGTACCGCCTGGCCGAAATCGCGGCCAAGTTCAACGTGCATTACTACCCCATTGTTTCCTCCAGCCGCGCCTTCTCGGCGTTGTGGAAGCGCGCTTATTCCAAGGTGTCCGACCTGCTCGGCGGCGTGGTGTACGAGGATCCGTGGCTGGCGGGCGGGCATAACGGCCTTTCCAACTCCGAGGATCCGAACAAGCCGGAATCCCCGTTCCCCCGCCTCGTGGCGCTGCGCAAGGCGATGCGCGAATTCGGCCTCGGCGAGACGCCGATCATCATGGCCGGTGGCGTGTGGGCGCTGGAAGAGTGGCAGGATTATATCGGCAACCCGGATATCGGGCCGATCGCCTTCCAGTTCGGCACGCGCCCGCTGCTGACCAAGGAAAGCCCGATTCCGCAGAGCTGGAAGGATCGTCTGCTCACGCTCAAGCCGGGAGACGTGTTCCTCAACCGCTTCTCTCCCACCGGGTTTTATTCCTCGGCCGTGAACAACAAGTTCATCCAGGAGCTGCGCGGCCGCAACGAGCGCCAGGTGGCCTATTCGCCAGAACCCGTGGGCGAGCATTTGGTGCAGTATGGTGTGGGCGCGCGCAAGCGTTCCGTGTACCTCACCGCACCGGACTATGCGCGGGTGAAGGAGTGGGAGGAGGCTGGCTTCACTGAAGCCCTGCGCACCCCCGACTCGACGCTGATCTTCGTGAATCGCGAGAAGGCCGAAGAGATCCACGAGGACCAGGTGAACTGCATGGGCTGCCTCAGCCAGTGCCGCTTCTCCAACTGGGCGCAGGAGCCGCCCGAGTACGATAACGGCAAGAAGGCCGATCCGCGCAGCTTCTGCATCCAGAAATCGCTGCAGAACATCGCCCACGCCGCGCCGGACGACGAGGCGGTGATGGACAACAACCTGATGTTCGCCGGGCACAACGCCCATCGCTTCGCCACGGACCCGTTCTATTCGAATGGCTTTATCCCGACGGTGAAGGAACTGGTGGAGCGAATTCTCACCGGCAAGTAAACACCGGGCGCGGGGCGGGATTTCCTCTCCCCGCGCGCTGGGTGGCTGCGGTACAGTGCGGCTCAGATTCCGAGTCGCAGAAGGATTCCCGTGGCCATGACCTCCGTGCACCCCCGTCCCCATGTCATCGTGCTCGGCAACGAGAAGGGCGGATCGGGCAAATCCACCACGTCTATCCATATTATAGTGGCCCTGCTGCGCGATGGTTATCGCGTTGGCGCGATGGACCTGGACGCCCGCCAGGGCACGCTTGCCGGAACGCTGGCGGCGCGGCGTAATTTTGTCGAGAGCAAGGGCGTTTCCCTGCCGCTGCCGGAATTCCGCCCGGTGCACCGCTCCACGCTGGATAACCGCATCGAGGCCGAGGCCGAGGACACGCGGCGTTTCGAAGCGGCGCTGGGCGAATTGCGCGAGGCCGGGGCGGAAATCGTGGTGATCGATTGTCCGGGGGCCGACACCTATCTCTCCCGGCTCGGCCATTCCCATGCGGATACGCTGATCACGCCAATCAATGACAGCTTCGTCGATTTTTCCATGTTGGCGAAGGTGGAGCCGGACAACCACGACATCGTGAACCCCAGCATCTATTCCGAGATGGTGTGGGAGGCGCGCAAGCACCGCTTCATGCGCGACCGTGGCAAGTTCGACTGGATCGTGATGCGCAACCGGCTCGCGGCCTCCGAGGCGCGCAACAAGCGCGATGTGGGTGAGACGCTGGAGCTGCTGGCCAAGCGCATCGGCTTCCGTACCCAGAAGGGCTTCGGTGAGCGCGTGATTTTCCGCGAACTATACCTCCAGGGCCTGACGTTGATGGACGTGAAGGAGGCGAATATCGGCATCGCGATGGGCCTCTCGCATATCGCGGCGCGCAACGAGGTGCGGGCTTTGGTCGGCTCGCTCAAGCTGCCTGCGCGCCGGGAGCGTGCTGCCGGGGCCGAGGTGGCGGCGTAACTAACTCAACGTTAGTTTTTTCGGGTTTGGCGGCTGGGCTTGCATTCGGGGGCAAAACGGCCAATTAGAGCCCTGCATCCGCGTGGGGTTTTGAAATGACGAGTGTTTTCCTGGTTGGGGCTGGGCCCGGCGACCCGGATTTGCTGACGGTGAAGGCGTTGCGTCTGCTGCAAGAAGCGGATGTGGTGCTGCATGACAGCCTCGTCGGGGAAAAAATTCTAACACTTGTTTCTAACGGAGCAAGGCTTGTCGATGTCGGCAAGCGCTGTGGAAAAACCTCTGCCGCCCAAGCCGAGATCTGCCGCCTGCTGGTGGCCGAGGCTCGGGCCGGGCAGCGTGTGGTGCGGCTGAAGGGCGGCGATCCGATGGTGTTCGGCCGCGCAACCGAGGAGATGGACGCGCTGCGCGAGGCGGGTATCGCCTTCGAGGTGGTGCCCGGCATTACCGCCGCAACCGCAGCCGCTGCCGCGCTGCAAATCTCGCTGACCAAGCGGGAGGTGGCGCGTTCTCTGCATTTTCTCACCGGCCATGGCGCGGCCGGGGGCTTGCCCGAGCATGATTGGGTGGCCCTGGCGCGGGGCGGAGGAACATTGGCCGTGTATATGGGGGCGCAGACGCTGCCAGGCTTGGCGGCGCATCTCATCGAGGCCGGGATGACGGCCGACATGCCCGCACTGGCCGTGGAGAATGCCGCTCTGACGGGGCAGCGCGTGCTGCGCAGCACGCTTGGCGGTCTGCCGCGCTTGCTTAAGGATGCGGCGCCAGAGGGGCCGGTGCTGGTGCTTATTGGTCAGGCGCTGGCCGACGAGGCAGCGGCGCAGGGCGTGCTGGCTGTGGCGACGGCCGGATAGCTTAACGCCGCTAGCAAAGTCTTAAATCTCTTTCAGCATAAGCCCTGTGTGCCCGCCAAGGCACGCAAATGGAGGGCTGTGCATGAAAAACAATCGACCACCGGGCCAGCAAGGGCCTGATCCGCAGGGATGCGCCGCAGCGTTTGGGATGTCTTAACCAAGCGGGCGTTATTATTGGCTTGTCGCCGTTTCGGGCGGGTTTGAGCGCAATATTCTTTGGCCACCCTCACGCACAACAAGTGCCGCGCCGTGTCATCTCCAGCGGTAGCGAGCACCTGCCCCGCCTACGGTGAGATGCCAGTTCCACCGCTGCGCAAAGGCAGCGGGCCACTCTTTGTAAGCGAGAACATAAATGGTTGATATCAGGAAACAATTAGCCATCTGGGGACGAGCCGAGCAAGAGACCGGAGATATGGTCTACCGGCTTGTCCATAAAAATCTCGAAGCCATTTTGCTAAAGGCCTATCAGGCAGCTGAGCCCGGCCTGCGCAGGATGCCAGCGGACGCGCTGGCCGATGAAGAGCGCAAATTCGCCTATATAGCCCGCGGGAATTTCTGCGAGGGGTATTTCGAACAGCAGGAGGTCATCGCCAAGCGGCTGGCGTCAAAGGTCGATTATGTCGATTACTTGAATGGAGCCTATGCCGCCTATCTGAGCGGGCTGACGCAAACCCTGCTGAAGGAAAAGCCAAGGTTCCGCGGCGACCGTGATAAGCTGATCGAGTCGCTGATGCGCTCGGTGCTTGCCGATATCAGCGTGGTGATGTTCCATTATTTCGACCATTTGACCAAGCAGGCCGAAGAGGCGCGGGTTGAGGCGGAAGCGGAGCGCACGTGCTTGGCTGAAGAAGACAAGCAGACGATCAGCGTGGTGGAGGCGGCAATGGCTGCGCTGGCCAATGGCGATCTGACCTGCCGCATAAATGATGCGCTGCCCGCACGAAGCGAGGCGCTCAAGCGCCATTTCAACGCCACGGCGGGCAAGCTCCAGCAAACCATGCAGGCCGTGGCGGCGAATGCGCAGGGCGTGCGTTCAGCTGCCGGCGAGATCACGCAGAGCGCCGATGACTTGTCCCGGCGGACGGAGCAGCAGGCGGCAAGCCTGGAGCAGACGGCTGCGGCGCTGGACCAGATCACCGCGACGGTTCGTAAGACCGCCGAAGGCTCTGGCGAGGCGCGGAATGTCGTGAAAGCGGCAAAGGCGGATGCCGAGCGCTCCGGTACGGTGGTGAACGAGACCGTGGCGGCGATGGGCGGGATCGAGACATCATCGAAACAGATTGTCAGCATTATTGGGGTGATCGACGAAATCGCCTTCCAGACCAACCTGCTGGCGCTGAACGCTGGTGTGGAGGCGGCGCGCGCCGGTGATGCGGGGCGCGGCTTTGCAGTGGTGGCCACCGAAGTGCGGGCACTCGCCCAACGCTCCGCTGCTGCAGCCAAGGAGATCAAGACGCTGATTGAAGCCTCCGGCACGCAGGTGGAAGCTGGCGTGAAGCTGGTGGGCGAGACTGGCAAGGCGCTGACGCGGATCGTGCAGCAGGTGGACCGTCTGAGCGTGCTGGTGAGCGAGATTGCAGGTTCCGCGCAGGAGCAGTCAGCCGGGCTCAGCCAAGTGAATTCGGCGGTGAACCAAATGGACCAGGTAACGCAGCAGAATGCGGCCATGGTGGAAGAGGCAACAGCAGCCAGCCATGCCCTGGCCGATGAAGCGGAGGAGTTGGTGCGGCTGGTTGGCCAGTTCCGTCTAGGCAATGAGGCGGCGACCACCGTGGTGATACCCAAGCCGGAGGAGCGCGCGGTGCGCAAGCCGGCTGTGAAGGCTGCCCCCGCTGCGCCTGTAGGTAAATTTGTCGCCGTTGCGCACGCGGCAGATGACTGGACCGAGTTCTAGGCTGCGATCTGTTAGGGAAACATTATGCATTATCCGCGAAAGTTTCATTCATGACAGATGCTCTTGAACTGCAAGCGGTGCTTGATCTTGTCGCCAGTCATGGATTGCTTGAAGCCGTTACCGCGCGGCGCGGGCGGGCGTTAACGATTGATGCTGGCGCCGTCCAGCGCCTGGGGGCGCAATGTTTGCAGGTTTTGCTTGCGGCGCACTCGGCTTGGGAGGCTGACGGATTGGAGCTGCGGTTGGAGAATCCGTCGCCAGAGTTTTCTGCTGCGTTGGAATTGATGGGTGTAGCGCCAGAGGATTTGGCGCATCAGGTATTGACGAAGGACAAGGAGCTGACCGCATGAGCACAACGGTACTGACAGTGGACGATTCCCGGGCGATGCGGGATATGTTGCGTCACTCGCTTGTGGCTGCCGGGTTCCGTGTGTTGCAGGCGGAAGACGGCGTGCATGGGCTCGAGGTTCTTGGGCTCGAAACGCCAGATGTGATTGTCACGGATATCAATATGCCTCGTATGGATGGCTTTGGGTTTATCGAAGCCGTGCGCGCAAACGATACGTATCGCGCCGTACCGATGCTGGTGTTGACCACCGAAGTGGATGCCGAGAAGAAAAGTCGGGCACGAAAGGCCGGAGCCACAGGCTGGATCGTGAAGCCTTTTGATCCGGTAAAACTGGTTGAGGCCATTCGCCGCGTCGCAGCTTAAAGAAGGAGGGGGCCATGGAAGACCCGATGGCAGAAATCCGGGCGACGTTTTTCCAGGAATGTGATGAGCAGCTGGCAGCGTTGGAGGCCGGGTTGCTTGAAATGGAAGGCGGAACAGCCGACGCAGAGACGGTAAATGCCGTGTTCCGCGCTGTGCATTCTATGAAGGGTGGAGCGGGAATTTTCTCGCTCGATGCGCTGGTACGATTCGCCCATAAATTTGAAACCGCGTTGGACAAGGTGCGCTCAGGAGAGTTGGTGGCGACACCGGCCGTGGTTGGGGTTTTCCTGCGTGCTGCTGATGTTCTGTCTGATGTCGTTCACGCAGCGCAAGAGGGAAGCACGGCTGATGAAGGGCGTATTTCGGCGCTGGTTGTGGAGTTGGAGCGCATAAGCGATTCTGGTGCGCTGCCTGCGGCAGAGTCGGCGCCGACAAGTGAGGCAGAGCCGGGTACTGCCTGGGATATCGTGTTTGCCCCGCGTGCAGAGATGTATGCCAAAGCTAATGAAGCCGCACTGCTGTTGCGCGAGCTCGGGCGACTGGGGACAATGAAGGTAGCCCTGGACGCCAGTAAGCTGCCAGAGCTGAATGAGTTGGATCCCGAAGGGGCTTATCTTAGTTGGAAGATCGCTTTGGAGACGGATTGCGACGAGGAGGCGATTCGTGGTGTATTTGAATTTGTCGAAGATGATTGCGAGTTAACAGTTTCTCGTCCTGAGGAACATGGGTTTGCGCCGGGTACGGTGATCACCGGCGATAACGGCTTCAAGTTTGAGTTTTTTGCGCCTTTGCCTGAGGTGGAAGAGGATGCGGGGGCGGTTCTGGAAGCACAAGTAACCGCGCTTGAACCGGAACATCATGAACCACTGCTAGCACCGCCGAAACATGCTGCTGTGGAGGCAATAGCAGCCAAGGCGGAAAGCGCGACGACAGTCAGCGCCACTATCCGTGTCGATCTGGATCGTGTGGATCGTATGATCGATCTGGTTGGAGAACTCGTGATCAACGAGGCAATGCTGAGCCAGCGCGTATTGGAGGCGGGCATCGCACGCGCTTCAGGCGTGGCTATGGCATTGGAGGAATTAGAGCATTTAACACGAGAAATCCAGGATAGCGTGATGGCCATCCGTGCTCAGCCGGTGCGTTCTGTGTTCCAGCGTATGCCGCGTTTGGTACGGGAGGTGGCGGCACAGACCGGCAAGCAGGTGCGGTTGGTGACGGAAGGCGAGGGCACGGAAGTCGATAAGACCGTGATCGAGCGGATTACCGATCCGCTAACCCATATGATTCGAAATGCTATCGACCACGGACTGGAATCGCCGGAGAAGCGTGTTGCCGCAGGCAAGGCAGAAGAAGGCACGGTAAAACTGACGGCGCTGCATCGCTCTGGGCGTATTGTGCTGGAAGTTTCTGATGACGGTGCGGGTATCAATCGTGCACGGGTCAAGCAGAAGGCAATTGAGAATGGTGTAATTGCGCCGGATGCACAACTCACCGAAGATGAGATTGATAATCTTATATTTTTGCCTGGATTCTCCACGGCAGCAAAGATCTCCGACATTTCTGGCCGTGGCGTGGGCATGGATGTGGTGCGTCAGTCTGTGCAGGCGTTGGGTGGGCGGATTTCGATTTCCTCGAGGCCGGGGCAAGGTTCAACCTTTACGCTTTCGCTCCCGCTGACGTTGGCGGTGCTAGATGGGATGGTTGTTTCGGCGGGTGGCCATACGCTGATCATTCCACTTGGCGCTATTGTGGAGACCTTGAAGCCTCAGGCTAAGGACGTGTTTCCGTTGGATCGTGATACGAATCTTTTGGCGCTACGAGGCGGTTATGTGCCGATGATCGATGTGGCGGAAAACCTTGGATATTGCGAGGATCCGATTGAACCGGAGCAAGGTGTGGCGCTGCTGGTGGAAGGTGAAGGCGGCGTACGGGCTGTGTTGCTGGTGGATGCAATTCATGGCCAGCGTCAAGTGGTGATTAAGAGCCTGGAGGCAAATTACCGTGCCGTGCCGGGGATAGCTGCCGCCACGGTGATGGGGGATGGGCGCGTCGCGTTGATTTTGGATGTTGATGCTGTGGTTCGCAACGCCCGTAGTGAGAGTGTACGCAGCGACGCAGTGGTTGTGGAGGCAAGCTAAGACATGACCAATAACGCGGGGCTGAGTAAATTGGATAACCGAGAGTTGATCGCGTTCTGTGTCGGCCGGCAGGAGTTCTGCATAAACGTAATGATGGTGCGCGAGATTCGCGGTTGGGCTGGGGCAACAGTGCTACCGCGCTCGCCGCGTTACGTGAAAGGCGTTATCAACCTCCGTGGTGCCGTGCTGCCCATTGTTGATCTCGCCGGGAGGCTCGGCCTGCCCAGCGCGGAGCCGACAGCGCGCAACGTGATTATCGTGGTGCAAATTGGACATCAGCAGATCGGGCTTCTGGTCGATGCGGTCTCGGATATTTTAACTGCAAGTGACGCGGAGATTCAGATGTCGCCTGATTTGTCATCTGATTTGGTTAAAAATTTCGTCAAAGGGCTATTGCCGGTGGAAGGACGGATGATCAGCCTGATTGGTCTGGACAACGTACTGCCAGTTGGCGAACTGGAAGCAGCATGACGGCGCAGATGGAGACCGCAAGGACCACATTAGTGGAGAGTGCGGAGTTCAGTATGACATCGCACGACCTCGCGGTGATCACGCGCATCATGCAGAAAGAGGCGGGAATTTCTCTTTCTGGAGCCAAGGCGAATCTAGTCTATTCGCGTCTTGCCAAGCGGGTACGTAAGCTTGGGTTAAGGAGTTTTGGAGAATATTGCTCCCTCGTTGAAAATGATGCGGGAGGGCAGGAACTGGGCGAGATGATCGCAGCGTTGACGACAAATGTGACGCGATTTTTTCGGGAGCCGCATCACTTTGAGCATCTGCGCGAAAGAGTTCTGCCGGGGCTTGTAGCTCAGGCGCGAGCAGGGGGGCGGGTAAGGTTGTGGTCATCGGCCTGTTCATCGGGACAGGAGGCGTATTCCATGGCGCTTACGGTGTTGAGCGTCATGCCGGATGCAAACCGCTATGATGTGAAGATATTGGCCACGGATATCGACCCTAATGTTCTGGCGGCTGGTGCGGAAGGGATTTACGACGCGGCGGCCTTGGAGCCCATATCGGTTTCATTGCGAAAAACTTGGTTCTTACCGATTAACGATGGCAGCGGACGAATGCGTGCCAATGACGATCTGCGAAGTCTCATTAGTTTTCGTAAACTGAATCTTATTGGCTCATGGCCAATACAAAGAAAATTCCAGGCAATATTTTGTCGCAATGTCGTTATCTATTTTGACGGTGATACCCAGGAGGCTCTGTGGTCGCGCATGACGCCGTTACTCGAGGATAATGGAGCGCTATATATAGGGCATTCCGAACGTGTGTCTGGTCCGGCGGAAGCGTTGCTCGTGAATGATGGTATTACTACCTACCGCAAGCGCCGCAGTGGAGAGTTGGAATGACGGTGCGGGTTCTGGTTGTTGATGACTCTGCAACGATGCGCAGTGTGATTGCTGCGACGTTGCGGGTTGATCCTGAGATCGAGGTGGTGGGGCAAGCGGCTGACCCGTATGAGGCGCGGCAGTTGATTAAAGAACTCTCGCCTGATGTAATCACGCTGGATATTGAAATGCCAAATATGGATGGTTTGGCGTTTCTCGACAAAATCATGCGTTTGCGTCCGACACCGGTTATTATGGTATCCACGCTGACACAGGCCGGAGCAGAGGTGAATCTGAGGGCGCTGGAAATCGGCGCGTTTGATTGCGTGGCCAAGCCGTCCTCGTATAATCGCGACAGTTTCGAGCAACTTGCCGAGAAGGTGAAAGCCGCGGCCAAATCCCGGCGCCGCCCGGCATTGGCGCAGCGTGCGACAGCCCAGCCGAGCGGCAGTTATGTGCCGGATGGCCGGTTGGTGGCCATTGGCTCTTCCACAGGTGGTGTGGAGGCGCTGATTACCATCCTCTCAAAATTTCCGACGAATTGTCCGCCTACGGTAATAAGCCAGCATATGCCGCCAACCTTTACGGCAAGCTTTGCTGCACGGCTTAATAAATTGACCTCCCCAGAGGTAAGCGAGGCGGTTGATGGCGCAAAACTGCAAACCGGACATGTGTATCTGGCGCCGGGCAATGCGCATCTGGAAGTCTCCGGTGGCCATGTGCGGCTCAGCGAAGCGCCGAAGGTGAATGGCCACCGCCCCTCGGTGGATGTGATGTTCCATTCGGTGTTGCGCAGCGTTGGGGCGCGCTCGGTGGGGGTTATTCTCACAGGGTTGGGGCGAGATGGCGCCGAGGGGCTGTTGGCTTTGCGTGAGGCAGGAGCGGAGACGATAGGCCAGGATGAAGCAAGCTGCGTGGTCTATGGTATGCCGCGTGCGGCTTATGAGATTGGTGCCGTAACGAGGCAATTGCCGCTGGAGCGTATCGCGGATCGCATTTTGCAGATGACCAATGTCCGCAGCCGGGAGTACGCAGGGTGACGCTTCTGACAGGCGAGGTGCCGGGCCATGAGCGCAAGATCAACATCGTGCAAGGCGAAAACTATGTGGATGACGATCCTCATACCGTACTGACCACGATCCTCGGCTCCTGCATCGCGGCTTGCATATGGGATGGCGTGGCCGGGATCGGCGGCATGAATCATTTTTTGCTGCCGGGCGATGGATGCCGCCGTCAGCCGGGCGGGGATGCCATGCGCTTTGGCGTGCATGCCATGGAGTTGCTGCTGAATGCGCTGCTGCGCCGTGGCGCGGTGAAGAGCCGCATGAAGGCCAAGCTGTTCGGCGGGGCACGTATGATCAAGGGCCTCACGGATATTGGTGAAATGAACGCGAGCTTTGCCGAACGCTTTTTGCACGAGGAGGAGATCAACCTCGTCGGAGGCAGTTTGCGTGGCGATCAGGGGCGGCGGATCCAATTCTGGCCGCATACGGGCCGGGCGCGTCAGGTACTGCTGGCCAACGAGACGGATTCCATTCTGCGGTCCGAGCGTATCCGCCCGCAAGTGCCATCCAGCGCGGGCAGTGTGGAATTGTTTTGAATGTTCGTTCGCCGTTAACCAGCGGCGGGCATTTTCAAGCCAAAGGCCCTGCTGAAGTGCTGGGCGGGAGAGACAGGATGAAGAATAGCCGGAGCTGCGAGGATGAGCGGCACCATGCGCCGCTGAATTCGATACTGGAGGCTCTGGGCGAGGAGTTTCACGAACTTTGGCAGTTTACCGAGCAACTTCAGGTTTCACTGGGGCCGGCGCTCATGACGGTTGCTAACAATCCGGAACGCCATCGCGATGTGCAGTCGCTGGACCTGCTGGCGCAAAGGCTGGCGGTGTTAGAGAAATACATGAAGAATATCAGCCGCTTGCTGCCTGGAGACTGGAGCGTGGACCCAAATACCGCGCTCAACAAAGTTACGCTCTCAGACCTGCAACATCGCCTGAAAGGGGCGTCCCAGCAGGTTGAGCCCGGCCATGAAGCCGGTGAATTGGAGATGTTTTAACATGGACGGAATGCAGCAACGCTACAGTGCCCAGGAACGACGCATGGAATTGCTCTCAGTGCGCTGTGGAGAGCAGGAATTCGCCATGAATATCCGTTCCATCCGCGAGATCCGTGGCTGGATCGCTTCCACGCATTTGCCCTATGCGCCAGCTTTTATCAAAGGCATGGTCAATCTGCGCGGCACGGTGCTGGTGGTGGTCGATCTGGCGGTGCGGCTGGGCTTGCCCGCGCGCGAGCCTGGGCCTGGCTCGGTGGTGGTTGTGGTCGAGGCCGGAGACAAGGTGGCCGGGCTGCTGGTGGATGCGGTGTGCGACATTATCACCGTGACCGACGATATGCACCAGCCAATCCCGGAAACAGGCGCGGCGGCGCCCAAGGAGTTTCTTGAAGGGTTGGTGATGAGGGAGAACCGGATCATCAGCATCATCTCCATGCCCGCACTCATGCCAGAGGCCGCGGTACAGCAGATGGCGGAAGCCCTATGAAATAAAAAACGGCGCCGAAAGGCGCCGTTTCACGTTGTGAAGGTGACGGAATTAATCCGCCGCCAGAGCCATCTGCTTGCGGGCGAGCTGCTGGGTCACGTAACCTTCAACGGCCTCGGCCACTTTGTCGGCATGGTTGGCGAACACATGGTCCGCGCCCTCGAACACGCGGTAGTCGATAGCCACGCCCTTTTGCAGGTTCAGCTTGTCCACCAGCTTGCGCACGGAATTCTCCGGCACCAGCTCGTCGGCATCGCCATGGATCATCAGCCCGCCGCAGGGGCAGGGGGCGAGGAACCCGAAATCGTAATGCGCGGCGGGCGGGGCCACGGAGACCCAGCCGGAGACTTCCGGGCGGCGCATCAGCAACTGCATGCCCACGAACGCGCCGAAGGAATAACCGGCGATCCACAGCCCGCCATGGCCGGGGTTGAGCGCCTGCATCCAGTCCAGCGCGGCGGCGGCGTCGTTAATCTCGCCCATGCCGCCATCGAACTTACTCTGGCTGCGGCCCACGCCGCGGAAGTTGAAGCGCATGACGGAGAAACCCAAGCGCTGGAACACTTGGTACATGGTGTAGGTGATGCGGTTGTTCATGGTGCCGCCGTGCAGCGGGTGCGGGTGCAGCACCAGCGCCAGCGGGGCGCCACGCTCCTTAGCGTGGTGGTAGCGACCCTCAAGGCGGCCTTCCGGGCCGGCAAACATCACTTCAGGCATTCTCTGACTCGTCTTTCATCAACAGCATACGGGAATTCGCTAAAGAAGAGCTTTAGCCGCAAAAACAACCGGCGAGGGCTGCGCCCTTGGCCAGCGGAAAGTTGACCTGCTCGGTCCAGATAACTAAATGCTCCTCACGACTTTGTGACATTACAGAACGTTTAACGAGGGGTTTCCCCACAGGTCTGTTAATATAGCCTGCTTCTAGGCTGTTTATCCACGGAAATTCGCATGTCCCTTATGTTTTTAGCGGAGACGGTCCGGGCCTACCGGGAGCGCGACCCGGCGGCACGGTCAAATCTCGAAGTTCTGCTGTGCTATCCGGGGCTGCACGCGGTGGGGATTCACGTGGTGGCCAACGCGTGCTGGCGGCATGGCTGGCACACGCTGGGGCGGTTCGTCTCGCATATCGGGCGGTTCCTCACGGGCATCGAAATCCATCCCGGGGCGAAGCTCGGGCGGCGCTTTCTCGTCGACCACGGCATGGGGGTGGTGATCGGCGAGACCGCAGAGATCGGCGACGACGTGTTCATCTACCATCAGGTGACGCTGGGCGGCACCAGCTCGGCGGGTGGCAAGCGCCACCCGACCATCGGCAATAACGTGATCATCGGGGCCGGAGCCAAGGTGCTGGGGGCGATCGAGATCGGCGAAGGCGCCCGGATCGGCGCCAATGCCGTGGTGGTGGCCCCGGTGGCGCCGGAGACCACGGTGGTCGGTATTCCCGCCCGCCCGGTGGAGCGCGGCGCAGGCAAGCCGCGTTTCGATGCTTACGGCACGCCCTGCGATCCCTGCCTGGACCCGCTATTCCACGAGCTTGAGCTGCTCAGGGGGGAGCTGACCGCGCTGGAAGCCCGGCTAGCCGCCGAGGCGGCGCGGCAGACCGGCGTTTGAGAATGCTCTATCTGGACGCCAACGCCACCGAGCCGGTGCGCCCCGCGGCGCGCGAGGCCGTGCTGGCGGCGATGGACACGCTCGGCAACCCGTCCTCCACCCATGCGGCGGGGCGGGCGGCGCGTAAGCTGCTGGAGGAAGCGCGCGAGGCTGTAGCCCGGCACTGCCATGCCCGGGCGCAGGATGTGGTGTTCACCTCCGGGGCCACGGAGGCCAATGCCCTGGCCATCCACGCGCTGGGGGCGGGGCGGGTGGTGCTGATCGGCACGACCGAACACGATTCCATCCGCGCCGCGGCGCCCGAGGCCGTGCCCGTGCCGGTTTCGGCCGATGGCACGCTGGACCTCGCGGCGCTGGAAACGCTGCTGGCGATGCACCCGGACGCGCTGCTCTGCCTGATGGCGGCGAATAACGAAACCGGGGTGTTGCATGACATCGCGGCCGCCGGGCGGCTCTGCGCGGCGCATGGGGCGAGGCTGCATGTGGACGCCGTACAGGCCATCGGCCGTTGCAACCAGGATTGGCTTGGCCTGGGCGCTTCAAGCTTCGCGCTATCTGGCCATAAATTCGGCGGTGCGATGGGGGCTGGCGCGCTCGTCACAGCCAAGGGGCTGGAGATCAGGCCGCTGATGCGCGGCGGCGGGCAGGAGATGGGACGCCGTGGGGGTACGCCGCCGCTCCCGGCCATCGCGGCGCTGGCGGCGGCTTTGGCAGAGCCCTACGAGGCCGAACGGATTGCCGCGCACCGGGATGCGATGGAGCGGGCCGCTATCGCTGCCGGGGCGGTGGTGATGGGGGCGGGGGCGGCGCGTTTGCCCAATACCGTCTGCCTGGCGTTGCCGGGCGTGCGGGCCGATGCCCAGCTCATCGCGCTGGATATGGCCGGGATCGCGGTTTCCGCGGGGGCAGCCTGTTCCTCGGGCAAGGTTACGGCGAGCCATGTGCTGGCCGCCATGGGGCAGGGGGCGTTGGCCGGGCAGGCCATTCGCGTCTCTTTGCCCTGGAATGTGGAGGAGGGCGCGGCGGAACGTTTTGCCGCCGCTTATGCCGCCATGGCGAAACGAGCCTTGCGCCCGCGGGCCGCTTTGGCTTAACGACGCCCCTACAGTATTCAGGGTTTTGCATATGCCGAAAATGACTTTCATCGAACGTAACGGCCAGCCGCGCGAGGTAGAGGCCCCGCTCGGGCTTTCCGTGCTCGAAGTGGCGCACAAGCATGGCGTGGATATCGAAGGTGCATGCGAAGGCTCGCTCGCCTGCTCCACCTGCCATGTCATCGTGGCGCCCGAGTGGTTCGACAAGCTGAAATCCCCCTCCGAGGACGAGGAGGACATGCTGGACGTGGCGTTCGGGCTTGAGAAGACCTCGCGCCTGGGCTGCCAGATCACCATCACCGAGGCGCTGGACGGCCTGACCGTGCGCCTGCCGCCCAGCAAGAAGGCGGGCTGAGGCTCGCCATGAAGGTCGTGGTCGCCATGTCCGGCGGGGTCGACAGCTCGGTGGTCGCCGGGCTGATGGCGCGTGCCGGGCATGAGGTGATCGGCGTCACGCTGCAGCTCTACGACCATGGCGCCGCCGTGGGCCGCAAGGGCGCGTGCTGCGCCGGGCAGGACATCCACGACGCCAAGCGCGTCGCGGACCGGCTCGGTATCGCCCATTACGTCATCGACTCGGAAACGCGCTTCCAGCAGAGCGTGATCTCCGCCTTCGCCGATTCTTATGCCGGCGGTCAGACGCCCGTTCCCTGCATCGCCTGCAACCAGCACCTGAAATTCGGGGATCTGCTGGAAATGGCGCGCGGGCTAGGGGCGGACGCCATGGCTACCGGGCATTATGTGCGCCGCGTGGAAGGCCCGGACGGGGCCGAGATGCACAAGGCCGTGGACGATACCCGCGACCAGAGCTGGTTCCTCTTCGCCACCACGCGCGAGCAACTGGAATTCTGCCGCTTTCCGCTGGGGAACTATGCCTCCAAGGCCGAGGTCCGCGCTTTGGCGGCCGAGATGGGCCTCGCCGTGGCGGAAAAGGCCGACAGCCAGGATATCTGCTTCGTCCCCTCCGGCACCTATGCCGGGATTGTGGAGAAATACCGCCCCGACGCGCTGGAGGCCGGCGAGGTCGTCACCGAGGACGGCCACGTTCTGGGGCAACATCAGGGCATTGCCCGCTACACCATCGGCCAGGCCAAGCGCCTGCCGGACGCCGCCGCGCATATGGTGGTGAAGAAGATCGAGCCCGGAACGCGGCGCATCGTCGTCGGCCCGCGCGGGGTGCAGAGCGCCGAGGTGCGGCTGCGCGACGTGAACTGGCTGGTGGACCCGTGCGCGTTGGGCGCCAATGTGAAGCTGCGTGCACGAGACACGCTGCACCCGGCCCTGATTTTGCCCGAGGGCAATGGCGCGCTGCTGCGGCTGGAGGAACCGGCTTTGGCCGCCCCCGGCCAGGCGGCGGTGTTTTACGATGGCACGCGCGTGCTCGGCGGCGGGTTTATCGTTTAATCAGGTTTGTTGATTCGTTAACTGAATAAGATACAATCTGCAGTAAGTTGCTTTTAGTTGATTCGGCGCTCTGGTTGTGCCGGGCATCTTTGGGCCTGCGGGAACCGGCATGGCGAATTACACCATAGCGTCTTACGGCACGTTGACGGTTACACAGCCGCTGACGGTCGGCACGAATATCGATTTTCTGAACAATGCCGGGGATGCGGGCGTACTGATCTTCACCAACGGTGCCATGGGGGTGAATACCGCCACGGTTAACGGCACGCTCTCCAGCAGCGCTTATTTTGGCGGCACGGTGCAGAATTTTCAGCCCGGGCATTACGGCCTGTACGGCGATCAGGTGACGTTGCAGGTGATCAAGAGCCTGTTCTCGGAACTGGATGTAGCCAGCACCGCCGCGGCCGATAATGCCCAGTTCGCGGGCTACGCCACCTTTGCCGCCTATAGCGGCAGCACGATCCTGATCGTGGACGGCACGGTGCGCCCGGGCCCGAGCACGCCGTTCACGCTCAATGCCAACGAGCAGAAGATCATCGACGAAATGGCCGTGGGGCTGTTCGGCAGCGCCGCCAATACCGGCACGCTGATTCTCAGCTTCTCCGACATCCGGCAAAACCCGAACAGCAACCACAATTTCATCGACGGTGTGTTCACCACCTCCGTGCCGGTGAATCCCTGTTTCGCCGAGGGCACGCGCATCCTCACCTCGCGCGGCGAGGTGAAGGTGGAGGAGCTGCGCGAGGGCGATCTGCTTATCACCCGCGATGGCGAGGAGCAGCCGATCGTCTGGATCGGGCGGCGGGAGGTGGAGATTGCCACCCAGCTGCGCCCGGAAATGGTAAGGCCCGTGATCATCGAGACCGATGCGCTGGGTGATGGCATGCCCGCCCGCGAGCTGCGGCTTTCGCCAGACCATGCCCTGTATCTGGAGGGTATGCTGGTGCCGGTGAAATTGCTGATCAACTGGGCCAATATCCGCCAGGACCACGGCGCCCGGCGGGTGACCTACTACCACATTGAATTGCCGCGTCATGACGTGATCTTTGCCGAGGCGGCACCGGTGGAAAGCTTCCTTGATACCGGCCATCGCGGCGTGTTCGACAATGCCGAGGACGCGGTGATCGCCCTGCCCGAGGCCATGCAGGCCAGACGCGAGGCCGAAAGCTGCGCGCCGCTCTGCACCTCGGGCCCGGTGCTGGAGACCATCCGGCGGCGCATCGCCAGCCGGATGGTGGGGATTCGCCTCTCCCGCTAACTACTCCGCCGCCAGCACACCATCGGCCAGATGCAGCAGCCTCTGGCCCGTGCTGTCATCATGGTGGCTGATGGCGACGATGGTGGTGTGCGGCAGGCGCTTGGCCAGCGTGGCCTGCACCGTGGCAGCGAGAGCAGGGTCCAGCGCCGAGGTGGCTTCGTCCAGAAACAGCCAGTTGGGCGCTGCGAGAAGCGCGCGGGCCAGGGCGAGGCGCTGCTGCTCGCCGCCCGAGAGCTGCAGCCCCCAATTGCTCTGCTCGTGCAGCCGGCCGGCAAGATGCCCCAGCCCCAGCGCAGAGAGCGCGTCCACCGCCGCTTCGTCGGCAATCGCGTCGTCCGGCGCGGGGTAGGCAATGCTGCGCTTAAGGCTGCCCAGTGGGAAATACGGGCGCTGCGGCAGAAACATGATGCTGCCGGAGGGCGGGGTGATATGCCCGTCGCCAAACGGCCAGATGCCCGCGATAGCCCGGAACAGCGTGGATTTGCCGGAGCCGGAAGGGCCTGTAACGGTAATCTTCTCGCCCGGCGGCAGGGTGAGGCTGGCATGGTCCAGCAGCTTGCGGCCATCGGGCAGTGTCAGGGTAAGGTTGTCCAGCACCAGCGCTGTTCCGGGCTGGCCCAAACGCGGCCCCCCAGCGGCGGCGGTGCGGGCGGCTTCCATCGCCTCGCGGAATCCGTGCAAACGCGAGACGGTGGCGCGCCACACCACCAGATTGGGGTAGGAGGTGATGAACCAGGAGAGCGCGCCCTGCACCTGGCCGAACACCATGGGGATCTGCGACAATTCGCCCAGCCCGATCTTCTTGGCGAAATAGCGCGGCAGGATGACCACCAGCGGGAAGATATTGGCGATCTGCGTGAACCCGATGGTGAAGAAGTTCAGCAGCTTGGTCCGGCGCATGATCGCCCAGAAATTGTCTCGCACCGCCTGAAAGCGTTCGCGCAGGGTGAGTTGCTCGTCGCCCTCGCCACGCAGCAGGGCAATGGCCTCCGGGTTCTCGCGCACGCGCACGAGGCCGTAGCGGAAATTCGCTTCCAGCGCCTGCTGGCTGAAGGAGAGCGGCACCAGCTTGCGGCCGATAAGCTGGGTGATGGCTGTGCCAACGGCGGAGTACAGCACCGCTACCCAGAGCATGTAGCCGTGGATAGTGAAGCCGAGCACCGTGACGGAGCCCGAGATGGCGTAGAGCACGAATACGAAGCTGAACAGCGTGACGACGTTGGAGATGAAATCCATGCCCAGCGACAGGGAGTTGGCGGTGAAATCCCGCAAATCCTCGGCGATACGCTGGTCTGGGTTGTCGATAACCGCCCCAGGATTATGGCTGAGGCTGATGGTGTAATAGGCGCGGTCGCTCAGCCAGTTCTCGACATAATGCGTGGTCAGCCATTGCCGCCATTTTATCTGCAGCATCTGGTTGAGGTAGAAGGCATACACCGCGATGAGGATGTAGATTGTAACCAGCTCGGCGAAGCCCGGCATGGGAGAATGGGAGCCGGGCGGGATGATGTACAGATAGTACAGCAGGTGTACGACCGTCTTTTCGTCGTAAACCTGGATGGCGGCGAAGAAGTCGCGGTTCCAATAGGTCAGCACCACGTTCAGCCCAACCAACATCAGGTTGAGCGTCACGATGGCTACCAGCAGCCCACGGGCGGCCCAGCGCTCCTCGGAGGTAAAATAGGGTTTGGCGAGGCTCCAGGCTTCACCAAGCCCGGTGAGGAAATTGGTCAGCCGCTCGCGCATTTCAGTCTTCCTGTTTTAGGCGCAGGCGGAGCACGCCGTGCAGCACGTCCGGGCTGATGGGCTTGCCCTTGCGGAGAATCTCGATCCGCCCTGCGCGGGCCAAGCGCTGCGCCGCCAGTTTCACCGGCGCAAGGCTCTTGCGCCAGCTATCGTCCGCCGGGTTGCCGGCCAGGGTACGGGCGGCTTCGGTCGGGCAGATGGATTTATTCGGCCCGCGCGCGGCGAGCGTGGTGAGGATCGCCTGTTCGGCGGGATCATTCGTCATAAGCCAAGGCTTATGCCTGATTGCCCGCCATGTTCAAAGCCGGTCAGGCGGGCGCGAACATGGCTGTCATTTCTTCTGGCCCCACGGGCGGGCCGAAATAGGCGCCCTGGCCCTCGTCGGCGCCCAATTCCATCAAAATTTTGTATTGTGTTTCATTCTCAACGCCATCAGCCAGTATGGTTTGGCCTAGGGCGTGCCCGGCCTCAATGGCCGCGCGGACGATGGCGTTGTTCGTGTCTTCCTCCAAGTTCTGCACCAAAGAGCGGTCCAGCCGCAGTGTGGCGAAGGGCAGACGCTTGAGCGCGCTCAGGCTGGCATAGAGCGTGCCAAAATTGTTCAGCGCCAGCCGCACCCCAATGCCTTGCAGGGCCTTCAGGGCAAATACCGTGTCGTCATTGCCATCGAGCAGGGCAGGCTCGGTGATTTCCAGTTCCAGCCGTTCTGGCGCAAGGCCGGACAGACTCAGCGACTCGAGCAACTGGCGAATGAGCTGTCCGCTTTGCAGATGCGGCAGGGGGAGCGCCATGGCGATGGTAAAATGCACGGGCCAGGCGGCGGCGTGGCGGCAGGCCTCGCGCAGTGTCCAGCCGCCTATGCTGGTGATCACGTCTGAGCGTTCAGCGATGGGCAGGAATTGCTGGGCAGGGATGAAGCCGCGTCGGGAATGGCGCAGCCGTACCAGTGTTTCCGCGCCGCGCGCAAAGCCCGTGCCGAGCGTGATGATCGGCTGATAGTGCAGGGCAAAGCCGCCCGCCACCAGGGCTTTGCGCAGGCGTTCGGTCATGCGCCGGCGTTCGGTAACCTCGCGCCGTGCATTGCGCTGGCGCAAATCCCGCGAGGCTTGTGGGGAGAGCGGGGGTTCGAGAACGGAAGAATTAAGCTCGGTCATAGCACGCCTGGATAGTCATGCCGCCGACACTGCGTTGCGATGGTTAATGGAATGGAAAAGGATTTTTTAAATATTTAGGCAAAGTTTCGTTGTGTTATCCGATAAGAGGATGCTTCATCACCTGGAAAAAACAGAAGCCGAAAGTTTGGGGGCTCCTGCGGGAATGGGCGCTTGTGTCCACGCGGAAGCGGAGGTTTTCGCGAAGGCTGTGGGAGCCAGAACAATGCTGGCAATCAAACCAAGCATAACGGCACGATGAAGCGTGTGCCTCCGCAGCTTGCTGCGGAAGATGTATTGCTTATATTGTTTGCTCACTTATAGCCCCTCTGTTCGTCGTCATGAACGGCGGCTTAACGTGATGTTAGCCGATACTCGCGAGGGCTGTTACGGCATGTGACGGCAGAAATCTGTTGCCGCGTGATTAATGTTTCATGACGATTTTGTGGCGCTGACTTCAGAGTTTCAGTGAGCGTAGATCGTCCTGTGTCGCCGCCGCCAACTCCGGCGTGAGCGCCGCGTGCAGCCCAGCGAAACTGGCCGTTACGCCGTAATGCAGCGTGACGTAAGCGAGCGCCGCATCGGGCTGTGGCGGCATGGCGGCATGGCGGCGCACCGCCTCGGCGAAGATGTTGGCGCTGCCGGCCATGATGAAGGGGGAGTCGGCGTCCAGGTAGAAGCCTTGCAGGCTAGGGGGCGTGGCGATGGTGTGGAGCCCATGCCGGGCGTAATCGAGCAGCTTGATCTTGAGGCCAGACCCGGTACGCAGCGGCGAGATGGCCAACGATGCCCGGTGCAGCAGCGGCGCCAGCTGGGCGACGCGCCCCCGCGCTTTAACCCCTTGCGGCGGGCGGGGGAATGCCCTGCCGCAATCGCCCACCAGATCCAGCGTTAGCCCGTGCGGCTGCAATTGCGGCCAGATTTCCGCGAAGAACCAGCGCAACCCATCCAGATTCGGCAACGAGTCGCTGCCGACGAACACCAGCCGGCCGGGAATTCGCTTGATCTCCGGCGTGGGCGGGCAGGGCAGGGCAGGCATCGGCGCGGTGAAGATATTCCGCGCCGGGCACATGGCGCGCAGCATTTCGGCTTCTTCCGGCTGGATGGCGGCGATGGATCTGGCGCGGCCGAGCAGCGTGGCCTCCCGGATGCGGGAAAAATTCTCCGGCAGCACATGGTAGCCCGCGGCCGAGAGCGCCTGGGCGCGGCGGTGGAAGACGTCATGCGTGATGACGATGCTGTTCAGCCCGGCCAGTTCCGGCTCGGCCAGCAGCGGGGCGCGGAAAACCGTGTCGATCAGCACGGCCTCGGGCCGCAGCTTGTCTATGGCGCGGGCGCACCAGCGCAGATCGGACGTGCTGGGGAAGCCGCCAAGCACCGCATCGGCATTGTGCCGTGCTTGTCGCACCCGGGCGGCAAGCGCTGGCGGCATGCGGCGCAGCAAGGCGCGCAGGCTTACGCCCAAAGCGGCGGAGGGAGAGAGTGTGCCGAGATAACGGCCGAACTGAGTAACATGCGGCCCAGTGACCCGGGCCTCGGTATAACGCTGCACCGGCAAGGCCAGCCGGGAGCCGGTGAGCAGGATGGTCACGCAGTAACCTTCCTGCTGCAGCCAGTCGATGATCGCGTGGTTCAGCGCCAGATGCCCGGCGGCGCCGGGCCTGGGCAGTTCGTCGGTGACGAAAACGATCACCGGGGAAAAGGCGGGATCACGCAGCGTTTTGCTGGATGCCCTTTTCGTTCAGCAGGGCCTGCAATTCGCCGGATTGGAACATCTCGGTCACGATATCGCAGCCGCCGACGAACTCGCCCTTGATATAGAGCTGCGGGATGGTCGGCCAGCTGGAGAATTCCTTGATCCCCTCGCGGATCTCCTGGTTCTCCAGCACGTTCAGCGAGGCGAACGGCACGCCCGCATGCTTGAGGATCTGCACCACGCGGGCGGAGAAGCCGCATTGCGGGAAGAGCGGGGTGCCCTTCATGAACAGCATGACTTCAGAACCGTCGATATGGTTCTGAATTTCAACAAAAATCGGATTGTCCATTCGTTTAAAGAATCCCTTAATCGGGCGCTGAGGTTTGCAGCGCCAAAGCGTGAAGTTCGCCGCCCATGCGGCCTTGCAGAGCGGCGTAGACCATCTGGTGCTGGCGCACGCGGGAAACGCCCCGGAACGCTTCAGACACTACGGTCGCCGCGTAATGGTCATTATCGCCAGCCAAATCCTCAATCTCGATCCTGGCGTCCGGGAAGGCCGCCTTGATCAGAGCCTCGATGTCGCTCGCGTGCATGGCCATTCGTCTCTGCTCCCCTTGTTCAGGCGAACCACTGCGGGAAGAACCCCTCATGGGCCTCACGCAACTGTGGCAAGGATATGGCAATGCCATTCGGCAGTGTCAATTTTTCTGTCGCGGTGGCATGGCCGATGCGCTGTGCCGGAATACCTGCCTCCCGCGCAGCGGTCAGCAGCGCGTTAGCATCGCTGACGGCAAGCACGTAGCGGGCCTGATCCTCGCCGAACCAGAAGGCGGCATCGCCCTCGGCGGCCAGCTCGGCCCCGGCCTCACCGGCCAGCAGCATTTCCGCCACGGCGACGAGCACGCCGCCATCGGAGACGTCATGGCTGGCGGTAACCTTGCCGGACAGAATCTGGGTGCGGACGAAATCGCCGTTCTTGCGCTCGGCGGCGAGGTCCACTACCGGCGGCGCGCCATCCTCGCGGCCCAGGATTTCACGCAGGTACAGCGAGCGGCCGAGCTCGCCCTTGGTCTGGCCGACCAGCACCAGTTCCAGCCCGGGCTTGAGGCCGTAGCCCACGGCCTGAGCGGCATCCTCCAGCACGCCCACGGCGCCAATGGCCGGGGTAGGCAGGATCGGGCGGCCCTCGGTCTCGTTGTAAAGAGAGACGTTGCCGGAGACGACCGGGAAGTCCAGCGCCTTACAGGCCGCCGCCATGCCTTTGATGGCGCTGGCGAACTGGCCCATGATCTCGGGCTTCTCGGGGTTGCCGAAATTCATGTTGTCCGTCACGGCCAGCGGCAGTGCGCCGGTGGCGGTGATGTTGCGCCAAGCCTCGGCCACGGCCTGGGCACCGCCCTGTTCGGCATCGGCCACGCAGTAGCGCGGGGTGCAGTCGGCGGTAACGGCGAGGGCGCGCTTGGTGTCTTCCAGCTTGACGATGGCGGCGTCGGCCTGGGCCGGACGCTTCACCGTCTGGCCGCCCACGGAGCTGTCATACTGGTCGAAGATCCAGCGGCGCGAGCAGAGGTCCGGGCTGGCGATCAGCTTCAGCAGCGCCTCATCCAGCGGGGCGGAGAGGTCCACGGCACCCAGGGGGGCGGGCTTGGGCGTCTCGGCGATGGGGCGGCGATAGAGTGGCGCTGCATCCGAGAGCGGGGCCAGCGGGATGTCCGCCTCGACCACGCCCTTGTGCTTGACCACGATACGCCCGGTATCGGTGATATGGCCGATGACGGCGTAGTCCAGGTCCCATTTCTCGATGATGGCGCGGGCCATCTCGGAACGCTCCGGCTTCAGCACCAGCAGCATGCGCTCCTGGCTCTCGGAGAGCATCATCTCATAGGCGGTCATGCCGGTTTCGCGCTGCGGCACGTCGTCCAGGGTCAGCTCGATGCCCACACCGCCCTTGCCGGCCATCTCGACTGAGGAGGAGGTGAGGCCGGCAGCGCCCATGTCCTGAATGGCGACGATGGCGTCCGTCTGCATCAGCTCCAGGCAGGCCTCGATGAGCAGCTTCTCGGTGAACGGGTCGCCCACCTGCACGGTCGGGCGCTTGTCCTCGGAGGCGGCGTCGAACTCGGTGCTGGCCATGGTCGCGCCGTGGATGCCGTCGCGCCCGGTCTTGGAGCCGACATACACCACCGGATTGCCCACGCCGGCGGCGGCCGAGAGGAAGATCTTGTCCTGCTTGGCGATGCCAACGGTCATGGCGTTGACCAGCGGGTTGCCGTTATAGGCCGGGTGGAAATTCACCTCGCCGCCCACGGTGGGCACGCCCACGCAATTGCCGTAGCCGCCAATGCCGCGCACCACGCCATCCACCACGCGCTTGGTCACGGGCAGCTTCGGGTCGCCAAAGCGCAGCGCGTTGAGGTTGGCCACGGGGCGCGCGCCCATGGTGAACACGTCGCGCAAGATGCCGCCGACGCCGGTGGCAGCGCCCTGATACGGCTCGATGAAGCTCGGGTGGTTATGCGACTCCATCTTGAAGATGGCGGCCAGACCCTCGCCGATATCGATGACGCCGGCATTCTCGCCGGGGCCATGGATGACCCAGGGGGCCTTGGTCGGCAGTTCCTTCAGCCACACGCGGCTGGATTTGTAGGAGCAATGCTCGGACCACATGACCGAGAAGATGCCAAGTTCGGTCAGGCTCGGCGTGCGGCCCATGATCTCCAGGACTTTGCCCCATTCCTCGGCGTTCAGCCCGAAGGATTTGGCGAGATCGGCGTTTACTTGTGTCATGCGGCGGCCAGTGCGTCGAAGAGGGGTTTGCCGTCGGTGCCGCCCATCAGCGGATCGACGAGGTTTTCCGGGTGCGGCATCAGGCCGAGCACGCGCAGATTGGGGGCGAAGATGCCCGCGATGTCCCGCGCCGAGCCGTTGCGGTTGCCGTCGGCATACCGGAAGGCGACGAGGTTCTCGCCCTCCAGCCGGTCCAGCGTGACCTCATCGGCGGTGTAGTTGCCGTCGCCATGCGCCATCGGGGCGCGGAAGACCGCCCCCTTCTCCCATTTATTGGTGAACACGGTGTCGTTGCGCTCGACGCGCAGCATCGTGTCCATGGAGAGGAAGCGCAGACCGGCATTGCGCAGCAGCGCGCCGGGCAGCAGACCGGTTTCGGTGAGGATCTGGAAGCCGTTGCACACGCCCAGCACATAGCCGCCGCGCTCCGCATGGGCCTTCACCGCGCGCATGATGGGGCTTTGCGCCGCCATCGCGCCGCAGCGCAGATAGTCGCCGAAGGAGAACCCGCCCGGCAGGATGACGAGATCGGTCCCGGCGGGGAGCTCGGTTTCCTTATGCCAGACGACTGTAGGCTCAGCGCCAAAGCTCTGGCGCACGGCCAGCACCATGTCGCGCTCGCGGTTGATGCCGGGGAAGAGGAGGATTGCGGCTTTCATGGCGGCTCCGGGCGATGCGGCTTTAAGCCGCGATCTCGACCTTGAAACTTTCGATCACGGTATTGGCGAGCAGCTTGCGCGCCATGTCCTCGGCGGCGGTCTGGGCCTTGGCCGCGTCGGTCTCGGCCAGTTCCAGCTCGATGATCTTGCCCATGCGGACCTCGCCCACCTGGGGGAAGCCGAGATTATGCAGGGCGTGGCCAATGGCCTTGCCCTGCGGGTCCAGCACGCCGTTCTTGAGCATGACGGTAACGATGGCTTTCATGTTCTATCCTTGGCTGAGTGGGGGGAGGGATGCAGGGTTACTGCATCGTCTCCGGGCCCTTGAGGTCGCGCGCACCGGCCTCGGGCAGAATGCCAAGGCGGCGGGCGACTTCCTGATAGGCTTCCTCGATCTTGCCGAGGTCGCGGCGGAAACGGTCCTTGTCCATCTTCTCGTTGGTCTTGGCGTCCCACAGGCGGCAATTATCCGGGCTGATCTCGTCGGCCAGGACGATTCGCATGTCCTCGTTCTCGTACAGGCGGCCGAATTCGATCTTGAAATCGACCAGCGTGATGCCGACGCCCAGGAACAGCCCGGTGAGGAAGTCGTTGATGCGCAGGGTGAGGTGGATGATGTCATCCATGTCCTGCGGGGTAGCCCAGCCGAAGGCCGTGATATGCTCTTCGCCCACCATCGGGTCGTTCAACTGGTCGTTCTTGTAATAGTACTCGACGATCGAGCGCGGCAGGCGGGTGCCCTCGGGGATGCCCAGGCGCTGGGCGATGGACCCGGCGGCGATGTTGCGCACCACCACCTCGATGGGCACGATCTCCACCTCTTTGATCAGCTGCTCGCGCATGTTCAGGCGGCGGATGAAGTGCGTGGGGATGTTGATCTCCGCCAGCTTCGTCATCAGGAACTCGCTGATGCGGTTGTTCAGCACGCCCTTGCCGGTGATCGTGCCCTTCTTCTGGGCATTGAACGCGGTGGCGTCATCCTTGAAATACTGCACGAGTGTGCCGGGCTCGGGGCCCTCGAACAGGATTTTTGCTTTGCCTTCATAGAGCTGGCGGCGGCGGGCCATGGGTCGTGTACCTTCGGAAATTTAATGGATGCGGTCTATACCAACCTCGGGCGGCTAAGGCTATGGCCACGTAAAAAATGGCGGCTGCTTACCGCCGGTTGAGAGATAAAATTTACGCCGTTGGTAAGAATTTGAAAGTTGAATGGCTCTAACTTTCAGCGCGAGCCATGACAGAGATTCTCGATACCGTAGCCGATCTGACCTATTTGCGGGACAAGCGCGAGTTGGAGGCCATGTTCGCCGAGCTCATCTACGAGCTTGTCGGCGCCAGCCGCCTGGTGCTTTGGCGCATTGCCTGGGGCGGCGAGAGCCGGGTTATGCAGAGGCACCTCGTATTGCCCGAAGGGGCTGAGCCGGGCGAGGACAGGGCCGTTCTGCCGGGCCTGAAGCATGGCGCCTGCTTGGAAGGCGAGGTAAATGGCGGCTTCCGCTACGATTTCGCCATTCACGACGGCAACAGGCCCGCCGGGATGATCGAACTCCTCCGCCCAGAACGCCTGACCCGCGCGGAGACGCTGACCGTCTCGCGGCTTATCCGGGTTTACAACAACCATGCCGGGCTGCTCGATTACGGCAGCCGGGACGAATTGACCGGCCTGCTCAACCGCCGGGGCTTCAACAGCTATTTCCATCAGGCCGTGCAGGAGAAGCAGGCGGTCATCGCCGTGGCGGATATCGACTTCTTCAAGCGCATCAACGATGAATTCGGTCATCTCTATGGCGACGAGGTACTGATCCTCATGGGGCGGCTGATGGAAGGCTGCCTGGGGGAGATGGGCAGTGTGTTCCGTTTCGGCGGGGAGGAGTTCCTTGTCATCCTGCACAACACCCCGCTCGGCATGGCCGCGATCCGGCTGGAAGCCTTCCGCAATGCCGTGCAATCGGCCGTGTTTCCCCAGGTCGGACGGGTGACGATCAGTGTCGGGTTTTCCACCCTGAAGGGGGATGATACCGGGGCCAGCGCCTTCGGCCGGGCGGATGAGGCGCTCTACGTGGCCAAGCAGCACGGGCGCAACCAGGTGCGCTGCCATGAATGGCTGGTGCGGGACGGCATCCTGCGTGAGAAGAAGAAAGCCGGCGGCCAGATCGAACTGTTCTGACCGCCGGGGAAGGGTTTATGCGTTTACGGCTTCCAGGGTCGGATAATCCGTGTAGCCATTGGCGCCGCCGCCATACATGGTCGCGGCGTCCAGCTCGTTCAGCGGGGCTTTCTGGGCCAGGCGGGTGACGAGGTCGGGGTTGGCGATGAACGCCTTACCCCAGGCCACGGCGTCGGCCTCGCCGGCATCCAGCGCCTGCTGGGCCGATTCGAGGGTGTACTTCTCATTGGCGATGACCACGCCGCCGAACACCTTCTTGAGCTGCGGGGTGATCGAGTCCGGCCCCTCGTACTCGCGGGTGCAGATGAAGGCGATGCCGCGCTCGTTCAGCTCCTGCGCCACATAGGAGAAGGTGGCGAGCGGGTTGGAATCGCCCATGGTGTGGGTATCGCCGCGCGGAGCGAGATGCACGCCGACATATTCCGCCCCGAACACGGAGGCCACGCCGTCGGTCACCTCCAGCAGCAGCCGGGCGCGGTTCTGGATCGGCCCGCCATACTCATCGGTGCGCTTGTTGGTGGAGTCCTGCAGGAACTGGTCAAGCAGGTAGCCGTTGGCGGCATGCACTTCCACGCCGTCGAAACCGGCCATCTGCGCGTTCATCGCGGCCTTGCGGTAGGCCTCGATGATGCCGGGCAGCTCGTCCAGCTCCAGCGCGCGGGGGGTGACGTAGTCCTGCAGCGGGCGGACCAGGCTGACATGGCCCTGTGCCGCGATAGCCGAGGCGCTGACCGGCAGCTCGCCATTCAGATAGAGCGGCGCGGAGATGCGGCCCACATGCCAGAGCTGGGCGAAGATGCGCCCGCCCGCCTTATGCACGGCGCTGGTGACGAGCTTCCAGCCCTCCACCTGCTCCTGGCTCCACAGGCCGGGGGTGTCCGGGTAGCCCACGCCCATGGGGGTGACGGCGGTGGCCTCGGAGATGATCAGCCCGGCAGCGGCGCGCTGGGCGTAGTATTCAGCCATCATGGCGTTGGGCACGCGCCCGGCGCTGGCGCGGCAGCGCGTGAGCGGGGCCATGATGATACGGTTCGGCAGGGTAAGATCGCCGAGCTGGAGGGGATCGAACAGGCTGGGCATGGCTGGCTCCTAGAGACTTTGGCCTAGATGGTTAAGAAAAGTGGCGATGGCCGCTTCGTCGCGCCGGTAGAACACCCATTGGCCGATCTTATGGCTGCTGACCAAGCCGGCCTGATGCAGCACGGCCAGATGCGCCGAGACGGTGGATTGCGATAAGCCGCACGTGGCTTCTATGCGCCCGGCGCAAACGCCGAGCGCATAGGGATGGTCCTGGCCGGGGAAGTTCCGCTCCGGGGTTTTCAGGCCGGAGAGGATCTTGCGCCGCACAGGGTTGGCCAGGGCTTTCAGCGCTTCGTCGAAATTAAGGGCGGGTGTGTTCTGCATCGTCGATGTCCGATATATGGATCGGATATTTTCGATTCAAGGGGCAGTCAGTCGCGTTTCCCCATGGTACGGCTGGCGCGGGTGATCATCACCACCCCGTCGCCGGGTTCGATGACTGTGGACGGATCGGGGCGGGTCAGGGTCTCGCCGCTCTTGCGGTTGATGGCGATGATGAACACGGAGCCGTCTGTCTCGCGCTCCGCCTGCTCGATCGTCCGCCCGGCCATTTTGCCGTCCGGCGGCACGGCCTCCACTTCCAGTTCAAGCCCTAGCCCATGCAGCCCCGCCGCCATGGTGCGGATGCGCTGCGTGCCCTCGGTGATGCGCGAGGTGCGGGGGTAGAGGATCATCTGGGCGATGCGCTCGGCGCCGATATGCGTGGGCTCGACCACCGAGCTGGCGCCGGCATGCAGCAATTTGCCCTTGGTGCTGGGCGAAACGCCGCGGGCGATGATCTCCAGATCCTTGTTCAGGCTGCGGGCCGTGAGGGTGATGAACACGTTCACGGCGTCGTTGGGCACTACGGTGGCTAGGGCGCGGGCGCGCATTACGCCAACTTCCTTCAGCGTGGCCTCGGTGGTGGCGTCGCCCGCCCAGGTGTGAAACCCTTCCGCCGAGGCGCGGGCCAGCCGAGCTTCGTCGAGGTCCACGATGACGAACTCTATGCCGCCGGCGCGCAGCTCCTCCGCCAAAGCGTGGCCGATCCGGCCGAAGCCGCAGATGATCACATGGCCGGTCATCTTCTCGATTTGGGTTTTCATCCGCTTGTTTCCGAGCAGTTGCTGAATCTGCGTATAGGTGAAGGCCTGCACCAGCGCGCCGGTGAGGAAGATGACGCCGGTGCAGCCGAGCACGATGGTCGCCATGGTCAGCGCCCGCATCTCGGGCGAGACGATGGGGTGCAGCTCCTGGTAGCCGACGGTGAAGATGGTGATGACGACGAAGTAGAAAGCGTCGCTCAGGCTCCAGCCCGCCAGCATATAGGCCGAGGTGGCCAGGGCCGTGATGACGACCATGTAGATCAGGCCAACGATCAGGTTGCGCCACGGGCCGGTGGGGAGAGTTGAGATCATGGGATTATGCTAAAATAAAAAAGGCCAGGGGGAACTCCCCCTGGCCGGTATGTTCGCACGCCTGCGAATTAGCCACGCTTGTCGAGCGGCACGTAATCGCGGGTCGGCGCGCCGGTGTAGATCTGGCGCGGACGGCTGATGCGGTTGGTGGGATCTTCCATCATTTCCTTCCACTGGCTGATCCAGCCAACGGTGCGGGCGAGCGCGAAGATCGGGGTGAACATCTGGGTCGGGAAGCCCATCGCCTTCAGGATGATGCCCGAGTAGAAGTCCACGTTCGGGTACAGCTTGCGGGAGACGAAGTAATCGTCCTCCAGCGCGATCTTCTCGAGCTCGATGGCCAGGTCGAGCATCGGCTCGTCCTTGATGCCCAGCTCGCCCAGCACTTCATGGCAGGTCTTCTGCATGATCTTCGCGCGGGGGTCGAAGTTCTTGTACACGCGGTGACCAAAGCCCATCAGCTTCACGCCGCTGTTCTTGTCCTTCACCTGCTTGATGAACTCGGGGATGTTATCCTTGTGGCCGATTTCGGCCAGCATCTTCAGCACGGCCTCGTTGGCGCCGCCATGGGCGGGGCCCCACAGAGAGGCGATGCCGGCGGCGATGCAGGCGAACGGGTTGGCGCCGGTGGAGCCAGCCAGACGAACCGTGGAGGTGGAGGCGTTCTGCTCGTGGTCCGCATGCAGGATCAGGATGCGGTCCATGGCGGCGGTCAGCACCGGGTTCGGCTTGTAATCCTCAGCCGGAACCGCATGGAACATGTACAGGAAGTTCTCGGCGTAGGAGTACTCGTTCTTCGGGTACACGAAGGGCTGGCCGACATTGTACTTGTGCGCCCAGGCGGTGATCGTCGGGATCTTGGCGATCATTCGGAAGGCGGAAATTTCGCGCTGGCGCGCGTCATGCACGTTGATGCTGTCCGGGTAGAAGGCGGACATGGCGCCGACGACGGAGCAGAGCATGGCCATCGGGTGCGCATCGCGGCGGAAACCGGACCAGAAGCTGCGGATCTGCTCGTGCAGCATGGTGTGGCGCATGACGCCGCTGTTGAACTTCTCGAACTCGTCCTTGTTCGGCAGCTCGCCGTTCAGCAGCAGGTAGGCGACTTCCAGGAAGGTCGAGTTCTCGGCCAGCTGGTCGATCGGGTAGCCGCGGTGCAGCAGGATGCCCTCATCGCCGTCGATATAGGTGATGGAGCTTTCGCAGGACGCCGTGGCGCCGTAGCTGGGGTCGAAAGTGAAAACGCCGAGCTCGCTCTGGAGCTTCCGAACGTCGACGCAATCAGTGCCGAGGGTGCCGCCAAGAACGGGCAGAGAGGCTGTCTTATCGCCAAGGGTCAGCGTTGCGGTGCCGACCTGCTTGCTGGATGCGGTTTGAGCCATACGGATTCACCTTCTATTTGGATATTCATAAGCCAGGGAGAACATTTTCCTTCATTCCCCCTGTATCCGAGGACAGCGACAGCGTTATTAAATCCGCCGCCCCCTGTAAAGCGGCGGGAGAGGCGTTCAGGGCGGCGCTGCCATGCGTAGCGGAACTAGGCCAGATCCTTGGGCACGATGAAGCGCTGCAGCGTGGCGCCGCTGGGAGAAAGCCGCCGCCAGGGTGTCGCCACCAGGAATTCGGCCATCGCGGCGGTCGGAAACCCGTCTTCTATGCGCTTGAGTTCCGGGCGGGTTTGCGCCGGACCCGCGAGGCTGAGAGCCAGTTCGTGCAGGCCAGGGTTGTGGCCTATGACGAGCGCGCTGCGCACGCTTTCAGGCAGGTTCTGCAACACATCCCGCAGCTGCCCGGGCGTGGCCATGTAGAGTTGGGGCAGGGAATCGATGTTAGGCCATTCATCCCACACATTCTCCTGCTCCAGTGCCTCCAGAGTCTCCTGTGTGCGGGTGGCGGTGGAGACCAGGACTACGTCCGGTGCCAGACCTGCTTTGCGCATCGCCCGGCCGATTTTTCCCGCCGCCGAGCGTCCTGCATCGGTGAGTGCGCGCTCATGGTCAGCAGTGCTGCCATGGGGTTCGGCTTTGGCATGGCGGAGTAGAATCAGCTGGTGCATAGCGTTATTGTGCCATGGTGTGAACGCTCTGTCGCCCCTGTCTCGGGGATAGAGTGTTACGGAATGGAGCGGCAGGAAGGGGAGGCTTAAAAATGGACAGACGCCGATTTCTGGCCGCCGTTGGTGCATCCGCACTGGCTGTCCCCGCCTGCGCAGATGAACTGCCCGTGCCGCCGGGCAATGAAATCGCGTTCAGGGTTCTGCGTAACGGTACGCCCATTGGCGAGCACCATCTCAGTTTCACCCGCAATGGCGATGACCTGCGCGTGGAGATCAACGTGGCGCTGGCTGTGAAATTGGCGGGCATTACCATCTTTCGCTACACTGGCCACGCTGTGGAATGCTGGTCTGGCGGTGCCTTCCGAACGCTGGATTCCTACGTGAACCACAATGGTACGCCGCTTGAGGTGCATGCCCAGCCCATTGCCGGCGGGTACACCATTAAGAGCACCAAAGCCGGCAATTACGACTACACTGGCCAACTGCCAATGCTGCCGATGACCTATTGGAATAAGGCGATGCTGAACGCGATGATCCTGAACGTGGAGACGGGGCGGCATTACCCGGCCATCGTCAACTCACCGGGCTGGAATTACTTGCCGACGGCTGAGGGCGGCACGCTTCTGGCGCAGCGTTTTGATATTACCGGCAAGCTGCACCTAAGCCTATGGTATGACCAATACAACCAATGGGCCGGCATGGAGTTCCATGTCAGCGGCGATGAGGTTTACCAGAAATATGTGAGCAGTTGAGGCGTTAGCCGTACTGCTTCTCGGGGTGGCGCAGGTGCCAGAGGCGCTCATGCGCTGCAACCAAGCTCTCAATGCTCTTGCGACGGTTGGCATCGGGCGGCACGGTGCGGCGGGTTAGCATGGTCTCCAGAATGCGCAGCAATTGCTCGGCGATTTCGTAATCGCCCTGATCGCAGGCATGGTGGAAGGCTATAAGAATCTTGTCCGACAGGCGGCGGCTATAGCGCGGCGCCGGGCTTTGGCCACGGCCCAAGAGGTCGGTATCGTCGTCTGAGTCTGTCACGCCTGCCATTTCGCTATTCAGTATAGTCCAAAACCCGGGAGCTGGTAATCGCTCCTTGGTTGTATTTGCATATATTTGCAGATGCTGAACAGGGCGGTTGTTAACAATTAATACAAAATTTTCTTAACTCGCGCAGATGTTATGCAAACGGAGGAACCCTACGGAGAAGGTAGGGTTCCTCCGTTAGAGGTTAGGCAGAAGTTGAGGAGAGTGCTTCGCTATTGTCGAAATCGGCGAAGGCATCTTCCCAACTTCCGGTTGTTGATGCCTTGCTATATTCGGTGGAGCGGTTCTCGAAGAAGTTGGCGTGCTCGACCGCGTTGAGCATTTCGTCCAGCCAGGGCAGCGGGTTCTTCTCGACATGGAAGAGCGCGTTCAGACCGAGCTGGGCCAGGCGCCGGTCGGCGATGTAACGGATATAGCGCTTCACCTCTTCGGCGGTCAGGCCCTCGACCGCGCCCATTTCGAAGGCGAGGCCGATGAACGCGTCCTCATGGTCCACGATGGTGGCGCAGGTCAGATAGATCTCGCGGCGCAGATCCTCGGTCCAGACCTCCGGGTTCTCGGCCACGAAGGTACGGAACAGCTTGATGATGCTCTCGCAATGCAGCGACTCATCGCGCACCGACCAGGTGATGATTTGGCCCATGCCCTTCATTTTATTGAAGCGCGGGAAGTTGAGCAGGATGGCGAAGGTGGCGAAGAGCTGCAGGCCCTCGGTGAAGGCGCCGAAAGCCGCCAGCGTCTTGGCGACCTCGTGCTTATTGTCCACCGTGAAGCCGTGCATATAGTCGTACTTGTCCTTCATCTCCTTGTATTTGAGGAAGGCTTCGTACTCGACTTCCGGCATGCCCACCGTATCGAGCAGGTGAGAGTAGGCGGCGATATGCACGGTCTCGATGTTCGAGAAGGCCGAGAGCATCATCACGACTTCGGTCGGTTTGAAGACCTGGCTGTATTTCCGGTTGTAGCAGTTGTTCACCTCGATATCCGCCTGGGTGAAGAAGCGGAAGATCTGGGTGAGCAGGTTGCGCTCGCCCTCGGTGAGGTTCTTGTGCCAGTCGCGCACGTCCTCGGCCAGAGGGACTTCCTCGGGCAGCCAGTGCACGCGCTGCTGAATCAGCCAAGCCTCATAGGCCCAGGGGTAGCGGAACGGCTTGTAGACCGGGTTCTCGGTCAGCAGGTCGAATTTCTGTTCCCCCTCGGTGGCGGAGGGGTTGGTGATTTGTCCGCTCATGAGCAACGCCTTCAAAGTCTGGGCCATGGGTGTACCCCCATCTCATATCGTAGCGGCAATCCGCGATATCAGCCGGCCGCTAGCAGGGGGTATTGATGGAGGGTGAAGAGTGATTCGGCAATTCTACATATAGAGTTTTTTGCCGATATTTTTTCTATAT